>JAEPNQ010000076.1 GCA_017643305.1 Marinibacterium sp. | reverse complement strand
TCGCCTTGCCGAACTTGCGAGCTTCCTTAAACCACTCGCCATATTCCGGCGTATTGACCGTGGGCAGCTGGCCCCAGCAGTTGAAATCCTTGCGGTTGATGACACCTTTGGCACCGAGGTCCATGACGAAATCACGCTTGGTTTCGTCCGAGATCACGCCAATTGCGTTGGCACCAGCCGTGTTGATCAGCTGAATCGCATAAGACCCCAGACCACCCGATGCACCCCAGACCAGTACGTTCTGGCCTGGCTTCAGATCATGCGGTTCGTGGCCAAACAGCATCCGGTACGCAGTAGCCAGCGTCAGCGTGTAGCAAGCAGCCTCTTCCCAAGTCAGGTGCTTGGGCCGCGGCATCAGTTGCTGGGCCTGCACATTGGTGAACTGGGCAAAGGACCCGTTCGGGGTTTCATATCCCCAAATCCGCTGGCTGGGCGAGTACATCGGATCGCCACCGTTGCAGTGTTCGTCGTCGCCATCGTCCTGGTTACAATGGATGACAACCTCATCCCCCACTTTCCAGTTCTTCACCTTGTCGCCCACAGCCCAAACGATACCAGCTGCGTCAGACCCGGCGATGTGGTAGGGCTGCTTGTGAACGTCGAACATGCTGATCGGCGTGCCGAGCGAGGCCCAGACACCGTTATAATTCACGCCAGCAGCCATGACCAGGACCAGCACTTCATGGCTATCCAGGGTCGGGACGTCTACGACTTCCAGCTGCATCGCCTTGTTCGGCTCGCCTTCGCGCTCCTGCCGAATGGCCCATGCGTACATCTGCTTTGGGACATAGCCCATCGGGGGCATTTCACCCATTTCGTAAAGATCTTTTTCAGGTGCGTCATATGCGGCAATGCCGCCGTTGGTGTCCAATGCCATGCCTGTCTCCTTGTGATGACCGCCGCAGCGCAGAATCGAAAATGTCCGGCATGGGTATTGGCCCATGCGCAATATTGCAATAGCTTTGATCGGGATTTTGGTAATTTTATGACCCAGCGCCCGCAGAAAATTAGATGCGCCCGCAGAAAGTCTACGTTAAAGGCCCCATGAGATGGCGAATGGAGTTGGCATAGTAGGTCAGCATTGGAAGGTGCGCCTCGTCAAAGCGATATACACCGTCCTCCTCCACGATAAGCTCCCGACGTATAAGCGTGCGCAGCCCGACCTCCACGGCATACCCGATATCATTGCGTGGCAAATACAGCTGAGTATTGGGCAAACTATCCACCACAGCGGCAAAACCTTGCTCCAACGCCGTGCGCGACATAGGACCCTTGGTGGTCAACCACCAGCAAACCAAAGGGACCGGCAGGATCGGAACGATCCCGGCAACCTTGTCCATCAGCGTCAAGGCTAGATCATCAGCATCCAGTTCGGCCCGTTCTGCCTCAAATGCGCGCAAAGACAGTGGCGCACCAAAACTGACCCCGGCATATCCAAACCGCTGATATCGCCCGCGCAGCCGCAGCCAAAGCAACCGAAGGAACGACCGCGCCACCACGCCGATCCGCGCCTGGAATCGCCGTTCGCCATTCTGCCCGGCAGAAATCAGGATCTGGTCTTCCAGCACGCGGTCATAGTTCAACGCCGCAGGGACAAACACCACGTCCCGTCCCTCGGGACTGTAGGCATCTATAATGTATTTCAGCAGCCCAAGCTTGGGTGGCGCCAGCGCTCCGTCCAGGCTCAACCCACCTTCGGGAAACATGGCCTGTGTAACGCCCGCCTGCGTCGCCAGCCTCACATAGGCTGCCAATACTCGGCGATACAGCTCATTACGGGACTTACGCCGGATAGAATACGCCCCCATCGCCCGGATGAAACGGCTCAGGGGCCAGACACGCGCCCACTCCCCCGCGGCATAGGCCACCGCCGACCGCTCCGCCGCTAGATAGGTTACCAGCACGTAATCCACGTTGCTGCGATGGTTCATCACAAAAACCACCGCCGCGTCCCGGTCCACCGCCTGCAATGCTGGTTCGTCAAAATGCGTCAACCGCACATGATATAAAGATGTCCCGATTAAGCGCGCGGCCCGGATCGCGAACCCAAAATACACGAACGCCGAGAAAGACGGCACAATCTCCCGCGCATAGCGTCGCGCCTCTTCAAAAGCCACAGCCTCCGGCACACCGGTTTCGTGGGCATGGACGGCTACTGCGCCCATAACCTCCGGATCATAACTTAGCCGTTGGATCATGTCGTGCCGCCGGGCCAGCTTGAATGGTTCGATCGGCCGCTGCAACCGAGCGTTCAGCTTCTTGACCGCCCGTTCCAGCCTGCGCCGGAAAAACCAGCGCACCGAAGGGAACAGGAAATGCGAAGCAAAGGTCACTACCGCAAACAACAATATCAGCAGGAACAACCAGATGGGCAGTGTTATTGTACCGGTCATATGTCGCCCCTTGTAGCAACTTCTGCGGCATTCGATATAGCGATTTGTGACCTGTACTCACATTTCGCGTGGTTTTTCGGACGTGGAGCGGTCCGCAATCGCCGCGTTTAAAATGGCAGACCTTGGGTGCCAAGCTGAGCAAATTGCTGGGACCAACGGACAAGGCGCTGGCGTTTCTCACACCAATTCTGGATCCGGATGAAGCCCTGACTGCCCGGGATGCTTAGGGCAATCTGCCGAGTTGGCCGGGTCCAAAACCCAAAACTACACCCTGATTGCATACGGCTGTCAGGATATGACAGCCTCTTAAGGGTTTTTGGCCGCCTGATAGCGCGCTGCGCTGATGTCACTGCCGGAACGGCCTGTTCAACCCGATTGCCTTTTGATGGGCGGTGTTGTTGTGGCCTACGGCAAATGGGGCCAATGGTCAGGCTGGACGTCATCGACACCAATCCACGGGCCCACGCGTTGGATGGACGGTTTGGTTTCGTCGTCCAAGTCGAAGAACATCTGGGACCGCTCCACCACATTTTTGGTTCTTCCTCTCGCAGACGCAGCGGAATAGATCGCCGCAACGCAGCGCCTTGACCCTTGCGCAAAATGTCGCCAATAAGGTAGGACGCGCAATAATATTGCCGAACCGATTCAGGAGGCCGACATGACCGAGACCCAGAAAGATCGCCCTTGGCTAATCCGCACCTATGCCGGTCATTCGACCGCCAAGGCTTCAAACGCGCTCTACCGGTCCAACCTGGCCAAAGGTCAGACCGGCCTATCCGTCGCTTTCGACCTACCCACGCAAACAGGCTATGACAGCGACCATGTGCTCGCACGCGGCGAGGTCGGCAAGGTTGGCGTACCCGTCAGCCATCTGGGTGACATGCGCACGCTGTTCGACCAGATCCCACTGGAACAGATGAACACGTCGATGACGATCAATGCCACCGCCCCGTGGCTGTTGGCGCTCTATATCGCCGTGGCCGAAGAACAAGGTGTGGACGTGTCCCAGCTGCAGGGCACCGTACAAAACGATATCATCAAGGAATACTTGTCGCGCGGCACCTATATTTGCCCACCAAAACCATCGCTCAAGCTGATCTCAGACGTCGCCGCTTACTGCTATACCAACGTGCCGAAATGGAACCCGATGAATGTGTGTTCCTACCACCTGCAAGAGGCCGGCGCGACACCCGAACAAGAACTGGCCTATGCGCTCGCCACCGCACAGGCGGTGCTGGACCAGCTGCAAACCCAAGTCCCGGTCGAAGACTTCCCGCGCCTAGTCGGCCGAATTTCCTTCTTCGTAAATGCCGGCATCCGGTTCGTGACCGAGATGTGCAAAATGCGTGCCTTCGTAGACCTTTGGGATGAGATCTGCCGCGACCGGTATGGCGTCGAAGACCCTAAATACCGCCGCTTCCGCTATGGCGTGCAGGTCAACTCACTCGGCCTGACCGAACAGCAGCCGGAAAACAACGTCTATCGCATCCTAATCGAAATGCTGGCCGTAACCCTGTCGAAAAAGGCCCGCGCCCGCGCCGTGCAGCTGCCTGCCTGGAACGAAGCGCTCGGCCTGCCGCGTCCTTGGGATCAACAATGGTCCATGCGAATGCAGCAAATTCTGGCCTATGAAACTGACCTGCTGGAATATGAAGACCTTTTCGAGGGCAACCCCGCCGTTGACGCCAAGGTCGAGGCGCTGAAAGAAGGTGCACGCCATGAACTCGCTACACTCGACAGCATGGGCGGTGCCATTTCATCCATTGAATACATGAAAGGTCGGCTGGTCGATTCCAACGCCGACCGCCTGAACCGCATCGAACGCAATGAAACCGTCGTGGTTGGGGTGAACCGCTGGACCGAAGGCGAAACCTCGCCTCTGCAGACTGGCGAAGGTGGCATTCTGGTCGTCGACCCGGCAGTAGAACAGGAGCAGATCGACCGACTGAACGCCTGGCGCGAGGACCGCGATGACAATGCCGTACGCGCCGCACTGGCCGCTCTGGGCGAAGCGGCCCGCACTGGTTCCAACGTGATGGAACCATCCATCGCCGCCGCCAAGGCCGGTGTCACTACAGGCGAATGGGCCGAGGAAATGCGCCGTGTATACGGCACCTATCGCGGCCCAACTGGTGTGTCGGCCTCTCCGTCCAACAAAACCGAAGGGCTAGATGACATCCGCGCCGCCGTTGACGCAGTCAGTGACCGGCTGGGACGTCGCCTAGCGCTGGTCGTTGCCAAGCCGGGGCTTGACGGTCATTCCAACGGTGCCGAACAGATCGCCTTCCGCGCCCGCGATTGTGGTATCGACATGACATATGATGGCATCCGCCTGACGCCCGAGGAAATTGTGGCCAGCGCCAAGGAAAAACAAAGCCACGTTGTTGGCCTGTCCATCCTGTCTGGCAGCCACCTGCCGTTGGTGCAGGATGTCCTGACCCGCATGAAGGAAGCCGGGCTGGGCGCTGTCCCCGTCATCGTCGGCGGCATCATCCCCGACGAAGACGCCACCGCCCTGCTGGCGATGGGCGTTGCCCGCGTCTACACGCCGAAGGATTTTGAGCTGAACGCAATAATGTCGGATATTGTTACTTTGGCGGATCCACAGGCATTTGCCGCGCAGTAGCGCTATCACTCAACCCAAGGCCAGCTTCGCTCCAAAAACTTCTGGTCAAGAATTTCATCCTTAACCAGAAGTTTTCTGTCATCAACCCTAGGTTGTTTCTGCGGACATGTGTCTGGCTATTACCGTTTTCCGGGCATAAACTCTCGATACTTATATTTCTGGAATTGGGAGTTCGAGATGGCAATTGATCTTGCAGGCATGTCCAAAAAGGAACTACTGCAATTGCAAAAGGATATCGCATCCGCATTGAAAAATGTGGACATAAAGGCGCGACAGGAAGCACGGCTTGCTGCAGAAAAAGCTGCTGCAGAATTTGGGTTTTCGCTAGATGAGGTTTTGGGTGCTGGAAAAGGCAAAAAACCTGCAGGTGTTGCCAAGTATCGCAATCCGACGAACCCCGAACAGACCTGGACTGGCCGGGGTCGAAAACCTGCTTGGCTGAATGAAGCAATCGCCGCGGGCGCAGATATTTCAGATCTCGAAATCTGAGGATATTGCAGGATGACTATCCACATTGGTGCTGCCCCCAGTGAAATCGCAGAAACGGTTCTTTTGCCAGGTGATCCCTATCGGGCAAAATGGGCCGCTGAAACCTTTCTCGATGCACCCAAGCTCGTCAATGAAACACGCGGAATGTTGGGCTTTACCGGGAGCTGGAATAGTCATCCTGTTACGATTCAAGGCAGTGGAATGGGAATGCCGTCACTGTCTATTTATGTAAACGAATTGATCCGCGATTATGACGCAAAAACCCTGATCCGTATCGGGTCCTGCGGCGGTATGCAGGATCATGTGGGCATTCGCGATGTAATCCTCGCAATGACCTCTACCACCGTTTGCACTACATCGCTGTGAATCTACAGGGAGGTCAATTTCGCCCGCTGCGCGGACTGGAGCTTGCTCGAAGCCGCAGCGAAGGCCGCCAGCACGCGGGACGTAAAAACGCATATAGGCGGGATCTATTCCTCCGATGTATTCTATGACGAACGTCCAGACCTGAACGAACAGATGGTGCGCCACGGTGTTCTCGGCGTGGAAATGGAAGCGGCCGAGCTTTATACGCTCGCCGCCCGCTACGGCCGCCGCGCATTGGCCGTGCTTACCGTGTCCGATCACCTGCTGAGCGGGGAGGCCCTGCCTTCTGAAGACCGCGAAAAAAGCTTTGGCGACATGGTCGAGATTGCGCTGGAAGCCGCCTTCAACTAGGCACCCCCAGCCCGTGGCTGCGGTTATACCCGCTGGGCTGCGGCTGCTGCCATCCGTCAAGAGCCCCAGCATCGGGTGCAAAGATGTCCACCTGTAACGGATAACAAGCCGCCACATCGCTGGAATGTTCCGCTGAACAATCCCCGCCCGGACAGGCGCTCAAGGCACCCAGAAGGTCAATCTCAGCAAAAAACTCCAGATAGTCACCTGGACGCACCGGGGTGGCCTTCATGAAGTATTGCCCGGTATCGCGTGTAAACCCGGTGCACATGAACACATTCAGCACGTCGTGCACATGCGCTTCCGCCTGCTCCAGCGGTATTCCGAGGTGGTCGGATACAGCTCGCGTCAAATTGGAATGACAACAATAATGGTACTGAGACCCAGCCAGCAAATTGCCCGTGTAAGGGTCACACCGCGTCCCGATCACATCATGCACCGAGCCACCAAACTCGTCGATCCCATACCAGTCTAGCGTATCCTCAACGATGGTCGCCATCGGACGCAGGTTTGGAAAGCTCGACCACATCCGCTCTCCTGTTGTCAGATGGGCACCATGCAAAGCACGGGTCTTGCCTGAATAGAACCGCTCGGACAGTTCGTTGGCATTCCAGAGGTTCAAATCACCAACCTGCGGCCCGTCAACGGACGTGATGCGAAAGAAGTGCCCGGCCGGCACGTCAAAGCATCGGGCATCCCGCGCCGAGACCAGCACGCTGGCAATCTGTCGGGCAAATCGGCGAGCGCGTTGATAGAGGTCAAGATCCGGCTGCGGCAGGGTTTCGTTGGGATAACAGATCACAGGCGCAACAGCGCGCCGATGATCCGCGTCATGTGGTGGCTTGGGCATGGTAGGGTCCTGTTCACAGGTCGCGCAATACTAACGCAATCTGGCGCTACTCTCTACCTGCCCAAGCCCAGATTTTACGTTGGAAAATCCGGGCATCAGAAAACTTGGCAAATTTTCCGATGTCGGTCAGACCGTGCGTTCGACCATCATCTTCTTGATCTCGGCGATGGCCTTGGCCGGATTCAAACCTTTCGGACAGGTCTTTGCGCAGTTCATAATTGTGTGGCAGCGGTACAGCTTGAAGGGATCCTCCAGCTCATCCAGCCGTTCACCCGTGGCCTCGTCCCGGCTGTCGATGATCCAGCGATAGGCGTGCAACAACGCAGCCGGCCCAAGATACCGGTCGCCATTCCACCAATAGCTTGGGCAGGAGGTCGAACAGGATGCGCACATCACGCATTCATACAGTCCATCCAGCTTGCGGCGGTCTTCGATGGATTGCTTCCATTCCTTCTGCGGCCGGTTCGTCTTGGTTTCCAGCCAGGGCATGATGCTGGCGTGCTGGGCATAGAAATGCGTCAGGTCAGGGATCAGGTCCTTGACCACTGGCATATGCGGCAGGGGATAGATCTTCACCGTATTCGAGCCGATCTCATCCATCCCGTAGATACAGGCCAACGTGTTGATCCCATCAATATTCATCGCGCAGGATCCACAGATGCCTTCCCGGCAGGACCGGCGGAAGGTCAGCGTCGGGTCAATCTCGTTCTTGATCTTGATCAACGCGTCCAAGACCATCGGCCCGCATGTATCCAGATCCACCCAATAGGTATCCACCCGCGGGTTTTCACCATCATCCGGCGACCAGCGGTAGATCTGGAACTTGCGCACGTTCTTTGCGCCTTTCGGCTTGGGCCAGGTTTTACCCGTGCGGATACGCGAATTTTTGGGCAGAGTAAGCTGAACCATGTCAGGTCTCCTTCGTCTCGGATCTGCAGGACGCGCCTGCATCTGAATAGGTGTGGCAGGGCATCATTGCCCCCACCGCGTAAAAAGCAGGTCCATATTATGCGGGCGCGGACGTTTGCCCGGATAGGTGGCCGCTGCCAGCATGTCGCGGAACTCCAGCCCCGCCTCAGCCAGCATTGCGAACAAAGTCGACGGTTGCGATACGCCCTCGAACTGCTGTGCATCTGACACTTCCGCCACAACAAAATCCGTGCGCTTCAGCGTCTCGGTCGCCCCGGCGAGCACCTGGCCCTCATAGCCTTCGGTGTCGATCTTCAGACCAATCCGACCGTCGTAATCAGCAGCGATGCTGTCCAGCGTCTGGATCGGCACCGTCACTTCTTCGATGGAATTGAACCGGTTCGCCGCACGGTCCGCACGCGGCAGGATACTGGCCATCGCACCACCCCGACCGGGCTTGGTTTCAGGAATACGCAGGGTGGCTTCGCCCTGCCTGTCGCCAAGCGCCACGGCGTGGAAATCGAAGTTCTTCAGTTTGCCTTCAACCTTATCGCGGCTTTTAGCCTGCGGGTCAATCAGCACGAACTTTGCGTCCGGAAACGAATTGTAGAGCCACGCCGTCCCATCAAACACGCCCACGTCGAACACCACATCGGGCGTAAAGTTGTAGCCGCGGAAATACCACGACCCGAGCCGCTTCGGCAGTCGCGGGGTTGGCTTGGCGGTATCAATCGTGGCCTCAGCCATGCTGCACCTCCTGCCCAGGGTTGGGTAGCAGGGTATCGACCCAGCTGTCATCGGTTTCATATCCCAACGCGATCAAGTCACCACCAAACCGGCGGGCATAGGCGCGCCCCACCTCCGCCGGCAGTTCATCCCGCCACCGCTGCAATTTCCCACCAGACCGGATATGCGTGGCCAGACGCCCTTGGCGATCTTCCTGCCGGGCCAACCCACCAAACAGGCTGTTGTCGATAAACGCGCGGATCCCGTCCAAAACCTCATTTGGCGCCAACCCCAGCCGCATCAGAGCATCACCAAAACGCAACCCGTCGCGATCCTGCATCAGGTCTACGTAACGCAGTTCCACGTTGTGCTCGTTGCCCCAGGGCCAGACGCGCATTTCCGCTACCGTGTCGGCGTGTTTGTTCTCCATTTCGAACATCAGTTGCTCGGTCGGATCACGTAGCGCCAACAGATGTTCCTGATAATTGCGCCCATCTAGATCGGCGCGCGGCTCATGAAGGAACCATTCACCTTTCGGGCCCGCCGTCTGATGATAGGCACAGCCCGACAGCAGAATGTCACGCGGATCACGCACCACGTGCATCGCGGCAAACTCACCGCTTTGCCACAGGCTTCTCGGCAGCCAACCGGACCAGTTGCACAGGAACGCCCGGCCCTCTGCCGGGATATGGTCCTTGTGCTTGTCTGACCAGATCCCGGTCCAGGGCACGCCAATCTCGGTCGACAACGCCCGGATCACACGTTTGATCCAGACGGTACCGCCCTTGTGATGCGTCACGATGCCCATCAGGCGCGCCATCTCCCTTCAGTAGACCCGCGCTTTAGGCGCGATTTTCTTGAGGTCGATGCCGCCTTCGTCCGAGGTGGTCAGCGGGTCGAGATGCACCGGACGGAATTCCAGCGTCGTCTTTTCGCCCTCAAACCACACCAAGCTATGCTTGCGCCAGTTTTCGTCATCGCGATCCGGGTAATCTTCGTGCGCATGTGCTCCGCGGCTCTCCTTGCGGGCCTCGGCCCCGATGACGGTGGCCAGCGCGTTGGGCATCAGGTTGGTCAGCTCTAGTGTTTCCATCAGGTCCGAGTTCCACACCAGGCTGCGGTCGGTGACCTTGACGTCGGCCATCTTGGAGGCCACAGCTTGCATCTTTTGCACGCCTTCTGCCAGCGTCTTGTCAGTGCGGAACACCGCAGCATCGGCCTGCATCGTGCGCTGCATCTCCAACCGCAAGTCGGCAGTCGGGATGGCACCCTCAGCGTGGCGGATGTTATCGAACCGGTCGAACGCGGCATCGATTGCGGCCTTGGGCGCCACCGGCACTGGCGCGTCGGCATCGACAACCTGACCGGCGCGGATGGCTGCCGCCCGACCAAACACCACGAGATCAATAAGGGAGTTCGACCCAAGCCGGTTTGCACCATGCACAGAGGCACAGCCTGCTTCGCCGACAGCCATCAGGCCAGGGGCCAGACGGTCGGGATCATCTGCCGTCGGCGACAGAACCTCACCCCAGTAGTTCGTCGGAATGCCACCCATGTTGTAATGCACGGTCGGCAGCACCGGGATCGGTTCCTTGGTCAGATCAACACCCGCAAAAATGCGTGCGCTTTCGGAAATACCCGGCAGACGTTCCGCCAACGTTTCCGGCGGCAGGTGGTTCAGGTGCAGGTGGATATGGTCCTTGCTGTCACCCACACCACGGCCTTCGCGAATCTCCATGGTCATGCAGCGGCTGACCACGTCGCGCGACGCCAGATCCTTGTAGGTCGGCGCATAGCGTTCCATGAACCGTTCGCCTTCGGAGTTGGTCAGGTATCCACCCTCGCCTCGCGCGCCTTCGGTAATCAGACAGCCCGAGCCATATATGCCGGTCGGGTGGAACTGCACAAATTCCATGTCCTGCAACGGCAGGCCAGCGCGGGCAATCATGCCGCCACCGTCACCAGTACAAGTATGAGCCGACGTAGCGCTGAAATAGGCGCGGCCATAGCCGCCGGTCGCCAGTACCACCATCTTGGCGTTGAAAACATGCATCTGACCAGTGTCGAGCTGCCAGCACAGCACACCGGTGCAGGTCCCGTCCTCGTCCATCAGCAGGTCAATGGCGAAATACTCGATGTAGAATTCCGCGTTGTTCTTCAGCGACTGGCCATACAGCGTATGGAGGATCGCGTGGCCGGTCCGGTCCGCCGCGGCACAGGTGCGCTGCACCGGGGGTCCTTCGCCAAATTCTGTCGTGTGGCCACCAAAGGGGCGTTGATAGATCTTGCCCGCCTCAGTGCGCGAAAACGGCACGCCGTAATGTTCCAGCTCGTAGACTGCCTTAGGAGCTTCACGAGCGAGGTACTCCATCGCATCCGTATCTCCCAACCAGTCCGAGCCTTTGACGGTGTCATACATATGCCACTGCCAATGGTCTGGGCCCATGTTCGACAGTGACGCGGCAATGCCGCCCTGCGCCGCTACGGTGTGCGACCGGGTCGGGAACACCTTGGAAATACAGGCAGTTCGCAGGCCCTGTTCGGCCATGCCCAGCGTCGCCCTCAGACCGGCGCCGCCAGCGCCCACAACCACAACGTCATAGTCGTGGGTTTCGTATTCGTATGCAGCCATACTTTGCGTCTCCCGTCAGAGGTTCAGAGCGCGATGCGCGCCAGCGCGAAAAGGCCAGTGGCGGCCGCGGCGTAACAAAGGCAAATCATCAGGATGATCAAAACTTTCTGCATTGTCCCATGCACATAGTCTTCGATCAGGACCTGCACACCATCCTTAAAGTGCATGAACCCGACGACCATCGTCAGAGCCGCCACGATGGCAGGGAAAGGCCGTGCAAAATAGGCGACCACTTCTTCATGCGGCTGGCCCAGCATCGAACCGAAGGTAAAAACAAAGAGCGGCACCAGAAACAGCAACGCGACCGAGCTGACTTTCATCGCCCAGAAATGGGCCGTTCCGGTCTTGGCGCTGCCCAGGCCAACGGCCCGCTTGCGGTCTGTCAGAAAACGCATACCGGTCCCCTCACATAATGATGATTGTTGTCAGGATGGTCAAAAAGACCGATCCGCCGATCACCGCCCATCCCAGCTTTTCGGCCGTTTCCAGCTCCAGCCCGATAGCGTTGTCCCATATCAGGTGCCTCACACCGGCCAGCGCATGGTACCACAAGGCCCAAAGTGACAGGAACATCACGAGATCGCCAACGACGGACGTGATGATCGTATCAACAACTGTGAAATACTCGGCAGAGCTGGACGCGGCAAGAAACCACCAAACGATCAACAGCGCACCCAGCAAAAGAGCGTTGCCCGTAATCCGTGTCAGGATCGAAGTGACAGAGGTTAGCTGCGGACGATAGATGGACAGGTGCGGCGATAGCGGGCGGTTTCCCCGGTTTACATCGGCCATACAATTTCCTTTCCGACTGACTTATTTACGTTTTTAAGAAAAATTGCGTCCATGTCACGGGTTATGCAGCGCTTTGGCAGTGGTTTTTTGGCGCAGCACAGCATTTTAGTCTCTACTTGTGATCACACTGTAAGAAGGCGTGATCACATGCCGTTCCATCCCAGCGGTCTGGCGGGTGACCTCTCGTAACAACTTCTTCCGAATCTGGACCGGGTAATCGGCAAAACTTGCCGCCGTGACCACAAACGCCCCTTCGCCGACAATCACATTCTCAAAGAAATACTCGGTCAACCCTGGCTCGCTCGCCTCGATTGCTATCGCATTCACAACAACCCCCTTATCCCGCAATGCTGCATGAATATCCCATGGCTCCACACCCTCATTCGATGGCCCGTCACCAGACAGGTCGATCATCCTGCGAGCGCAATGATCCACGGCATCGAAATCCTCAATGGTGAATTCCAAAGCCTCCCCAACCGCCGTGGAATAGTTGCGCCAGACCCGCGCATCACGGGCAACGCTATCGGCAAATCCTTCCAGATCGGTAAAGCTTTCTATCCCGGTCCATGGCAGCGTTGTCCGCTGGCGCGAAGACCCGGTCCATTGCACCAGCTTCAACTGCGCCTTCGCCTCGATCAGAGCCTCGGCAATCACCGGATCGCGCAGCGCGGTCGCCAGCCCCTGCATCTGGATGCTGTATTCCTTCTGGTCCACCGACCCCGATACATCCACCGCCAAGGCCAAAGCCAAGTCGCAGGCCACGGCGGGACCTGCGCAGAGCATGGGGAGAGTTGAGAGGAATCGGGAAATCAGGTGCCACATCAAGGCAGCCTAGCGTGAGGGTGGAAATTGTCACTTCACTATGACGTCTGGCGGGCCTCACAGGGGGAAACTCCCTGAGCGTTATCACGGGCCTATGGCCCGCCGCGCATCGTCAGCCACCAGGCACGTCGACGCGCGGATTGGTGGCCACCCTCAACGCTACATCGGCATCAGCGCCCAGTAATCCAGATCCAGCAATACGTCCTGCAGGTATTTCCCATCCTCGCCCCGCAGCGAAAAAGGCGCACCGCCCTTGGTGGCGACCAACCTCAGCCGGATCGCACCGATGCCCGGCACGCTGGTTTCGGCTTTGTCCAACACCTCGGACCACGCCTTGACCGTATCGCCTGCAAAACACGGATTGGCATGCGCGCCACCGTTCAGTGCCACGATCATCTGCGCATTGGCCAGCCCGTTGAAGCTCAGCGCGCGAGCCAACGAAATCACATGCCCACCATAGATTAGCCGCCCGTTGGGCCGGAAGGTCAGGTCGAAATGCACCTTGGCCGTATTCTGCCACAGGCGGGTGGCCAGCATATGCTCAGCCTCTTCTATGGTCACACCGTCGAAATGGTCGATGGTTTCGCCCACCTCATAATCTCCCCAGCGGTGCGGCTCCCCCGCCAGGTCGAAATCATAGTCCGAGAAATCCAACCCCTGCGGGATCACCAGATCTTCAGGCGCAACAACACTGGCCAGTTCCGGCACGACCGTTTCCGGCGCGGGTGCGTCCACGTCGCGTTTGCGGACCATCACCCAGCGCACGTATTCCAGTACGACCTCTTCATTCTGGTTGATGCCGCGCGTGCGCACGTAGACCACCCCGGTCTTGCCGTTGGAGTTCTGCTTCAGCCCGATCACTTCACTGACCGACCGCAGCGTATCGCCCAGCTCCACCGGTGCCAGCCAGCGGCCTTCGGCATAGCCCAAGTTCGCCACCGCGTTCAGCGACACATCCGGCACCGTCTTACCGAACACCACATGAAAGGCCGCCAGATCATCCAGCGGACTGGCATCCAACCCACAAACCTGCGCAAACCGGTCCGACGAATACAGCGCATGCCGCGCCGGATACAGCGCGTGGTAAAGCGCCCGCTCCCCTTGGGTCACGGTGCGCGGTACCGCGTGGGTCAGGACCTGACCAATGCTGTAATCTTCAAAAAACCGACCCGGGTTGGTCTTGGCCATTCACTGTTCTCCAAGTTTCATGTCTGGGGTGTAGGGGGCGGCAACCTCTTTGGTCACCGCCTGCCCGCAGCGCATCACGCCGCGGGCCGCATCAAAGGCATAGGTCGGATCACCATGCAACTCCCAACCCTTGGCCAACGCCGCGCTGACCTTGTGGCAGAAGGCCGATGTGTCGTCCTCGGTCAGAAATCGGTAGATCTGCCTCATGACGCAAATGGCCACGGGCCCAGCCAGGCGTGGATATACCCGATCACCGCCACCAGTACGACCGACCCCACCAGGAACATTGCGTCTTTGGCCAGCGTACCTTTGGGCCCAGGGCTCCATTCCGGCTCCGCCCGGTTGATCACAGCCATCTCCAGCAGTGCCCAGACCAGAAGGCCACCGAAAAGGATGATCGCGGCCAGTTCGCCGTTCACCAGCAAATGCGCCAGCGCCCACAGGGCAAAACCCGTCAGCATCGGGTGCCGTACACCGTTCAGCAATGCGCCTTTCTTTGGCGCCGGGCTCATCATGTAAATCGCAACCAGAACCAGCAGGTTGTTGATATGCACCATAACGGCCAGCGGATACCACACCGGGACAACCTCCGCCGACCGGTATCCAAAGATCATGAACACGATCCCAATCGCAATCCCACCGGCGACCGCGCCCTTGCCGCCATCGCCCATCGCCGCCCGCTGTGCCGGGGCGATCCGCTTAAAGAAATGTGCGCCCCACCAAAGCGCAAGTCCGAGTACCAGCAGTAGCATCCCGCTCTCCCTGTTTGTGTATGAGCTTTACGTAAGCCCTACACCCCCAGTGCTGCAATGGCTTCGGCCTTGGCCAATGTTTTGCGGGCGGTTTCCACATGTAAGTTTTCAACGATCCGCCCGTCCACCACGGCCACGCCCTGGCCCGAGGCTTCAACATCTTTAAACGCGGCGATCTGTCGGCGGGCCAGATCCACCTCTGCTTCAGACGGAGCATAGGCCGCATTGGTCACTGCCACCTGCGCCGGATGGATCAGTGTCTTGCCGTCAAACCCCATGTCACGGCCCTGTGCGCATTCCACGGCGAGTCCTTCGTCATCCTTGAACGCATTGTATACACCATCCACCACGGCCACGCCCTCGGCCTTGGCCGCCAGCAGGCACAGGCCCAAACCCGTCAACATCGGTTCGCGATCCGCGCGGAACCGCGTGTTCAGCTCTTTCGCCAGGTCGTTGGTGCCCATCACCATGCCTTCCAGCTTAGGATGCGCCGCAATCTCTGCCGCGTTCAGCATGCCGCGCGGTGTTTCCATCATCGCCCAGACCGGCATGTCGCCCGTGATCGCCACCAGTGCATCCAGCTGAGCCGCGCTTTCCACCTTGGGCAACAGCACGGCTTCGGCTTGCATACTGCCAACGGCTTCGGCATCGGCTTTGCCCCACTGGGTGTCTAGCCCATTGATACGCACGATCCGCATCCGCTGCCCATATCCGCCTTCGGCCAGCGTTTCGGCCAGAATGCCGCGCGCGCTGTTCTTTTCCTCGGCCGTCACCGCGTCTTCTAGGTCAAAGATAATCGCATCGACAGGCAGCGTCCGGGCCTTATCCAAAGCACGTGGTTTTGAGGCAGGGATGTACAGAACCGAGCGGAACGGGCGGTCTCCGGACGACATGGGCGATTCCTCTGATCACAAAATTGCGCGGAATGGGACATTATTGGACGAAAAGTTCAAGGCCAAAATGCCGCGCCGCAGAAAACACGGCGGAGATCACAGACACGCAACACCCAAGGCGCGCAGGGTTTACCCCTGTGAAGGGTTCGTGAGGCACCGTTTATGCATCGGACGGGGCCATCAGGCGGTTTGCCTTCGGGCCATTTGGCAGACCCCGCGTCGTCCGATACCTGCGCCTTACATGACCGCCGGACCAATCCGGTCCGGTCGGCATCAGGCACCAGCCAAGAAAGGGAGCAATTGAATGAAACAGATGATAACAATTACCATGGGTCTCGCCGCCGCCGCGCTGGCGGCACAGCAGGCATTTGCGCAAGGCAACAACAATTGCGCACCGCGCCCTGTCGTACTGGAACAGCTCACCGTCAAACATGGCGAAACACGGCAGAGCATCGGCGTCGCCGCCAACAATTCGGTGGTGGAGGTATTTACCTCCGAAGACACCGGCAGCTGGACAATCACCGTCACCCTGCCCAGCGGCATCACCTGCATTGTGGCATCCGGGCAGTCCTTTGAAACGCTGGCCGAAGCTCTGCCGCCTCGCGAGGAACAGGCCTGAACTGGCGACAAACGGTCAGAAGCGGGCCATCATATCAAGGCATCCCAGATCAGCTTGATCCCAGTGACCGTCAGCAACACGTAAGTCCGGCTGAAGAATAATCGCGCTGACACCATGATATGCGCCCAAACGCCGATCCACGCCCCCAGCAACGCCACCGGTGCGAGGGCGAGATTCGCAACCACAGTATCCTTGAAAAACAGGCCCAGCATCACGTAAGGGGCAACTTTCATGGCGTTTATCGCATTGAACGTCAGCAACGTCGTGGCCTGAAACTCGGTTTTCGACAGCGTCCGTGACAGCAGATAAACGGCAGCGGGCGGACCACCAGCGTGGCTGACAAAGCTGTTGAACCCCGCCGCTAGCCCCGCGACCATCCCGACCCAGGACGCCAAAACCTTTTTCGCAGGCTGGATCCAACCCATCGCGCGGGCCAGTTGCCAGCTCACAAACATAAGCGAAATTACTCCGATCAGCAGCCAGAGCAGATCCGGGTCCGCCTGCCGGAATAGCAGCGCGCCGAGGATGACACCGGGCACCGCCCCGGCAATCAACACCCCCGCCGCCCGCATATTCCAGTCCCCCCCACTAGGGCCGCAACGTGGCCACGTCGATCACTATGAGAAGGGGCAGCATCAGCGCCAGCGCCACGCCTGGATCGAGCAAAATGGCGAGAATCGCAGAGGATACAAACGCACCCCCGGACCCGAACCCGGCTTTGGAAATGCCCGCAAAGATCACCGCGGGGACGGCCACCGCAAAAAAACGAAATCAAGATGAAGCATATACAAAGGCCCTAAACTATTGGCATTGCGCCTCAACCTTGCAGGCCAATTGCAGCATCCGGGTCGCGCTGTGCGCTCTCCCCTTGCGCTGCATCGTCGAAGGTTCTACCCCTGCGCCCGATATTTATCGACCGGAGGCAACCACATGGCCAGACCCAAGATCGCTCTTATCGGAGCGGGTCAGATCGGGGGCACGCTCGCCCATCTTGCAGCACTGAAAGAAATGGGCGACGTAGTTCTTTTCGACATCGCAGAAGGCATTCCCGAGGGCAAGGCGCTCGACATTGCCGAATCTGGCCCGTCCGAGGGATTTGACGCGACGCTGAAGGGCACGCAGTCCTACGAAGACATTGCAGGCGCGGACGTCTGCATCGTCACCGCCGGTGTGCCGCGCAAGCCGGGCATGAGCCGCGACGATCTGCTGGGTATCAACCTGAAGGTCATGAAATCCGTTGGCGAAGGCATCCGCGATCACGCACCGAACGCCTTTGTCATCTGCATCACCAACCCACTGGACGCGATGGTCTGGGCTCTACGCGAATTTTCAGGCCTGCCGCACGAAAAAGTCTGCGGCATGGCCGGCGTTCTGGACAGTGCCCGCTTCCGTCACTTCCTGAGCGTCGAATTCGGCGTGTCGATGAAGGACGTAACCGCGTTTGTTCTGGGTGGCCACGGCGACACCATGGTGCCGCTGACCCGTTATTCCACCGTAGCCGGGATCCCGTTGCCCGATTTGGTAGCCATGGGCTGGACCACGCAGGAGAAGCTGGACAGTATCGTGCAGCGCACACGTGACGGTGGCGCCGAAATCGTTGGCCTGCTCAAGACCGGCTCCGCCTTCTACGCGCCTGCGACCTCGGCCATCGAAATGGCCGAAGCCTACCTGAAAGACCAAAAGCGCTTGCTGCCCTGCGCCGCCTATTGCGACGGCCAGTTCGGCCTGGACGGGTTCTATGTTGGCGTGCCGACCGTAATCGGTGCCGGCGGGATCGAACGCATCGCGGACATCAAGCTGACCAAGGACGAACAGACAATGTTCGATAATTCCGTCAACGCCGTGAAGGGCCTGGTCGAAGCGTGCAAGGGTATCGACAACTCGCTCGCTTGATCCCCGGATTTGAGGCCAGAGAAACCGGCGCCCTGTTGCGCCGGTTTTTTTAATTTTCCCCCATGGACCGAATGGTCTCTCGCGCGCAAGACTTTGGGGATGTCGGGCGTTTTCTTTGCTGGGTCTGACGATGTGAAACTCAGGCGGCCTGAGACAGCACAGCCCCACTATACCCGTGACGTGCTGCGAGCTCTCGTTCGAACACCTCCAATGACAGTTTTTGACTATCTCGGGGAAATGCCGACAAACCAACGCGATTGAATCCTAGGACATCCGTAAAGCAAGGCCATTCGCCTACAACCGGTCAAACTCTTTTCCGACAGAACCCGAATAGCATAATGCAGGCCCCGCACTTTGGCCGGGTTGTCATTCTTTTGGGAAACATATTCCAACGGCTCCACCCGGTGACGTAGCAGGGTCCCCTTGTTTTCTATCCTGGCATACAGCCCTGACGCCCGGTGGTGCTCCAACTTCACTCGCCAGTGCAAGGGCGTTAAAGGCAGAAAGGGTCTTTCACGATAACAAAATCTGGCCAGGTCAAGGGGCTCCCATGCGGCTGTGATTAGGTTTCAGCCAAATATCCATACGATTTACCAAAACTGCTTCTTCTTTGTTAACAGTGAAAATAGGGCAAAAATGTCGCCGACTGCGGGCGATACACAACCGGCAACCCTGCAGTCCGGAACCCATGTGAGCGAATCGGCTGGTCGCAAAACAGTTTTTGTGATCACACATTTTTAAGCTGTGATCACAAATGTCGCTTTTTTCCAAATGCCCTCTATTTTGGACTGAAAAAGCCATTTAACCCGGATGCAATAGTCGGTCCATATTCCGGGCCAAAGTGATCAGACGGGACAAACTCCATGAACATCCACGAATATCAAGCCAAAGGTCTTCTTCGCCGCTATGGGGCTCCTGTGTCGGACGGACGTGTGGTTCTCCGGGCTGAAGATGCAAAAAACATGGCAGGTGAGCTGGATGGGCCGCTTTGGGTCGTCAAAGCTCAGATCCACGCAGGCGGTCGCGGTAAGGGCACCTTCAAAGAACCTGAAGCCGGCGACCAGGGCGGTGTTCGTCTGGCCCGTTCAGTGGAAGAAGCCGAAGCCGAAACCAAGAAAATGTTGGGCCGTACGCTGGTCACCAAACAGACTGGCGAAGCAGGCAAGCAGGTAAACCGTGTGTATGTCGAAGACGGATCGGGCATCCAGAGCGAACTGTATCTGGCCCTGCTGGTGGATCGCGCCACATCGCGCATCAGTTTTGTCTGCTCCACCGAAGGCGGCATGGACATCGAGGAAGTTGCAGAAAGCACCCCAGAAAAAATCCTATCGTTCAGCGTGGACCCGGCCACCGGCTACCAGCCATTCCACGGCCGCCGCATCGCGTTCATGCTGGGTCTGGAAGGCCCGCAAGTGAAACAGTGCGTTGCGCTGATGGGTACGCTCTACAAGCTCTTCATTGAGAAAGACATGGAGATGCTGGAAATCAACCCGCTGATCATCACCGACAAGGGTGATCTGAAATGTCTGGACGCCAAGATGGGGTTTGACGGTAACGCCATCTACCGCCACCCCGATATTGCAGAATTGCGGGACACAACGGAAGAAGACCCCAAGGAACTTGAAGCGTCTAAATATGACCTGAACTATATTGCACTGGATGGTGAAATCGGATGCATGGTGAACGGCGCGGGTCTGGCCATGGCGACGATGGACATCATCAAACTCTATGGTGCGGAACCGGCCAACTTCCTCGACGTGGGCGGCGGTGCAACCAAGGAAAAGGTGACCGAAGCGTTCAAGATCATAACCTCGGACCCACAGGTCAAAGGCATCCTGGTCAACATCTTCGGCGGCATCATGC
>JAEPNQ010000071.1 GCA_017643305.1 Marinibacterium sp. | reverse complement strand
CGGCGGCTATCCCTGTGAATGCCAAGCTGCATGGCAAAGAAGCCGCCTGGATTCTGGAAAACGCGGGCGCGCGGCTGGTTTTTGCCACGGTGGACACGGCAGAGGGGCTGGCACCGGTTTGTCCTGATGGCGTGGAAGAGGTGATCGTGGCCGGAACGTCGAACTACGCTGCGCTTTATGGCGCTACGCCGTTGGGCAACCCGGTCGAGATGGACTGCGACCAGATGCTCTGGCTGTTCTACACATCTGGCACCACCGGGCGGCCCAAAGGGGTGATGATCACCGCAGGCAACGTGCTGGCCATGGTGGCAGGCTATAATGCGGACCTGCGCAGCCACGTGCCGGAAGACGCAGCACTTTATGCTGCACCGATGAGCCACGGTGCGGGGTTTTACAATTTCCTTTTCGTGATCCCCGCCGCGCGGCATGTGGTGCCGGTGTCGGGCGGGTTCGATGCGGGTGAGGTGCTGGACTTGGCCACAGAAGTAAGGCGCGTGTCGATGTTTGCTGCGCCCACCATGGTCAAGCGGATGACTGACCATGCCAGGGCGCACGGGCGGGACGGGGATGGGTTGGATCTGCTGATCTATGCGGGTGGGCCTATGTACCTGGCCGATATTCTGGAGGCGTGCGATCAGTTCGGTGACCGGTTTGCGCAGATCTACGGGCAGGGGGAATGCCCGATGGGTATAACAGTGCTACCGCAGGCCTATGTGCGCGACCGCGACCACCCACGCTGGCGGGAACGGCTGTCGGGTGTGGGGTATCAACAAACCGTAAGTCGTGTCCGTGTGGTGGATGCGGCTGGTTGCGACCTGCCGCTCGGTGCGGTGGGCGAGATTGTCGTGCAGGGTCCTGCGGTTATGCAGGGCTACTGGCGCAATCCACAGGCCACGGCGGACACGATCCGCGATGGGTGGCTCTGGACTGGGGACATGGGCGCGTTGGATGTGGACGGGTTCCTGACCCTGCATGACCGGTCCAAAGACATGATCGTATCGGGCGGATCGAACGTTTATCCGCGCGAGGTGGAGGAATTGCTGCTGACCCATCCGGATGTGGCCGAGGTGGCTGTGGTTGGCCGCCCGCATGCAGATTGGGGAGAAGAGGTGGTGGCCTGCATTGTTCCGATGGCTGAGCAAGACCTCGACCCGGCGGCGTTGGATGCGCTCTGCCGTGACAACATCGCGCGGTTCAAGGCGCCCAAGGCCTATGTGGCGATGGAGACCCTGCCGAAGAACAATTACGGCAAGGTATTGAAAACCGATTTGCGCAGTGTGGTGCAGGATGGTTGAGCGCCTTGGCTGCGTAGAAAGCGTGGGTTTGTGGCGCTGTTTGGTTGGGGGATGTCATCCCCCAAACCCCCTGAGAGTATTTGGAAAAAGATCAAGATCAGTTTTGCCAGTTGGCCAGCAGTTCCGACATGCGGGTGAGGCCAAGGTCGAGCTGGCTGTTTGCCCCGCCGCCGACGCCTACGCGGATGTGGTTGGGCAGGCCATAGCAGCTGCCTGGCAGAAGGAAGGTGCGGTAGGGATCGGCCAGCAGGCGCTGGGCAAACGCATCGCTGTCGATATCGTTGGCGAGGCGGGCGAGACCGATCAGACCGGCCTGAGGGCGATGCCAGCTGAGGCCAGGTTCCTTTGCAATGTATGTGTCGAGCCTGCCGAGGGTTTCCAGCGCAGTCTGGCGGGCACTGGAGAGTGCGGCGGTCAGTCGGGCAGGGCGTAAGGCGATTTCTGCAATGGTTTCGCCGAGGATATTCATGATTTCGCTGGCATTTTCACGCAGGATAACCGCGTCCTGGACCAGCGTGGCGTCCGGGCAGATCAGCCAGCCGGTGCGCAAGCCTTGCAAACCCAGCGCCTTGGACACGCTGCCGATGGTAATGCCGCGCGGGTAGAGCCCCGCAATAGAGGGGGCGCGGGGGCCAGCCCATTCGAGCCCGGCATAGACTTCATCGACCAGAAGCCACGCACCGACCCGGTCGGCCATATTTGCGATGGCGTGCAGCTCTGCCTCGGGCATCATGCGGCCGGTGGGGTTGTTGGGGTTGGTAAGGAAGATCAGTTTGGTTTTGTCGGTGATGGCGTGTGCCAGTGCATCGAGCGGCAGGGCCCAGCCCTGGGCTTCGCCTCTGTCCACGGCCACGAGTTTGGCGCCGACGGCTTTGGCCAGCACTTCTGCCTGTGGCCAGCCGGGGCGTTCGACCACGACCTCATCCCCTGGTTGGACCAGTTGCAGGAAGGCAAGGTAATTGGCCTCTGCCGCCCCAGCGGTGATAAGCACATCATCGGGCTGGCAAATGTTCGTGAGTCCCGCTTGGGCCAGTACATGCTGGCGCAGTTCGGGCAGGCCGCGGAAGGAGCTTTGATTCCAGTCGAGGCGCAGCTCCGGATCGAGATCAGCCAAAAAATCCCCCAGTTTCGGGCTTTCTGACAGGGAAAACCCGATGAATGCCTCTGGTTCGGCTTCAGTCGTGTCTAGCAGGTATTGAAACAGGGTGTGGATTTCGACTTTCATGGCGCCACCGGGGAGGATTGAATATGCAAGCCAAAGGCTATCTCAAAGGGCGGCCCTTGTCGCTGACGGTTTTGGATTATGGCCTGTTCAAGGTGCATGCCAATGAGCGGGTTATTGGAATTTGCGGGTATCTGATCCGGACCGATGCCGGCGAGAACGTGCTGGTCGATACCGGGTTCCCAGCAAAATATGCCGAGGATACGGAGACTGCGACGCAGGAAGACCGACTGTATGAGTTTGGTGAAGTGCTGCAGTGCGGACCTGAGAACCTGCCTGCTGCGCAACTGGCCAAGGTGGGGTTGGGGGTGGAGGATGTAACGCTGCATATCCTGACGCACAGCCATATCGATCATGTGGGTGCACTGCATGACTTTGCGCATCTGCCAATCGTGATGGCCGCAGTCGAACGGGCGCTGCCCAAGCCGCTCTACTGGGGGGGTGCACAGCCGATGGACTGGCCCGAGGCGCGATATCTGCTGGTCGAGAACGATGTGGCGTTGGGCCCCGGGTTTGACCTGTTTTTTGCGCCGGGCCATGCGCCGGGACAGCTGGCAATGCGTCTCGTCCTGCCCGAGACCGGGCCAGTATTGTTGACCAGCGATGCCATTTCCCGACCAGCCGAAATTGACGAAAGGTTTGCAGGCAGCTGGAATGAACCCGCTGCCATCGCCAGTGCGGACCGGCTGATGGCGCTGGCCCGGCAGGACAAGGCCTTTGTGATTTTTGGGCATTGCCCTGAACAATGGCCGGATCTGCGAAAGGCCCCGGACAGTTATGCGTGACCGCACGGCCCCTCACGATCACGTGCACCCCGTTGTGCGCTGAGCGTATGCTGGCTCATGATGCGGGACAACGGAGGATCTGTCATGCGCATCTTGGCTTTCATTGCCGCTCTGTGCCTTGCAAGTGCCGCTTGTGCCAAATCCAGTCATTGGCGCTCAGAGTGGCCTGACACGGATTTTAAACGGACAAACATTGCTGCTTGGTCAGAAGTAATTTCAGGCGGACCACCCAAGGACGGCATTCCTGCGATCAATGATCCAACATTTGTGGACGTGCAAAACGAGAGCCGGATCGGAGACCGCGAACCCGTGATCACCGTCGAAATCGATGGAGCTCGGCCGCGCGCCTACCCGGTGCGTTATCTGACATGGCATGAAATCGTGAACGATCGTGTCGGTGGTGTGCCGATTGCCGTCACATTCTGCCCGCTTCGCAACTCAGGCATCACGTTTGATCGCCGTGTGCGCGGCCAAGAGCTGACTTTTGGCGTATCTGGCAAGCTGCGAAACTCGGACATGGTGATGTATGACCGTGAAACTCAAAGTTGGTGGCAACAGGCCATCGGGCGCGGGATTGTTGGCGAAATGACAGGGGTGGATCTGACTGCCTTGCCCAGCTGGATGGAAAGCTGGGCCGAGTTCCGCGTGCGCAACCCTGATGGTCTGGTGATGAACCAGCCTGACTATCGGCGGGACTATGGGAATAACCCCTACACGGGCTATGATCGGTCGAGCCGGCCTTTTCTTTACAGTGGCGAAAACCCGCCGCACGGCATTCCCCCGCTGCTGCGGGTGGTCCGCGTCGACGATCGCGCCTGGCCCTTGACCCGGTTTCAGGCAACATCTGAGATCCGCGAAGCTGGCATTGTGCTGACTTGGACATCCGGACAGGCTTCGGCCCTCGATACGCGCCAGATCAATGGAGGCCGGGACGTGGGTACAATACGCGTGCGCGACAGTGCAGGACGGGATGTGCCGCATGATGTTATGTTTGCCTTCGCATTCCATGCGTTCTGGCCTGACGGCACTTCGATGCTGGGCCGATAAGATCAGTCGCGCAGCAACAGGAAAAGAGCGATCATAGCGCTCAGCGCGCAAAGCACCGCCGCCATCCAGGCCGCTACGGCGAGGCCCGCAGAGGTAGCAGCAGCATGGCTGGCCGCATCAGATATTGCACCGTAGCTGACCGTCCCACCCGCGCGGCTGTAGGCGCTGGCAATCACGCCGCCGGATGCTGCTACCGAGAGAAGACCTGCAACACGCGACACGGCGTTGTTGATGCCCGACGCAAGCCCTGCATGTGTTTCATCCACCGCGGTCATGATCGCTGTCGACAGGGGCGCGATCAGCAAAGCCATGCCAAGAGCGATAACGCACATCGCCGGCAAGATACCGTCGAAAAACCGCTGGTCCGGCACAACCAAGGCCATGATCGCGTATCCGATGGCACTGACGGCGCCACCTGCTAACATGAATGGGGCCGGGCCGTAGCGGTCTGCAAGCTTGCCCACGCGCGAAGACAGCACCGACATGAGCACAGGGATTGGCGCAAAGGCGAGGCTGGCTTCGATTTCGCGCAGGCCCCAGCCCGACACCAGCGCCATGGGAAGGAAGAAAAAGACGATCGACAGCCCGGAATAGAACAGAAAGCTGTAGAGATTGGCCGCCGAGAAGACCGGGCTTCTGAACAGGCTGAGCGGCATCATCGGATGTGCGCGCACTGCCTCGATCCACAAAAAGGCTGCAAGCGCGACAGCGCCCGTGCCGATCCATGCGATGCTCTGTGGCAGCGGGGCATGCTCTGCGCTTGTGAGCCCCCATGCGAAGCAGAAAAAGGCCAGAACGGCCAAGCCTGCACCAGGCAGATCGATTGGTGTCTCTATGCTGCGCCGATCCGTGTCGATGCTGCGCCACAAAAGCCACAGCGTAATGGCGCCCAGTGGCAAGTTTATCGCAAAGATCCAGCGCCACATTTCAACGCCGCCGATCGTTAGAGCGAGACTGCCGATAATCGGGCCAAGCGCCGTTGTCACGGCTGATGACGCGGCCCAGATGCCAATCGCGCGTCCACGCTCTTCCCGGGGGTAGGCGCGCGCGATCACTGCAAGCGATCCGGGCACCATGATCGCGGCCCCAACGCCTTGAAGCCCGCGCGCCGCGATGAGCCACTCCGCTGTTGGAGCAAGAGCGCAAAACATCGATGCGACGACGAAGCCGGCGATGCCCAGCCCGAACATTCTGGCCAGACCAAACCGATCCGACATTGCGCCACCCACCAGAATTAGGGAGGCCAAGGTGAGCATATACGCATTGTGGACCCATTGCGCTTGGGTCAGGTTAGCATCAACACTGCTGCGGATGGCGGGCATTGCAATGGCCACAACGGCCCCGTCTATATAGCTGAGCGCCGAGGCCAATATGGCCGAGACCAGGATAAACGTTCGCGCCTGAGGCGCACAAAAGCCTTCGTGAAAAACAGACGCCGCCGGGCGGGCCGGCGGCGTTGAATTGTCAGTCATCGCACGACCGGATCAACCGGCTTCGGCATTCGCGGATTTGTTTTGACCGTCTCCGCCTTTGCGCGACGCTGGGCTCAGTGGGTCGTCCTGACGCTGCACAGAGCCCTCAAAGTGAGCACCACTTTCAATTGCAATCGTCTTGTGGATGATGTCACCCTCGACGCGAGCAGTCGAACTCAGACGCACTTTAAGCCCGCGCACACGCCCAACGATTCGACCGTTAATGACAACGTCATCGGCGGACACTTCACCCTTGATCGTCGCAGTTTCACCGATGGTCAGCAGATGGGCGCGAATGTCTCCCTCTACCGTGCCCTCAACTTGGATATCACCGCTGGTTTTGATGTTGCCAGTGATGTGCAGATCCTGTGACAGCGTCGATGCTGGCGGCTTTGGCTTTGGGGCGCTGGGCTTGGCTTCTACAGCGGGTTTGCTGGACGCCGGAGCATCTGGAGTCGGGGCAGCAGTGGCAGGCGCCGATCCGTCGGCAGCCTTCGGGCCGGGCTCATTGATTTTGCTTTTAGAAAACATCTTTCGCAGCCTTGATATAGGTCATGGGGTTTACGGGCTTCTTGTTGACGCGGATTTCATAATGTAAGTGAGTGCCGGTCGACCGTCCAGTGCTACCCATATCAGCAATGTGGTCGCCGCGCGAGACCCTTTGGCCTTTGTTGACGCGAATCCGCGTATTGTGCGCGTACCGGGTTTCGATGCCAAAATCATGCTGGATGATGACCAGTCGGCCAAAGCCGCTGCGCCAGCCTGCAAAGGTTACAACACCATCGCCTGTGGCAAAGATGTCGGTGCCTTGGGGGCCAGCGAAATCCAGGCCGTTATGCATGCGCCGCCCGCCGGTCTTAGGGTCGCGCCGGACACCGAAGCCGGAGGTAAAGCGCACCGCGGCCTTGACCGGGCTGCCCAACGGCACCCGTTCGGCGGCGATGCGATACAGGTTCAGTTCATCCAGTTGGTTCAGCAGTCGGTTGGCGCGCAGTTCGTCTGGGGTGGGTTCCTCACCGCGGGTGGAAAAGCTAATCGGGTTCAACGGACCCCCTTGGCCGGAATATCCACGACGGACGGTTTCGATCATACGTTCAGGGGGCAGGCCCGCGTTGCGGAACATCTTGTTCAGCGGTTCCACGGAAATGGTCATGGCTTCTTCGAGCTGGCGGAAGATGCGGTCATTGCGGTCATGCATCAACTCGATCTCGACCTCCAGCTCGCTGGCACGGTCGATGGCGGCGCGTGCGTCGGCTTCGATCTGGTCACGTTCGCGTGCGGTACGGGCCAGCGCTTCGGACATGAAGTCCGCCTGGGCGGGAGCCCCTGCCGCGATGCGCGGGCCACCCTCGCTATTCATCTCGTCCTCCATTGCGGCCAGACGGTCACGAATTTCTTCCCTTTGTTTCATTGTGTCGCGCAGGGTCGACTGGATCACCTCTACGCCGGTCTCCAGTTCGATGCGCCGGGTCTCAGACGCCAGAAGTTCGGATTGCATGGCCGAGATTTGGGCTAGGGCAGCGTTGAACCGGTTCTGCGCATCCAGTGCTTCGGTGGCCCGCATGTCGCGTTCCCACGCGATGACATTCAGGCGTTCTTCATACGTGTCGCGGTCGCGCTTGGCCTGTTCGCGAAAGTTGCCGGCGCCGATAGAGTCCATGATCAACACGGCGGTGGCGACGATGGCCCAGGCTACGATGAGCGAACCACCGGCGAATGCGATGAGCTGGGTCTCGGACCGAAGACGGATGAACCGCGTGTCAGTGTCGGATTTCAGGAACAGACGCCGTTCAGGAAACCATTTTTCCAACAGCGCATGCGTCTTGATCGCCAACCTTGTCCGCAAGAAACCTACCCCTGTTTGGTCCCTGTCGCTGGTGCGTTTTTGTGGAGTGTCCCGGCACCTTGAGTTTCGTGGATAGGACAGACCGGCCCGGTTGGGCAAGAGTCTTGGCTGATTTCAGGGGTTTGCTGCGGCAATACGCTCGATTTTGGCAAGAAATCGCCGAGCTTGTGGGGCGTAATTCAACTCAGGGTTTTTGGGCGTCTTCGACCAGCGGCCAGTAGAAATCTGGCGGCAAGCCCGCCTCGGCGCGTTTTTCTTCATTGAAGGGAGGCTTCAGGAACCCCTTGAAGTAGTGGCGAACAAGATCGTGAAAGACGTCTTTGGGGTCGAGGTTTTTGCGCCCGCACATGAAGTGGAACCTTATGTACAGCAAATCTAAAGTCTACATATACTGATAAAAAAGTGTTTTAGGACAAAGGCTTGTTAATCTTTCTGGATTTTGGGCCATAGGAGACATGCCCCACTTCTTCGCCGTAGATGGTTTCCAACGCCTCCACCGCCTGTGTGGCCCCGGCCTTGCGGAACAGCTTAATCATCCCCGGTGTTACATCCAGCCCACGCGCTTCCAACACCATGGGCACCACAGCCAGGCGTCCCATGAAATCATCGGCGGTGTCTTCAGCGGCGCGCCACATACCAGCATGGGCGGGCAGAGCGCCATAATGGCTGCCCATCTCTTCAAGGCAGTCGCAGACCAGATTGAAATGTTTACTTTCTTCCTGCGCGGCTTTGACCCAGTCGTCGTAGAAACCCGGCGGCAACGGCACATCGGCAAAGCGCGCGATGATGTCCCAGTGCAGGTCCACGGCGTTCAGTTCGATATGCGCCACTGCGTGCAGCAGCGCGATGCGTCCTGCCGGGCTGCCCGGTTTGCGTTTCGGCACGTCGCGCGGGTCCACCAGCTGCGGTGCTTCAGGACGGGCCGGGTGCATGGGCGGGTCGGCTCGGCCAATCTCGATCGGGTCAGTCTGGCCGGCGCGGGCGGCAAACCAGGCGTTGGCGTGCTGGTGCGACAGGGCGGTTTTCGCGCACCCGTCCGCCGTGGTCAGCACCTCGACCGCCATTTCTGCAAGGGTAAGTGTCATGGGGCCGGTTTATTCCCTGCACCGGGGTCTGCAAGCCCCAACTGTGTCTCCCGACCTCGACCGGCTGACCACGCAGCCGGTCGGATCGCTCAGCATTGCGGCTACAGCGCCTTGACTGCTTCCAGCACTTCTTCGACATGGCCTGGCACCTTAACCTTGTCCCACCGGCGCAAGATCGTACCGTCCGCGCCGATGAGTACGGTGGTCCGCTCAATGCCCATGAAGGTCTTGCCGTACATCTTCTTTTCTTTCCACACGCCGTAGTCTTCGCACATGGTGCTGTCCTCGTCGGACAAAAGAGGCACGGTCAAGTCGTGCTTGGCGACAAATTTATCGTGGCTGGCCAAGCTGTCCTTGGACACACCAAACACCTGCGCGCCCGCGGCATCGAACGCGGTGCGCTGTTCGGAAAAGCCAATGCTTTCCTTGGTGCAGCCCGGCGTGTCATCGCGGGGGTAGAAGAACAGTACAACGGGGCTACCCTGCAGCTCAGACAGGGTCACGGTACCGCCGCCATCCCGTGGCAGCGTGAAATCGGGCGCTTTGTCGCCGGTTTGGGGCATTGAAAGTCTCCTGGCTTGGTTCTGTAAGGGTTTCAAATTAGGCCGTTTCAGCGCAGAATAAAGACGTGAATTGTCAAGTATATGGCTGACACGACCGAGACACTGACCCAACCGCAGAGCGAGGCTCTGCCGCGCCGTGCCCGGCCAATGCTCCGGGCGTGGATGCGTGCGCTGTGGTCAATGGGTGTCGGACTAATCGTTTTTGTGGTTGTGGCGGTGGGGCTGATTGCCGGGCTGGGGCGAGCGGTAAATGCGCCGGACTGGATGCGTGCCGAACTGGCAGTCCGGGCCGAAAACTCGGTCGATGGGGCGATGCGATTTGCCTTTGGGGATATTTCGCTGGTGGTAGGAGAAGGATGGCGTCCACGCGTCCATTTCCGCGACCTGACCCTGCAGGAACTGGACGGCAGGGAAATTCTGCGCCTTTCGGATGCCGAGGTCAGCTTTTCGGTATCAGCCCTGCTGCGCGGCGAAATACTACCGAAATCTGTTCTGCTGACAGGTGTGTTTGCCACACTGCGCAAAGACCGCGACGGAGCCGTGGCGCTAAGCGTGGGTGACAATGCCCAACCGTTGGAACAGGCGCAAAGCTTGCCTGGCCTGATCGAACGCTGGGATGCCGCGCTGGAACAACCGATCCTGTCTTCGCTTAGCACCTTGGAGGTGCAGGCGCTGACCCTGCGCTATGAAGATGCCCGCGCCGGCCGGGCCTGGACCGTAGATGGCGGTCGCGTTGTCGCCGACCGCAACGGGCAGGATTTGCGCCTGTCCGGTACGTTTTCGCTGCTCAGCGGGCGCGACTATGCGGCGACGATCGAAGCGAATTATTCCAGCCGAATTGGAGAGATCGCAGGCGATTTCGGCGTCTCTGTCACTGATATCGCTGCCGAAGACATCGCCACGCAAAGTGTGGCGCTGGCCTGGCTCGAAATCCTGCGTGCTCCCATTTCCGGGGCCTTTCGCGGCAGCGTCGGGGGCGAAGGCGCGTTGGGGCCTGTGAACGCCACCCTGCAGATCGGGTCTGGCGTGTTACAGCCCACCGATATCACTCGCCCGATCCCCTTTACCGGTGCACGCACCTATTTCACTTATACGCCGGAAGACCAGAAGCTGGCCTTTGATGAAATGTCAGTGGAAAGCCCGTGGATCTCCGGGTTGGCCGAAGGAAGCGCCTATCTCAACGGTGTGGAAAATGGCAGCCTTACGGATCTGGTAGGCCAGTTCAAACTGTCTCGTTTCCTGCTCAACCCTGAGGGGCTTTATGCCGAACCTATGGAGATCCCCGAAGCGACGGCGGATTTCCGGCTGAGCCTTCAGCCGTTTAAGTTGATCTTGGGGCAGTTGCAGGTGCAGGATGGCGACAGCCAAATCCTTCTGTCTGGTAGCTTGCTGGCCGAAGACGATGGTTGGAATGTGGCGCTGGACAGCTGGATTGACCAGCTCACGCCGGAACGGTTGCTGGAGCTCTGGCCGGAAAGCGCAGCTCCGAAGCCCAGGGAATGGGTGAGCAAGAATCTGTTGGCAGGTCTTCTGCACGGCATGAATTTTGCCTTCCGGTCACGCCCTGAGATGAAACCGGACCTGTACCTGGATTTTGATTACTCCGACGCCTCGGTCAGGTTTATCAAATGGCTGCCGCCATTGACCGACGCGTCTGGTACCGCGACGCTGGTGGACCGTCGGCTCGTTTTAACGGCCAGCTCCGGCGTGGTGGACAGCGGGGGCTACGGGCTGGTGGATGCAGCAGGCACGTCATTCATCATCCCCGATGTCAGCATCAAGCCGGCTGCGCCGGGCATCGTGCGGGTGGAGGCGGATGGCCCGGTTGCCGCTGTATTGGCGCTGCTGAACCGGCCGCCGGTGTCGATCCTGAAAAATTCGGTGTTGCCGGTGGATTTGGCGCAAGGGCGCGCGCGGGCATCCGGCAATATGGCATTGCCCTTGAAAAAAGGCACAAAGTTTCACGAAATCGATTTCCACCTGTTGGGCCGGGTAGAGAATGTAGACAGCACGGTGCTGGTGCCCGGCCACCGGATCACGGCAGATGCACTGGGCCTGAACGTGCGCCCGGACAAGGTAACTTTGCAGGGGCAAGCCTACGTCAGCGGCGTGCCGGTGACCGCGAAATGGGTGCAGCCCCTGGGCGAAGGCGCACCAAAATCCAGCAAACTTACCGGCACGGTGGAGCTATCAGAGCGTACGGTCGAGGCGTTCAAGATCGGATTGCCGCCAGGCAGTGTGTCGGGCGAAGGGGAGGGGCGGATCGATATTGCGCTGGCTGCCGGGCAATTGCCACGCCTGTCGCTGTCATCAGATCTGGCCGGGGTTGGGCTGGCCATCCCGTCGCTGGGCTGGGCGAAAACGACAACATCCAAAGGCGCCCTGCGCCTGTCCGCAACGCTGGGCAGCCAACCGGTGGTGGACGAACTGGCATTGCAGGCAGCGGGCCTGAGCGCCGAAGGCAACATCACCATGCGCGCTGACGGTGGACTGGACCGGGCTGCTTTTTCTTCTGTCCGGATCGGCAATTGGTTCAGCGCGCCGGTAGATCTTTTGGGGCAGGGGCCGGGCAATCCGGTGGCCATGCAGATCAGAGGAGGCAAGCTGGACATGCGCCTGGCTAATTTTGGATCCAGCAGCGGGGAAGCCGGGCCGATGGATATCGCGCTGAGTTCCCTGCGGATCACCGAAACCATCGAATTGCGTGACTTCAAGGGTCAGTTTCGGGGTGGGCGCGGCCTTTCGGGGCCTTTCACCGGGCTATTGGGCGGACGGACGCCCGTAACTGGTGATGTCACGCCGCAGGGCGGGCGCAGCGCTTTCCTGATCCGGTCTGACGATGCGGGCGGTGTTCTGCGCGATGCCGGGCTGCTGACCCAGGCCCGTGGAGGCGATTTCAGCATGACACTGGTGCCGGTGGACGGGCCGGGCAATTATGATGGTATCGGGCAGATCCGGAACATGCGGGTCATCAATGCGCCGGCCATTGCCGCCCTGCTGGATGCGGCCAGCATTGTCGGGCTGATCGACGAACTGGCCGGCAGCGGCATCTTGTTTGCCGAGGTCGAGGCGCGATTCCGCCTGTCTCCCGATCGGATGACTGTCTATGAAAGCAGCGCCGTCGGCCCGTCCATGGGCCTGTCGATGGATGGGCATTACGATATTAGTGACGACCGGCTGGCCATGCAGGGCGTAATTTCCCCAATCTACCTGATCAACGGGATTGGTGCGGTACTGACGCGCAAGGGCGAAGGGTTGATCGGGTTCAACTACGGGCTTAGCGGGTCGGCAGCCAATCCGCGCGTTCAGGTTAATCCGCTGAGCGCGCTGGCGCCGGGTATGCTGCGGGAGGTGATGCGCGCGCCGCCGCCAGAAAACCCGAATGCGCCTGCGCTTGGATCTGGTCGGTCCAAAACAGGACCGCAGGATCTGTTAGATGGGTCGACCGGCGGGCGGTAAAGATCAACGGCGGCGGGCTTCGCGGGCGTTGGTTTCGCTGGTCACGCGGATCACACGGATCGCCGACAGATCTTGATGCGTCAGGCTGCGGGCCACGATCACGCGTCGCGATATCTCCGTTCCGACAGGGCGGGGATTTTCGGGATACAGGACTTCGAAGCTGTAGGTCATGACGCCATCAACTGGCTCGCCGGTCTCAGAGGCAGGTTTGAGCCGGGCTGCATAGGCGCCCTGCACCCGCGCGGTTCCCTCCGCCCGGATGATAGCTCCGGACGATGTCCGCTCAATGGCCAGTTCGGAAACGCTGTATATCTGAACGTGCCGGTCCTGCGCTTCGGGCCGGGACAGGATGGACGCATTATTAGGCAGCAGCGGATTGGTCGGCACGGCCTCCCCTTCGATTTCGACAGGCTGACTGCGCCCGAACCAGTTACCGGGGTTCAACCGGCTGTCACGCCAGCCACAGGCGCTGAGCGCCAGGCTTGCCACCAGTAGGAGGATCACCGCTCGGACCATGAACTGCCTGCCCATCTTTTGCTGTTGGTTCTTGGGTTAGCCTATCCTTGAACACTTTAAAAGAGGCAGCCGGTCTGGACAGTACTGCTATCGCGGCTTACCTCAACGAGGACGACCAAAACGGAGACCGCCATGGCCAGCCCGGACTTTGAAGAGATTGTCGAAGATTTCGAATTTCTTGACGAATGGGAAGACCGTTATCGCTATGTGATCGACCGGGGCAAGGCGATGGAGCCGCTGGATGAGGCGCTGAAGGTCGAGGCTAACAAGGTGCATGGCTGCGCAAGCCAGGTCTGGCTGTTTCCCCAGACCGAGGATGGCGTGTTCCGGTTCGACGGGGATAGCGACGCGGTGATCGTGCGTGGGCTTATTGCGGTTCTCAAGGCGCTTTACAACGGGCTCCCGATGGCCGAAGTGTCCGGTGTGGATGCGGGTGGTGAGCTGGCGCGGCTTGGATTAAATGACCACCTGTCGGCGCAGCGATCAAACGGTGTGCGGTCAATGATCGAACGTATCCGTCAGGTCGCGTCGGCTTGAGCGTCACCGGAAAATTCGACGAATTTCCTAGCGCTTCGCCCAGCCTGTAAGAGTGGTGGCCAGATCGCCATAGCCTGTTTGACGGCGCTCAAACTCCAGTCCCAGCCGCGCGGCATGCGCTTGGGCCAGCTCTGTCAACGCCGTATCGTCGGTTTGCGCCTGATAGACCAATTTCGTGTAGTTGCCGAAATACATGTCCCGCAGACCTGGATGCCGATCCAAACCCAGAGGTTTCCAGACAAAAGCATCAAACTGACGGACTAGAAAATCCGTCAGGTAGAACGCGGTGATTTCGTCTGAATACCGGGTTTCGAAGGCCTTGTTCCCTTCGAAAAAACTGTAGCAATGCGGACCAGCCATCATCTGAACCCCCAGCGCAGCACAGGCGGCCTTTAAATGCCCACCTGTCCCGCAATCGGCATAAACGACAAAAACCTTTTCATACCTCCCGCGCTTGGCATGGACTGCCTCGGTTACGGCTTGCGTGATCCGCTCCGGATGATTGTGCAGGATGGCGGGCAGGCAGGTCAGGTCGATATGCGACCAGCCGTTCGCAGCGATCACATCCAGGATTTCCCGGGCCAGCGCCCCGCAGGCGATCAGCAGTATACGCCCCGTGCCCCGGGCCGAGAGACCGGTTTCCGTAAGCGTCTGATCGTCAGGCAGGTCCATGGCGCACCTCCCGATGGGCGGGCGTCGTCAGCCCGCCAGCTGGTTGTGCTTGCGCGATACGAATTCCTTGGCGGTTTCCACAGCCACAGCTGCGTCCCGGCAATAGGCGTCTGCTCCAATGGCCTTGCCGAACTCTTCATTCAGTGGCGCCCCGCCCACCAGCACAATGTAATCGTCGCGGATGCCCATTTCTACCATCGTGTCGATCACGACCTTCATATACGGCATCGTGGTGGTCAGAAGTGCTGACATGCCCAGGATGTCGGGCTGTTCGGCCTCCAGTGCTTCCAGATAGTTTTCGACCGGGTTGTTGATGCCCAGGTCGACCACTTCGAAGCCTGCACCTTCCATCATCATAGACACCAGGTTCTTGCCAATGTCGTGAATGTCGCCTTTGACCGTGCCGATCACCATCTTGCCCACGCGCGGGGCGCCTGTTTCCGCCAGAAGCGGTTTCAGGATGGCCATGCCGCCCTTCATCGCGTTGGCTGCTAACAGCACCTCTGGCACAAACAAAATACCGTCGCGGAAGTCTTGGCCCACAATGGTCATGCCGCCCACCAGTGCCTCGGTCAGGATACGGTAGGGTGCCCATTCCCGTTCGAGAAGAATGTTGACGCCTTCCTCGATCTCTTCCTTTAGACCGTCATAAAGATCGTCAAACATCTGCTGGACCAGTTCTTCGTCATCCAATTCAGAGAGGATGATGTCGTCTTCTTCATCGGCCATGGGTGCGGATTCCTTCACTGCCGGGAAAGGCCCGGTTGGGTCTCTTTCATTCGGTTTGTCCGCAATTCCGCGGGGATGACTGCGACAATTGCGACATCGGCGGCTTCACAACCGACTCTCGCAAGGCTTTGCGGCTTCTGTGCCGCAGAATCGGGCGGGGCACCGGGCTGAAGCTTGCAAATGTTCTCACTATGTTCCATTTTGGCGGAATGGTTGCAGATGGGTTTACACGGCAGGAACAGCGACGCGCGCGGGGTGCTGTCAGCAACGCGGCGGGCCGGTACGAACTGGCGCGCGCGGTCGTGCCAGAGGTGCTGGAAACCGAAGAGGATCTGCCGCCCATTCGCACCGAGGTTACGGTGGAAGTGCCTCGTAAGATCATCACTTACAACCGCTCGCCCGATCTGCCTTTTGACCGGTCGGTCAATCCCTATCGCGGCTGTGAACACGGCTGCATCTACTGTTTTGCGCGCCCCACACATGCCTATCTGGGCCTGTCGCCGGGGCTGGATTTCGAAACCCGCCTGATCGCCCGCCCCGACGCGCCAGAGGTTTTGGCGCAGGAATTGCGAGCAAAACGTTACGAGGTCGCACCGATCGCGATCGGGACAAACACTGACCCTTACCAGCCGGTCGAACGCGACTGGCACATCATGCGCGTTTGTTTGGAGGTTCTGTCCGCGTTCAAGCACCCGGTGGCGATTGTCACCAAGGGGACGCTGGTTGAACGCGACATCGATATCCTGGCCCCGATGGCGGCCCAGGGACTGGTGCGCGTTGGGATTTCGGTAACTACGCTGGATGCCGCCCTGTCGCGCAGGATGGAGCCGCGCGCGCCTGACCCCGCGCGTCGCCTGAGGACGATCCGCAGACTGGCGGAGGCCGATATCCCGGTCCGCCTCATGACCTCGCCCATTGTGCCCGGGCTGACTGATCACGAGGTGGAGGCGCTGTTGCAGGCCGGCAAGGCAGCCGGAGCCGACACGGCCAGCTGGGTCATGTTGCGGTTGCCAAGGGAGGTTTCGCCGCTCTGGCAGGAATGGCTGGCCGAACACGAGCCGGGCAAGGCCGCGCGGGTCATGGCCCGGCTGCGCGAAATGCATGGCGGTCGCGATTATGACGCGCGCTGGGGGTACCGGATGCGAGGGGATGGGCATTACGCCAAAATGGTCGCAGTGCGGTTTGCGCGTGCGGCCCGCAAGTTGGGTCTGGACAAGGCGGTACCGCCGCTGAGAAGTGATTTGTTTCATGCGCCTGCGTGCGACGGGGACCAGTTGGAACTGTTCTGAGCCGGGCACGGTCTACGCTCAGGCGCGGCGGCGGCTTCGACGGCGGCGCTGGGGCTGTTCCGCGCCCGTTTCGGTGCCATCAGTGTCTGAACTAAACGGGCCAAGCGCCTCGGCAATCTCAGCCAGTGGCGGAACAGACCCGCGCGGGCGCATGTCCAGCGCTTCGCGCATCAAACGTAGGTGGTCCGGCATTGTTCCGCAGCAACCGCCGATGATTTTTGCGCCACTGTCGCGCGCCATGACCGCGTATTCGGCCATCAGGTCTGGTGTACCGTCGTAATGGATATGCCCGTCCACATATTTCGGGATCCCGGCATTGCCTTTGGCGATCAGTGGGCGGGTTGCCTTGGCGGCGGCAAAGCCCTGCACAGTGCGCAAAAGGTCGGACGCCCCAGTGCCACAATTGGCGCCGAAGGCCAGCGGCGGGTGCGGCAGACTATCGACCAGATCCACCATCTGGGCCGAGGTGACACCCATCATCGTACGTCCTGCCGTGTCGAAACTCATCGTACCGCACCAAGGCATTTCGGCGCGTGCAAAAGCTTCGGCAGCGGCGCGAAACTCTTCTGGTGCGCTGATAGTTTCGAGCCAAAGGACATCCGCGCCCCCGGCTTTTAGCCCTTCGGCCTGTTCGTGGAACATCTCGACTGCGTCGGCATGCGAAAGGGAGCCGACAGGTTCCATGATTTCACCCGTCGGGCCGACGGACCCGGCCACGACGACGGGTCTGCTGGCTGCATCGGCCACCTCACGGCCTATCTCAGCCCCGACGCGGGACAGTTCGAACACCCGGCCTTGCGCGCCGTGCAGTTTGAGGCGGGATGCGTTGCTGCCGAAAGTGTTGGTCAGAAACAGGTCACTGCCCGCATCAACCGCGCCCTTATAGAGCGCGATGATCTTATCGCGGTGGTCGGTGTTCCAAAGTTCTGGTGCATCGCCAGCGGCCAGACCGGCCGCAAACAGATTGGTGCCAGTGGCTCCGTCAGCCAGGAGCACATCTTTGTCCGCCAGAAGGCGTACGAATGCGTTTTTCATCAGACACCCGTCCTGATTTCGACCAGGCTGTCTTCCCACGGCACCAACCGATTAGCAAATTCATAATCTTCAACAAGATTATGAATTTCCCGGAAGTCAGGTGCATAGCGAATTGTTGAAAATTCGCAGAAAAGCTGCTGACGACTTTTCCGCAATTCGTCGACGAATTGCTTATCCGGCTTCTGACATGACCTGCGATTTGGCCACAGAGAGCAGCTCATCCATCTTGGCTCGGATGGTGGCTTCGTCGGCCTTGTTGCCCAGATCTCCTGCCACCTTGCGCACGACGTCATCATGGCCGGCTTCTTCGAAGTCGGATTTCACGACCTCGACGGCGTAGGCGTCGGCGTCCGCGCCTGACTTGCCCAGCAGCTCTGCGGCCCACAGGCCCAGCAGTTTGTTCCGGCGGGCAACAACCTTGAACTGCATTTCTTCATAATGGGCAAACTTGGCCTCAAAGGCGTTCTCGCGGTCATCGAAAGTGGACATGGCGCGTTCCTCCGATAAGTGGTGCTATTCTACGCGCCCGATTTGCGCTCATGGCCTGCGACAGGCAAGAGGTAGCGCACAGCTTGCGACACTGCTGTCCTTAACGTATGAGAGCGCCAAAGGTCGGACGGGTGCGTTTGGGCCTTGTTGCGAAAGGACCACCATGGCGCGGCGCAAGAAAATTTATGAAGGCAAGGCAAAGATTCTGTACGAAGGCCCGGAGCCGGGCACTTTGGTGCAGTATTTCAAGGACGATGCCACGGCTTTCAACGCTGAAAAGAAAGACGTGATTGAAGGAAAGGGCGTGCTGAACAACCGCTTGAGCGAGTTCTTCATGAACGGGTTGAACGCCATTGGGGTACCCACGCATTTTATCCGCCGCCTGAATATGCGTGAACAGCTTGTGCGCAGTTGCGAGATCGTTCCGCTGGAAGTGATTGTGCGCAATTACGCCGCAGGCACGCTGTCCAAGCGGCTGGGGATTGACGAAGGCACGCAGTTGCCGCGCCCGATCGTGGAATATTGCTACAAGGATGATGCGCTGGGTGATCCGCTGGTAACCGAGGAACATATCGCCGCCTTTGGCTGGGCCAGTCAGCAGGATATGGATGACATTCTTAGCCTTGCGTTGCGGGTGAATGATTTCCTGAGCGGGATGATGCTGGCCGTTGGCATCCGCCTGGTTGATTTCAAGATCGAGATCGGCCGCGTCTATGAAGGCGATTTCATGCGTCTGATCGTGGCAGATGAGATCAGCCCCGACAGTTGCCGCCTGTGGGACATCGAAACCGGCCAGAAGTTGGATAAAGACGTGTTCCGCCGCGATCTGGGCAGCCTGACGGACGCTTATTCCGAAGTGGCGCGTCGTCTGGGCGTGATGCCGCGCAGCGCCACACAGATGACCAAGCCGACGCTCATCAACTGAGCGCGTTTCGGTGTGTGACACGTCGGATTTTGAGTATTTGACCCAAGAAGAAGCAGGGATTGTGCCATGAAAGCCCGCATACATGTGATGTTGAAGACCGGAGTGCTGGACCCGCAGGGCGAAGCCGTGCGCCATGCGCTGGGCGCCATGGGGTTTGATGGCGTGTTCTCGGTCCGGCAAGGCAAAGTTATTGATCTGGATCTGGCCGACGGGACCTCCGAGGACCAGGTACGCGACATGTGCGAGAAGCTGCTCGCCAACACGGTGATCGAACGCTACGATATCGAAATGGGTTGAGCCCGTGTATATCCGCCCGGCTGTCCTGTGGCGCAAGTTGGAAGATGGGCAGCGGCAGGTCAGTTTGCGGATGTGCTGTGTTATCTGGAATGTGCCGGGTCTTTTCCCGCTGTTAGCGGCCGGGATATTGGGGCTGGCGGGGTAAGGCGCGCTAGCCCCTGTGCCGGGATAAGGCGAGGTGGTGCCCGTCTATTACTGGTCGGATGAGATGATTTTCGACTGGGGCCAGACCAGTTATTCACCTGGCTTCCGTCATGCCTGGAGCGATGGCATTCGCAACGAGGCGAGTACGGGCAGGTCCCATCCGGACGGGAATTTTGCAATCGGGTCGCAGCATGAAGTTCGATATTTTCTAGCGCGCAAGGGCGCTGTGTTCCCGCAATGGCCGGATTATGCGGCAGCGGAATATATCATTATTTGGTTGGCGTCGATTTTTTGGTGCCCGCGCTACTGTCCAGCTGGGCAGCAATGGCAATTGACGATGGCGCACATGCCGGTCACGGTCTGAGTGAAGGGGAGGGCTTAATATGCGCGCAGCAGTTCTGAGAAAGTATAATGCGGATCTGTCCATCGAGGACGTACCGGAGCCTGACTGCCCCAGAGACGGCGTTGTTCTAAAAGTCATGGCTTGCGGGGTCTGTCGTAGTGACTGGCACGGCTGGGTTGGGGAACATCCGCGCGTCAAACCGGGCCAGATTGGCGGGCATGAATATTGCGGTGAGGTGATCGAGGCCGGGCCGGATGCGACCTATGCTGTCGGTGATGTCGTGGTGGCGCCGTTTATCCTGGCCTGCGGGACCTGTCCGAATTGTCGGGCCGGGGCGCAGAACACCTGCGTGGACCAACGCTTACCGGGGTTCACTGAGCCGGGGGCTTTTGCAGAATATGTCGCAGTGCCGCGCGATCACAACCTTGCACGCTTGCCCGAAGGCATTTCACCCACGCTGGCCGCCGGGCTGGGCTGCCGGGTGACCACGGCATGGCATGCGTTGACTGGCCGGGCTGCGCTGGCGGGTGGCGAATGGCTGGCCGTGCACGGCACTGGTGGAATTGGCCTGTCGGCAGCGTTGCTGGGCAAGGCGTTGGGCGCGCATGTGGTGGTGGTGGATGTGGTGCAGGAAAAACTGGACCACGCCCTGGGGCTGGGCATGGACGCCGCCGTCAATGCCGGCACGGGCGACGCGGCCGAACAGATTCGCGAGATTACCGGAGGTGGCGCACATGTGAGCGTGGAGGCGCTGGGGATAGAGACCACGGTCAACGCCTCGCTCGAATGTCTGCGCCCGCTGGGCCGGCATGTGCAGGTGGGCATGCCGGTTGGGCACACGGCGCGGATGGATGTCAACATGGCTGCTGTTTATCATGGCAACCTCGCGCTTTATGGCACGCGCGGCATGCCATCCTGGCACTATCCCTCGCTTCTGGGCTTGATCACCTCCGGAGTGGTGGATATGTCGCCCCTGATTGCGCGCGAGATTGCTCTCAGCCAAACGGGGGCCGAGCTGGCTGCGTTCAACGGGCCGACGCCTCCAGGCGTGGCCGTCATCACAGATTTCACCCGCTAGCGAGGTGCCCATGAAAGCCGCTGTTGTCGTTTTTCCCGGATCGAACTGTGACAGAGACCTTGCCGTTGCGTTCAAACACGCCGGGTTTGACGTGGACATGGTATGGCACAAGGACAAGGACTTGCCGTCCGGCCTGGATATTGTCGGTGTTCCGGGTGGGTTTTCCTATGGGGACTATCTGCGCTGTGGCGCGATCGCCGCGCAGTCTCCGGTTTGCCAGGCCGTGGCAGCCCACGCAGAGCGGGGCGGTTATGTTTACGGGGTCTGCAACGGGTTTCAGGTTCTGACCGAAACCGGCCTGTTGCCGGGGGCATTGCTGCGCAATGCTGGATTGAAATATATCTGCCGTACCATCGGTCTGCGTGTGACCACGACCGACTGTGCGTTCACATCGGGTTATACGCAGGGGGAAGAAATCATGATCCCGATCGCGCATCACGACGGTAATTATTT
>JAEPNQ010000094.1 GCA_017643305.1 Marinibacterium sp. | reverse complement strand
CGGAGAAGAAATACGCAATCTCAACCGCTGCGGTTTCCGGCGCATCGGAACCGTGGACGGAGTTTTCGCCAACCGATTCGGCAAATTCGGCGCGGATGGTGCCGGGGGCCGCGTCGGCCGGGTTGGTTGCGCCCATGATTTCGCGGTTCTTGGAAATCGCACCTTCGCCTTCTAAGACCTGCACCACGACCGGCGCGGAGGACATGAATTCGCACAGTTCGTCATAGAAGGGGCGCTCGGCATGCACTTCGTAGAATTTGCCGGCCTGCGCCTTGGTCATATGGATGCGCTTCTGAGCCACAATACGCAGCCCGGCGTCCTCGAACTTTGCATTGATCTTGCCGGTCAGGTTGCGGCGGGTTGCATCGGGTTTGATGATGGAAAACGTACGTTCCAGTGCCATTAGCGGGTCTCCTGAAGACTGGCGGGCCTGCGCCCCATTTAAATCTGCGCTCCGGTAGCATGCAGGTTGCGCTTTGGAAAGGGTGCATTGCGGTCCTTTGCACCGGCCGCAGGCGGCAAAGGACAAGCCGCTTTCGTTGCTCCCGCAAATCGGCTAGGGCCTGCGCATGCTGCGGATCGATGACATAGCTTATTCGGTAGAAGGCCGCCCCTTGTTCGAAGGCGCGACAGCCACCATCCCGGATGGCCACAAGGTGGGCCTTGTTGGCCGCAATGGCACGGGCAAAACCACTCTGTTCCGCCTGATCCGAGGGGAACTGGCATTGGAAGGTGGCAGTATCACCTTGCCCAAACGCGCCCGTATCGGTGGCGTGGCGCAGGAAGCGCCGGCGTCTGACGTGTCCCTGCTGGACACGGTGCTGGCGGCGGATACGGAACGTGCGGCGCTGATGGCGGAGGACACAGACGACCCCGCGCGCATTGCGGAAATTCAGACCCGGCTGGCCGATATCGATGCCTGGTCAGCCGAGGCGCGGGCGGCCTCAATCCTCAAGGGCCTTGGGTTTGACGATGCCGACCAAGCGCGACCATGCAGTGATTTCTCCGGCGGATGGCGCATGCGCGTGGCGCTTGCGGCGGTGCTCTTCGCGCAACCCGATCTGCTGTTGCTCGACGAACCGACGAACTATCTGGACCTCGAAGGCGCCTTGTGGTTGGAAAGCTACCTCTCGAAATACCCGCACACGGTGATCATCATCAGCCACGACCGGGGGCTTCTGAACCGGGCGGTGGGTGCGATCCTGCATCTGGAGGATCGCAAGCTCAGCTTCTATCAGGGCTCCTACGACCAGTTCGCACGCCAGCGGGCCGAACGGTTGGCCGTTGCCGCCGCCATGGCCAAGAAACAGGAAGCGCGCCGCGCACATCTGCAATCCTACGTGGATCGGTTTCGGTACAAGGCGGACAAGGCGAAACAGGCGCAGTCGCGGCTGAAGGCCCTGTCGCGTATGCAGCCCATCACAAGCCCTCAGGAAGCCGCCCTGCGCGCCTTTACGTTCCCGGAACCCGAGGAAATGTCGCCACCCATCATCCAGATCGAAGGCGGCGAGACGGGCTATGGTGACATACCGGTGCTGCGGCGGCTGAACCTGCGCATCGACCAGGATGACCGGATCGCGCTGCTTGGTAAGAACGGGCAGGGCAAGTCGACCCTGTCCAAGCTTCTGAGCGAACGCCTTCCCCTGATGGCCGGCAAAACCGTACGGTCCGGCAAGCTGCGGGTGGGCTATTTTGCGCAACATCAGGTCGATGAGCTTTACGTAGATGAAACTCCGCTGGATCATCTGCGCCGCCTGCGGCCCGATGAGGCGCCGGCGCGTCACCGCGCCAGGCTGGCCGGGTTCGGCTTGGGGGCAGCACAGGTAGAAACAGTGGTCGGGCGCCTGTCGGGTGGGCAGAAAGCGCGGCTTTCGCTGCTCATTGCGACGATCGACGCGCCGCATATGCTGATCCTGGACGAACCCACCAACCATCTCGACATAGAAAGCCGGGAAGCGCTGGTTGAGGCGTTGACCGCCTATTCCGGCGCGGTCATTCTGGTCAGCCATGACATGCACCTGCTGAGCCTTGTGGCAGACCGCTTGTGGCTGGTCTCAGATGGGACGGTTCGGCCCTATAACGGGGATCTTGAAAGCTACCGCGGGTTGCTGCTAGGGCGCGATTCCATGCCCGCCAAGGCGGAGAAACCGAAGACGAAGAAACCGTCGCGTGACATGTTGCAGGCCCTGCAGGCGGATGTGCGCAAGGGCGAGACACGGATTGAAAAGCTGACCGAGATGCACGGCAAGCTAAGTGAGAAGCTGGCCGATCCGGAGCTCTACGCGCCCGAACGCGCCGCCGATCTGGACGTGTGGCAACGCAAATTCGCTGAGGTGGAAGAAGGCCTGGAACGGGCCGAGGCGCTGTGGATGGCGGCAGTGGAAAAGCTGGAAGCGGCACAATAGTTTCAGGCCCGGCAAGTCCTCGACGAATTGCCTACAAGTCATTGATGACTTGCGTGCGTTTTGTTGACAAATCGCTTGCGGCAGATGCGTGAAAATAGCCGTTGACGGCGCTTAAGACTTCGCCTATCCCGCCCCTCACGCGGTTGTAGCTCAGTTGGTTAGAGTACCGGCCTGTCACGCCGGGGGTCGCGGGTTCGAGCCCCGTCAACCGCGCCACTTTTCAAAAAGCCTTCGGGATGCCGGGGGCTTTTCGCTTTTGAGAATGAGTGGGCGCGCTGCCCCCACACCCCCTGAGTATTTGGGCAAAGATGAAGTGGCGGATCAGGAGGCCGCCTTGGCCGCGCGTTTGCGTTCATGCGGGTCCAGATGTCGTTTGCGCAAGCGGATCGCGTTTGGCGTGACCTCCACCAGTTCATCATTGTCGATGTAGGCAATCGCCTCTTCCAGAGAGAGTGTGATCGGCGTGGTCAGGCGGACCGCTTCGTCGCTGCCGGAGGCCCGCACGTTGGTCAGCTTCTTGCCCTTGAGTGGGTTTACTTCCAGGTCGTTGTCGCGGCTGTGTTCACCGATGATCATGCCCATGTAGACGTCTTTCTGCGCACCGATGAACATGCGCCCGCGCTCTTCGAGGTTCCAGAGTGCGTAGGCCACCGACTGACCCTGTTCCATAGAAATCAGAACGCCCGCGCGGCGGCCTGGGATCGGGCCCTTGTGAGGAGCCCAGGTGTGGAACACGCGGTTCAGCACGCCGGTGCCGCGCGTGTCGGTGAGGAATTCACCGTGATAGCCAATAAGGCCGCGCGACGGGACCAGCGCGATGATGCGGGTTTTGCCTGCGCCCGAAGGTTTCATCTCGGTCAGTTCGCCCTTGCGCGGTCCGGTAAGCTTTTCAATGACTGCGCCGGAATGGTCGTCATCGACATCGATGGTGACCTCTTCGATCGGTTCCAGTCGCTGGCCGTTTTCTTCACGAAACAGCACACGGGGGCGGGAGATCGACAGCTCGAACCCCTCGCGGCGCATATTTTCGATCAGCACGCCCATTTGCAATTCACCGCGACCTGCGACCTCGAACGCTTCGCCGCCCGGCGTGTCAGTCACGCGGATGGCAACGTTTTGTTCGGCTTCCTTCATCAACCGTTCGCGAATGACGCGGCTTTGCACCTTTTTGCCATCGCGCCCAGCCAGTGGGCCGTCATTGATCCCGAAGGTGACAGAGATGGTGGGCGGATCGATCGGCTGCGCGGGCAGGGGGGTGTCCACTGCCGGATCGACGATGCTGTCGGCCACGGTCGCCTTTGTCATGCCCGCGAGCGAGACGATATCACCAGCTTCGGCAACGTCGATGGCTTGCTGCGCCAGACCCCGGAAAGCGAGAATCTTGGACACACGAAAATTTTCCACGATCTTACCGTCGCGCGAAAGGGCCTTGACCGATGCGCCGGTTTTCAGTGTGCCGCTTTCCACGCGACCAGTCAGGATGCGGCCGATGAACGGGTCTGCGCTCAGCGTCGTCGCCAGCATGCGGAAGGGTTCGTCGCGATGCGCAACCTGGGCCGGGGCGGGGACATGGTCCACCACCAGATCAAACAGTGCGTTTAGGTTTTCACGCGGCCCGTCCAGTTCCGCATCCGCCCAGCCGGAGCGACCGGAGGCATAGAGCGTGGGGAAATCCAGCTGGTCATCATCGGCGCCAAGGCTGACGAAGAGGTCGAAACATTCGTCCAAGGCCCGGTCCGGCTCGGCATCCGGTTTGTCGACCTTGTTCAGCACCACGATGGGACGCAGCCCCAGCGCCAGCGCCTTGGAGGTCACGAATTTGGTTTGCGGCATCGGGCCTTCGGCAGCATCGACCAGCAGCACCACGCCATCGACCATGCTGAGGATGCGTTCCACCTCGCCTCCGAAATCGGCGTGGCCGGGGGTGTCGACGATATTGATACGGGTATTATTCCATTCGACCGAGGTGGCCTTGGCCAGAATGGTGATGCCGCGTTCGCGTTCAAGATCGTTGCTGTCCATGGCACGCTCGGCCACGTTCTGATTTTCGCGGAACGCGCCGGATTGTTTCAGAAGCTCGTCCACAAGCGTGGTTTTGCCGTGATCCACGTGGGCGATGATGGCGATATTGCGCAGGTCCATGGGGGTCATCCTTGAAAGGTTGCGCGCGGCGTATGCCGGGGCGCGCGAAAATACCAGCACAAAGCGGCCCGGTGCGACGAAATTCTGCTGGGTCGCGGCGTGAATCTTGTTGAACGAGGCGCCGCAATTCGGTTTTGACCAGACGGATGACAAAGATGAAATTGGTTTGGCCAGAAGCCGCTGTGACAGACGTTGGGATATGCAACGATCACCCATTCGTACTTCTCAGCGATGATTTGCAGGCCTATCCGGTCATCTTCGGTTTCGATCTGGTCGGATCGGTTTGCCAGAGAGCAGGCAGGGCCTTTCAAGCTTGGGGCGTCAGAGCGGCAGTTCGGTCGTATCCTTGATGCCTTCCATGACAAAACTTGCCGAAACGTCATACAGTGGCACGCGCGAAATCAGCCTTTGGTACAAACGGTCATAGTCAGCCATATCAGCGACACGGGCGCGTATCAGGTAATCGAGATCGCCTGACATGCGGTACACGCCAAGGATTTCGGGCATCGCGCGGGTGGCAGATTTGAACCGGTCGAGCCAGCCGGGTTCATGAGCGTTGGTGCGGATCTGGATGAACACAGTCAACGGCAGGCCCAACTTGTCGGGGTCCAGCAGAGTTACACGGGCGGCGATAATACCATCCGCTTCCAGCGCTTTGATCCGGCGCCAGCATGCATTGCGAGACAGATTTACCGCGTCGCTCAATTGGTCCAGCGATAGGGTGGCATCGCGTTGAAGTTTACGCAGCAGGCGGCGGTCGATATCGTCCAAAATATCCATAATGCACCTAATTATAAAAAAATTTCCCAATAATCCAGAAAATGCGAAAAACTTTGGGACGTTGTTTGTGCGCGCTTTTGGCAGATTAGGGGCAGGGTTTTCAAACGCCACCACTCAACACCACCACTCACGGAGCCACGTCATGATTGCGAAACTGTTTCTGGATCACCCGCGTAGTGTTGAAGAAAGCTACGGCGAACATGCCTTGTTTGCCTTCAGTTTTGCGCTGAAACTTTTTGTCGCGTCTTTGGCCGCATTGGTGCAAGCGATCTTGCCTTTTGCGTTTGAAAAGACAGCAAGCAACATGATCGCTCAACTTTATGACCGGACAAAGAGCCGCGGGCGGTAAAGATCAGCCTACGACCTGGCGGGCGTAATCGTCAGCGTCAAACCAGCCGCATGATGAGTCCATCTTTAGGTTTTTGTTCAGGTCTCAGTCTTCCCAGCCGCGCACGTTCAGCGGGTCGCCTGTGCCTGCATCATGATCCGTAGAGGTCCAGATGTGAACCGGATGGGTGCGTGACAGGTGGATGTCGTCACGGGCCAACGCGTTACAAAGAAATTTCAACCTCGCCTTCGATTTCCACGGCGATGTCAAATGGCAGTTCGGCCAGACCCACGGCAGAGCGGGTGTGTCGCCCTACCTCGGGCCCAAACACGTCGAGGATGATGTCGGTAAAGCCATTGATAACCTCGGGCTGGTTGTTGAACCCCGGCGCGGAATTGACCATGCCGAGGATCTTGCACCAGCCGGTGATGCGGTCCAGATCGCCCAGTTCGTCTCGCAGGCTGGATAATATGGTCAGCGCGACCTTGCCCGCCAGTTCTTTGGCCTGTTCCGGCGTCACATCCGCACCGACCTTGCCGCGAGGCTCCGACAGGCTGCCATCGGCGTCCACGGGGCCATGGCCGGAAATGTACACCCGGTTGCCCCGCGTGCTGACCCAGGGAAACGGCAGGGTGACACCAGGGGGTAGTTTCAGCGGTTCAGGCAGGACCAGGCCGAGTTCTGCGAGGCGGGTATCGATGCGGGACATGGGCGGGCTCCGGTTTCAGGTTTTGGAGGCGGGCAGGTCAGTACGGGTCACCTCGAGGGTCAGGCCACCGACATTATCGTGGTTCTGTTCATCCAGAATGTAAAACGTCACGACATTGTAAGATTGGACATCGAAGGCATAGGGGTTTGCATTCTTGGTGGCGTCGGTCACGTTGTCCCATCTACCAGAGCCGACAAGTACGGTTTTGTCCGGCGTCGTCAGGGCAGGGGAACAGATGCGATAGGTGTTCAGCCAGCCTCGACTGTTTTCCCCAGTGGTCGGGTTTTGGGTCACCCCGCCGCTCCAAGCGTTCCATGCAGACATGGTCAGCGTATCCCCTTCAACAGCTTGAACGGTGTAACGACCAGGCTTTGCCATGAAGGAATAGCTTTCGGGTGCTTCCGCGTCGGGTTCTGGGGATAACCGGAACCTAAATGTGTCTCTCATTTCAAAAAATTCCTAGAGTTTCCGCAAGGATGGCGCCTGCAGCTCGTTCGGTCAATTCCCGATTGTCCGGCCTTGCGGCAGCAGGTCGCGGCCGTAAAATTATTTGTATACCGTTGTATGCATTGACTTGCCAGTACACCTCCGCTACCTCGATCGCAATTTCAACAACAGCCATCCGGCGCCTGCCTGTCATCCCTACAATCGGGCAGCATGCGGCCTATTGGATGGCAATGGATCGGAGCAAAAGGACGTCTCATGACCCAAGGAAACACGCCCGACATCATTTACACCAAGGTTGACGAGGCGCCGGAATTGGCCAGCGTATCTTTTCTGCCGATCATCCGCAGCTTTGCAAGCGCGGCAGGCGTCGAAGTGGGGACGCGCGACATCTCTCTTGCTGGTCGTATCCTAGCAGTTTTCCCGGAATACCTGACCGAAGAACAGCGCCAGAACGATGACCTGGCCGAACTGGGCCAACTGGTGAAAACGCCAGACGCGAACGTGATTAAGCTGCCCAACATCTCCGCTTCTGTGCCGCAGCTGGTGGCTGCGGTGGAAGAGCTGCAACACCAAGGCTATGCGCTCCCGACTTATCCCGAAGATCCGTCCACGGAAGAAGAAAAATCGGTGCGCGCGCGATATGACGCAATCAAAGGTTCAGCCGTGAACCCGGTTCTGCGCGAAGGCAACTCTGACCGCCGCGCAGCGCGTGCTGTGAAAAACTATGCACAGAAGAACCCGCACTCAATGGGTGTATGGACATCGGACAGCCAGACCCATGTTGCATCCATGCCGGGTAATGATTTCCGGGCTAACGAAGTATCTGCCACCATAAACGCCGCGCAGGCTGGTGACGCGCGGATCGAATTCGTTGGCAAGGATGGGGCGGTCACCGTGCTGAAAGAAAGCTGGCCGCTTGAAGAAGGCACCGTGGCTGACGCAACCTTCATGTCCGCCAAGGCGCTAGGGGATTTCCTAGCGGCCGAGATTGTCGCCACCAAGGCCGATGGCATCATGTTCTCGCTCCATATGAAGGCGACCATGATGAAAGTGTCGGATCCGATCATCTTTGGGCACGCGGTCAAGGCGTGGCTGGGCCCGGTTTGGGGTCAACACGGCGCAGCTATTGCCGAAGCGGGCGGTAGCCCGAATTCTGGTTTGGGTGACGTTCTGGCCGCCATTGAGACTATGCCCAACGCCGATGAAATCAAAGCAGAGATCGATGCGCTGGACCTGCCCGAGATCTACATGGTCGACAGCGACCGGGGAATTACCAACCTGCATGTGCCGTCGGACGTGATTATTGATGCCTCCATGCCGGCGCTGATTCGTGCGGGCGGTAAAGGCTGGGATTCCACCGGGGCCAAGGGTGACGTGAACTGTGTAATACCGGACAATTGCTATGCGCCGGTTTATGACGAAACCATCAACTTCTTCAAAGCCAACGGCGCGCTGAACCCGTCCACCGCAGGCGCGGTCGCCAATGTCGGCTTGATGGCCCAAAAGGCCGAAGAATACGGGTCGCACCCGACCACGTTCGAAACGGTAGCAGATGGCACCATCCAGGTGGTTTTGGCCAATGGCGACGTGCTGCACGCCCATGACCTCGAAGCAGGTGACATCTGGCGCGCCTGCACGGTGAAAAAGGCGCCGATCGAGAACTGGATTCAGTTGGCCATGGATCGCCAGCGACTGACCGGGTCCGAAGCGATCTTCTGGCTCGATGAAACTCGCGCACATGATGCGGAGCTCATTAACTACGTTAAGCCCGCACTGAAAGCCGCTGGTGTGGATGATAAATTCCAGATTATGGCCCCGCGTGAAGCGACGCGCCAGTCGCTGGAAACCATCACGGCTGGAAACGATTCCATCGCCATCACCGGCAACGTTCTGCGCGATTACCTGACCGACCTGTTCCCGATCCTGGAACTGGGCACTTCGGCCAAAATGCTTTCGATTGTGAAGCTGATGAACGGTGGCGGCCTGTTCGAAACCGGCGCGGGTGGTTCTGCCCCGAAACACGTTCAGCAGCTGCAAGCCGAAAACCACCTGCGCTGGGATTCGATGGGAGAATTCTGCGCGCTCGGGGAATCACTGAACTTTCTGGCGGACGCCAAGGGCAACGCGAAAGCGGGCGTACTGGGCGCTGCTGCCGAGGCTGCCACGCAGGGCATCCTGGATTTCAATCGTTCGCCAGGCCGCAAGGTTGGTGAGCCCGACAACCGCGCCAGCCACTATTGGTTTGCCCGATACTGGGCCGAAGCTCTGGCGGCGCAAAGTGATGATGCAGACCTAGCCGCGCATTTCGCACCTGTGGCTCAGGCTTTGGCCGATGGCGAAGCCGCCATCCTGGCGGAGTTGCAGACTGCGGCCGGAAATCCAGCGGATACTGGTGGCTATTACCACGGATCGGACGAAAAGACGGCTACGGTCATGCGCCCAAGTGCAACTCTGAACGCCATCTTTGGCTGACAGGCGCAAAGGCCTAGATTATTTGTCGAATAATCTTGGCCTGCAAAATCTTTGACGCCGATTATACTATTAGGATCCGCTGAGAGGGCTGATCAAATGGTGATGTTACGATATGTCGTGGGCACGCAGGATTGTGATGCGCTGGGGCATATGAATGTCGCGCGGTACATCGCGGTCTGCAATCTGGCCGGCAGCGATATGTTGCGACGCATCGGCTGGCCTCCGGGTGAGTCCAATGCAGGGCGCCGATACTCGTTTGCAGCCGTAAACATGCACAGTGAGTTTTTTGGCGAGGTTTTGGAAGGCGAAACGCTGGAGACGGCGGTGGGGATTGATACGATCGGCACCAAATCCGCCACCTTCGACAACCGCATTTACCGCACCGATGGCAAGCTGGTGTTCCGGTCCTTGTGGAAATCGGCGTTGATGGATCTGGACACCCGCCGCGCGGTGGCTGTGCCGGAAGATCTGTGGAATACGCTGAGCCAGTTGAAACTCCCTGCGCTCTGATCCGGCTGTTGCGAGTTCGGCAACAATCCTGACACGCGCCGGGCTTGCGCTGTTGGCTTGGACATGTTGCACGTCCCGGTGCCATCAGAGCTGCTCATGGTCGTCGGAGATGGTGGCGAAATGATTGCCGTCGCGCTGGCATGCAGCGTCAGTTTGCTTTGGGTGGGGACGCTTGTGGCTGCGCCTCGGTAATCTTTCTATTGAGAAACTGGCGCGCGGTACGCTCTGACAGGCGCACCCGCATTTCCGTGAGAAAGGCCTCTTCCAGCGACTGGGAAGAGGCCGCAAGCACGCCGGCCACCTCCATGTAGAGCCGTTCCTGACCCGTTTGGTCCATGGCCTTGAGCGTGTCCTCGGCCAGGCGTGAGGCCAGCTCGTCAAGGGTGGCCATCAGCGTGTGCTTTCTGTCAGGCGGCGCTTCACGTATTCGGTAGTGTTGTCGATCAGGGTATCCATATGCGGATCCTTGAAGAAATGATCCGCACCTTCGATTTCCTGATGCGTTATGGTGATGCCCTTTTGTTCGTGCAGCTTGTTCACCAGTGCGAGCGTGTCAGCCGGCGGGGCGACACGGTCGGACAGCCCATTGATGATCAGACCCGAAGACGGACAGGGTGCCAGGAACGAAAAGTCATACATGTTTGCAGGTGGGCTGACCGAGATGAATCCAGTTATCTCAGGCCGCCGCATAAGCAGCTGCATCCCGATCCAGGCACCAAAGGAAAAGCCCGCGACCCAGCAATGCTTGGAATTGTTGTTCATCGACTGAAGATAATCGAGCGCGGAAGCTGCATCGCTGAGTTCGCCAATGCCCTGGTCATATTCGCCCTGAGACCGGCCCACGCCGCGGAAATTGAACCGCAGCACTGTGAAGCCCATGTTGTAGAACGCATAGTGGAGGTTGTAGACCACTTTGTTGTTCATAGTCCCGCCAAATTGCGGGTGCGGGTGCAGGATGATCGCAATCGGGGCGTCTCGTTCTTTCTGCGGGTGGTAGCGGCCTTGGAGCCGCCCTTCGGGTCCGGGAAAGATGACCTCGGGCATTTACGCGGTCCTGTCATGTTGAGAAGCGTGGGGTGGGGCCGGTTGTTGACGGCTTGCACCCGCTTCCTTAGAATTGTTCTAAAAGGCGTGCGCGGGCGACGCCGGTTCGTCAGGGGCAGATACGCACTGCTGCGGCAAAGGTCAATATTCCCGCATTTAGAGTGAGAGCCGGAGGGCATATGAAACTTTCCACGAAGGGGCGTTACGCCATGGTTGCACTGGCGGATATCGCGCTTCAGCCAGAGGAAAAGCTGGTCACTTTGGCGGACGTGTCGCAGCGGCAGGATATTTCGCTGGCGTATCTGGAGCAGCTGTTCGTGAAGCTGCGCCGGGCCAAGCTGGTGGATTCGGTGCGCGGCCCGGGTGGCGGATACCGGTTGGCGCGCCCGACTTCGGAGATCCGGATTGTTGATATACTGGCTGCGGTGGACGAAACCGTGGACGCGATGCACAAGGGCGCAGGCGCTTCGGGCGCGTTGTCGGGCAGCCGGGCGCAGTCGCTGACCAACCGGCTGTGGGAGTCGCTTTCGGCGTATGTCTATGTATTTTTGCACCAGACGCGGCTGTCGGATGTGATTGCCAATGATCTGGCCCCGTGCCCTGCGGTGCCATCGCTTTTTTCGGTGGTGGATGAACGGTGACGGTTAATCTGCAAAATAGCTGCGTCTGCGGCGGGCATGTGGTTTTGCCCAGGTCGCGCGCCGCGATACCTCCCCGGAGTATTTGGACAAAAATGAAATGAGCGGCCGTGTATATCTGGACTGGAACGCGACCGCACCGCTGCGGGCCGAGGCGCGGGATGCGATGGTTGCCGCGATGGACGTGGTGGGCAACCCGTCTTCGGTGCATGGTGAGGGTCGGGCGGCCAAGGCGCTGGTAGAACACGCGCGCGCGCAGGTCGCGGCGGCCTTTGGGGCGGATGGGGCGGATGTGGTGTTTACCTCCGGCGCGACCGAGGCGGCGGCGTTGGCCTGCGCCGGGCGAGAGCTGTACGGTGCCCCGGTGGAGCATGATGCCGTTCGCGCCTGGGTGCAGGAGAATTTGGCCGTATCAGTCGACGGAACGGTGTCAGTGCCCGAGCCTGGCCAGTCGGTACTGCAATGGGCCAATTCGGAGACTGGTGTGGTGCAGTCTCTGCCTGATGGTTTGGTCGTGACGGATGCGACCCAGGTGCTGGGTAAGCTACCTGTTGCATTCAATTGGTCAGGGGCGCAGATGGCGCTGCTATCTGCGCATAAGCTTGGCGGTCCGAAGGGTGTTGGCGCGTTGGTGATGAAGCGTGGCACGGACCTGCCCCCGCAGATGAAGGGCGGTGGGCAGGAAATGGGCTGCCGCGCCGGCACTGAAAACGTGATCGGGATTGCCGGATTTGGCGCTGCGGCAGAGGCTTCGGCACGGGATCTGGCGACCGGAGTCTGGGACCAGGTTGCAGAATTTAGAAATATTCTAGAAAAGGCTCTTGAGGCCGGGGCCACTTCGACTATTTTTGTCGGGAAACGTGCGGAACGCCTGCCCAATACGATCTGTTTCGCCACACCCGGCTGGAAGGGTGAAACGCAGGTGATGCAGATGGATCTGGCCGGGTTTGCAATCAGCGCCGGGTCAGCCTGTTCCAGCGGCAAGGTGCGGCCCAGCGGTGTGCTGACCGCGATGGGTTACGATGAGGTGACAGCGGCAAGCGCGGTGCGCGTGTCGCTGGGGCTCGAGACAACGGAAGACGATGTGATGCGCTTTGCCGAAGCGTGGCTGCGTCAGGAAAAGAAATTCCGCGCCAGGGCAGCCTGAGCCCGGGTGGTGCGAGAAGAAGGAGGCCGGAATGGTTGCTGTAGATCAGACCCAGGTCAAAGAAGGTGTTGACCAGGAAACCGTGGATGCGGTGCGCGAGGTTGGCGGGACCTACAAATACGGCTGGGAAACCGACATCGAAATGGAGTACGCGCCCAAGGGCCTGACCCCCGATATCGTGCGTTTGATTTCCGAGAAAAACGAAGAACCGGGTTGGATGACAGACTGGCGCCTTCAGGCATATGATCGCTGGCTGAAGATGTCTGAGCCGGATTGGGCCATGGTCGATTATCCGGAGATCGATTTTCAGGATCAGTATTACTATGCCCGTCCGAAAAGTATGGTGGAAAAGCCGAAATCGCTGGACGAGGTCGATCCGAAACTGCTGGCGACCTATGAAAAGCTGGGCATTCCGCTGAAGGAACAGATGATCCTGGCAGGCGTTGAAGGTGCAGATGCCGCACCTGCTGAAGGCCGCAAGGTGGCCGTGGACGCGGTGTTTGACAGCGTCAGCGTCGGCACCACCTTCCAGGCGGAACTTCAGAAGGCCGGCGTGATCTTCTGCTCGATCTCCGAGGCGATCAGAGAACATCCCGAACTGGTGAGGAAATACCTGGGCTCGGTCGTGCCGGTCAGCGACAATTTCTATGCCACGCTGAACACGGCCGTGTTTTCGGATGGGTCTTTTGTTTACGTGCCGCCCGGCGTGCGCTGCCCGATGGAGCTGTCGACCTATTTCCGCATCAATGCGGAGAACACCGGGCAGTTTGAACGGACGCTGATCATTGCCGATAAGGGCTCTTACGTCAGCTATCTCGAAGGCTGCACCGCGCCGCAGCGCGATACCTCGCAGCTGCATGCGGCCGTGGTCGAAATCATCATTGAGGAGGATGCGGAGGTGAAATACTCCACCGTTCAAAACTGGTATCCGGGTGATGAAAGCGGCAAGGGTGGCATTTACAACTTCGTGACCAAACGTGCTGATTGCCGGGGCGACCGGTCCAAGGTGATGTGGACGCAAGTGGAAACAGGCTCGGCTGTGACGTGGAAATACCCTTCTTGCATCCTGCGCGGAGATGACAGCCAGGGCGAGTTCTACTCGATTGCAATTGCCAACAACATGCAGCAGGCCGATACCGGCACAAAGATGGTGCACCTGGGCAAAAACACCAAATCGCGCATCGTCTCCAAGGGGATCAGCGCGGGCAAGGCGCAGAACACCTATCGAGGTCTTGTCTCCATGCACCCCAAAGCGAAGGAGAGCCGCAACTATACCCAATGCGACAGCTTGCTGATTGGCGACAAATGCGGGGCGCACACGGTCCCCTATATCGAGGTCAAGAACAACTCATCCCGGGTGGAGCATGAGGCGACCACATCCAAGGTGGATGATGATCAGCTGTTCTACTGCCGCTCGCGCGGGATGGATGAGGAAGAGGCGGTGGCCTTGGTCGTCAACGGCTTCTGCAAGGACGTGTTGCAGGCCCTGCCGATGGAGTTCGCCATGGAGGCGCAGCAGCTTGTGGCGATCTCGCTTGAAGGGTCGGTGGGCTGATGCCAACGTGGGGGTCCGGGTCCAATCTTTGGTCACCGACAGTTGGGACACATCCCAAAGCGGCAACCGATCAGCCTGATATGGCGGCACGGCAAGGTGCTGCGGTGCGTCTGATGCAAGCGGTCTATTTCGCAGGATTTGGCGCAACCGTTGGCGCGCTGATCGGGTCGATCTGGGGACTTGGTTTTTTTGGATGCGTCACCGGCCTGATTGTCGGCTTTGCCGGACGCACAGCATGGGTGCTTTTTGCGCAACCGACACCGCCCGACGAATACGCCCAAGGCAATGCCCGCACCGAAGAAGAAGTGCGCCAGGCCCTCGCCGACATCAAAGCAAACAGGACATAACCCCATAGGGTGCGCAATCACTGCGCGCCGCCCGTCAAAGCCATGATTTACGACAGTCCCCGCCTTCTCAAACGCCTGCGCGTAGAACGTGTGATGCAGAGCGAGCCGATGACCCTCTTGCACAGTTTTGAGCAGGAGGTTCCTGTGACGTTCTGCATCACCGCACCGGATGACGCGATCCAGAAAAAGCACGTCAAGGCCCACTTTTACGAACGCGCCGAACTGCGTGCGCTGACAAACGTGTTTCCCGAAGGTGGCACTTTCCTGGATATCGGCGCCAATATCGGCAACCATGCGGTCTATGCCGGGCTGATCTGGAAGGCGGGGAAAATCGTTCCGATCGAACCCAACCCGCTGGCCTTCAACACGCTCTTTCAAAATATCACAGTCAACGGGCTGCGCGATGTTGTGGACGTGTCCCATATCGGGATTGGGCTGTCGGATAAGGAAGAAGGCGGCTTTGCCATGCAGAAAATGGGCCGCAATCTGGGCGGGGCCAAGATGCTGGCCGGGCGCGGCGATCTGCGGGTCTATCGCGGCGACGATCTGTTTTCGGAACTGAACCCCGATCTGATCAAAATCGACGTGGAAGGCATGGAGATGGAGGTACTGCGCGGCCTCGAAGGGGT
>JAEPNQ010000022.1 GCA_017643305.1 Marinibacterium sp. | reverse complement strand
GGAACTTCTGAACCGTGGCACCGCAGCTGATGATGTGACCGGTTTCATTCAGCCGGACATACATCGGGCAAAAGTTGTGCAAAACAGCTTCCGGGATGGTCGCGTCGGTCATGGGGCGGCAGCCCCAAGGTCAAATTCGCGTCCCTTGGTAAAGCTGACATCCACCAGCCGAATGGCGATCACGTCAGACCCCTGGCTGCGGCCCTTGTATTCAATAAACGCCAACGCCCCATGGTCATCAGCCATTGTGCGCAAAATTCCCATCATCACGTTGGCAAAACCGGGAATGCCGCTGCCGACCGTAAGGCTGAATTCGCCCGCCGGGTGTTCACGGAGCTCCAGTGTCGGCAGGTTCAGGTCTGCGACCGCCAGCCGCGCGCGATCCGGCAAATCATCGAGCGAATGCAGGAAATCCACGTAAGTGACGCCGCTGAACCGCAATAATCGGCGCAAACGGGCAACTCCGGGATGAGAGACAAGGTAAGTGCCCAAATCTTCCAAAACATCGTCCAGATTATGAGCCAATTCGCGTCGTAAAGCATCCAGCACTGCATCAGTCAGAGCGTCATCATACCATAGCATGGCTTCGAATTCCGGCGGTTCCAGCCCTGCGGCGGAGGCCACGCTGGACCACCGGTCATTACCGTAGGTGTGGCAGACAAATGTCTGCACCGCCTTGTTGATCAAACCATGCATATCGTTACCCCATTCACTGGGATTAACTATTGCGGCAAGGCGTCAACAAAGCGCCAACAGTTAGAATTTTAGTAACTTTCCGGGTCGCAAACCGGCCTAAAAGTCGGTTGGTGCGCCACCCTCTTCCTTTCGGCGGGTCACGAACGCTTCCAATTCACCATGGATTTTGTCCGGTAGCGGCGGGGCTTCGAACTCTGCGAGGATCTGCTTGTAGAGCACATGCGCGCGTTCCGGCGTCCAGATCGCGCCACCGGCTTCCCAAGCTTCGAAGTTTTTCCAATCGCTCAGAAACGGCTGGTAGAACGCGGTGGTGTAGCGATCCTGCGTGTGCTGGATGCCAAAGAAGTGGCCGTTGGACCCAACTTCGCGGATAGCGTCCAGCGCAATGTCATCCGGGCCAGTGGCAAAGGTCATTGGGTCCATATAGCGCTGGATTTGCTGGAGAATTTCGCAATCCATAATGAATTTCTCGGGCGACGCGATCAGCCCACCCTCCAGCCAACCCGCAGCGTGGTAAATCATATGCGTGCCCGACTGGACCGCCGCCCAGAGGCTGTTGGAGGTTTCCCACATCGCCTGCCCGTCTGGCACGTTCGCTGCACAGACGCCTGAGGACCGCATTGGCAAGCCGTAGAATCGCGCCATTTGCCCGGTCATCTGCGTGGCGCGCATGTATTCCGGCGTGCCAAAGGCCGGGGCGCCCGATTTCATGTCGACGTTGGAAGTGAACGTTCCAATTGCACAGGCCACACCGGGATTTATGTACTGTGCCAGTGCCACTGCGCAGAGACCTTCGGCCAGCGACTGAGCCACAGCCCCAGCCATTGTGACAGGCGCCATCGCGCCCGCCAGCGTGAACGGCGTCACGACAAGCCCCTGTCCGCGCCGGGCCAGCCGCATCCAGCCATCCAGCATCGGGTAATCATGCTTCAGTGGTGAGGTGGAGTTGATATTGGTGTATATCTTGGGCGAAGCATCGAATGCGGCCTGGCTCCAACCGCCCGAAATGCGCACCATCTCCATGGTGTCTTCGACCCGTTCTGCCCCCAGCGCATAAGTGTGCGGCACCTTATCGGTCAGCGTCAGCTTGTCATACATCCCGTCCAGATGGCGGATGGACGGGTGGATGTCCTGCGGTTCCACAGGGTAGCCACCGACAAAGTGAATACAGTTGAAATACTGGCTAAGCTTCAGGAGGTTTTGGTACAGCACGCGCGTACCGGTGATCTTACGCCCGACTTCCAGATCCCAGTAGCTGGGGGGCGAACTGACATTGCCAAAGAGGATGCTTCCGTCGCCCACCGTCAACACCCGGTCAGGATTGCGGGGCGTGAGAGACCAAGTCGAAGGCGCCTTGGCCACCATCTCCATGATAAAATCCCGCCCGAAGCGGATGTTTTCGCCATTCACGATACACCCGGCCTGCCGCAGGATGTCAACGGCTTCGGGGTTGAGGAATTCCACCCCGATCTCCTCCAATATGGTCATCGCGCCGTTGTGCACAGCTTCGACGCCTGCGTCTGACAAAGGTTCGGTCGGGCGGTCTCGGTTCACCGGCGGGTTCCATGGCATCTGTTCGATGATCGCGCCACCGCGCCGGGCCGCGTTCCCTGCACGCCCGCCGCCGCGGCGTCTGCGTTTGTCGTCTGCCATGTCTGTCTCCGTCGTATGCCCGGCTATCAAGGCACCGGCGGAACGGTGAAACAGTCTCAGTTGCGACGCAAAGTGTCGCAAAAGCCCGAAGGAGGATCGGTCAGCGCGTCAGAGGCCCAGCCAGCCGGGCAGGTACCCGATATCCGGCAGCACGATGTCAGCAAGATGCGCCAGATCCGCCTGACCAGCCATGCCGGTCAGCACGCCAACAGTGGCCATACCAGCCGCGCGGCCTGCGATCAGGTCATGGGTGCTGTCGCCCACCATGACGGCCCGCGCCGGAACCACATCAACCGCCCGGCAGAAGGCCAGCAACTGACCCGGCGCCGGCTTGGCCCCATGCCCACTGTCGAACCCGGCGATAAAATCGAACCGGTCCACAACCCGCGCAGCGCCCAGATGCGCCATGGCCGGGGCCTCCGCATCATTGGTGGCCACGCCAAGCCTTAGACCGGCAGCGCGCAAACCGTCCAGAAACGGGATCAGCGGCACAGCTTCGGATTGCGGCGCCGCCTGTGCTTCTTCGTTGAGAATGTCGATCACGTCAGCTGTGGTCATGCCCGGCAGGTGCGGGGCCAGTTCTGCCGCCACCTCGGCTGGGGTCCCTGCGATTACGGTGCTGCCGGGATGGAACCGGTTGTTCCGCATATCAAACCCGATCTCATCCCCGATATGCGTTGCCCGATCATGATCCGAGCCGGTAATCCGCATCAGGAAGGAGCGCGCCCAAGCTTCCCATGTCGCGGCAAAATCGAACAGCGTGCCGTCCTTGTCGAACAGGACTGCATCAAAACTGCGGGCAGGTGTTTCCGGCATAGTCAATCCTGTCAGGTCCAATGCACTTGATCGCCGCCGGGCAGCATGACTCGGGCCGACATCGGCTCTTCGTAAGACAGCCCGTTGGCATCACACAGCGCGACAACCCAGGCATCATCCATCATCAGGAAATCCAGAACGGAGCCCAGAAATTCCGGGTCCTGCGCACGACTCCTAACATCGGCCTCGGACGTGCCGGTAGAGCCCAGGAACACTGGCAGCAGCTCATCATTTCCGATCAGCCAGGCCAGGGCCTGCAGGGCAATCGTTTCGGCACGTTCAGCGGAAATCGCCATTGGGAGCCACAGGGTCGTTGGAGGGAGCAGATGAGCCTTCTATAGGCCCAATTCAGGCGGTTGTCTATTGGCGTGCCGGTGAACGCGCCCCGGCAGGTTAGCCGTTTTTGGCCAAAATTGAGGGCTCTGAGCCAGTCAAGGCTTTGTTAACCAGACTAGGCGAAACTTAAGACCTCAGAGTTTGACAGTCCGGAAAGGACCCGCACATGCCAGGCACCATTCTGGTCCTCGACGGGGCCGCAACAAACAGGATCATGCTGAAGGTTCAGCTTTCGGCAGGCTATTACAAAGTTGTCCAATCCGACCGGCTGGACGGCGCAGGGGACATCATCGCGCGGTGCCGGCCCGACCTGATCCTAGCTGGAACCAACCTGCCCGATGCAGGGCTGGCTGACCTGTGTCGCATACGCGACACAGACGCACCGGGAGTGCCGTTGATGATCGTGACGCGCGAAAACGATGCGGCGGCCCGCCGGTCCGCACTGCGGTGCGGGGCCGATGATGCGATGAGCCTACCGCTGGACGATGTGATGCTGCTGGCGCGTATCCGGCGGCTGATCCGGGAACGCCACCAAACCGAAGAACTGCGTCCACGCGATACGATGAGCCGGGTGCTAGGCTTCTCCGAGCCGTCGCTGGCCTTTGACCAACCTGCCCGCATCGCCGTTGTAGGGGCCACGCTTGAAAGCGCTGCCGCCCAATGCGCACACCTGTCGACCGCTGTGCGCCACAAGCTGCGCCGGTTACACCTGATGCGCTGTACCTGAATGGTCCCAAGCCGCTCCGCTTTGACGCATTGGTCCTGCAAGGAGACGCGCCAGGGGGCCAACCGGGTCTGAGGTTGTTGTCAGTCTTACGCAGCCGGTCGGCGACCCGGCACGCGGTGGTCATAGTGCTATGGAACTCCAAAACGCAGTCCAGTGCCGCGCAGGTGTTGGACCTCGGTGCGGATGACGTGGTGCCTGTCGATTGCGACAGCGAAGAGGTTGCTCTGCGGCTGAAACGGTTGCTGGCCGTGCAGCGGCGGTCGACCCAGATGAGGGAAACCTTGCAACGCGGTCTGCGCGCCGCTGTGCGTGACCCCCTTACAGGTCTCTACAACCGGCGCATCGCTCTACCTCACCTCGCCCGCCGCGCGCGGCAATCCCGCCAAACGAGCCGGCCCTTTGCGGTGATGCTGGCCGATATCGACCACTTCAAGACCGTCAATGACTGCCATGGTCACCAGGCAGGGGATGTTGTGCTTGCGGAAACCGCCAACCGGCTGAATGCCTGCCTGCAGCCGCAGGACCTTCTGGCCCGTGTGGGTGGAGAAGAATTTCTGATCGTGTCGGAAAACGCCGGCATCGATCAGGCTCAGAGACTGGCACAAACCCTGCGGGAAAAGGTGAACGGCACGCCTTTTGCCGTTTGCGGCCAGCCCGATCCAGTTTCAGTGACGATCAGCATCGGAGTAGTGGTGGTGCCGACGTTGGGTGGACCGGAGCCCGACACCGAAGACGGCGAAGTACGCGCCTTTATCGAAATGGCCGACCGCGCGCTATACCGCGCAAAGGATCGGGGCCGCAACCGGGTGTCTCTGATCACCGCCGCGGCCTGAACCGGGGTCAGTCGCGGCGGTCCTTGTCCTTGTCACCATCCTTGCGCCGGGAATAATCGCGTAACTCAGCGCGTTTTTTCTCTGCCTCTTCCAGACGTTGGGCATAGCCCAGTCGCTCATTTTCGGACATGTCCGACACATGGATCAGCCATGAATCCTGCAGCGCTTTGGACCATGCCGCCCGCCCCGCGCTTTGCGCGTTTAGGATAACCTCCACCGCAGCAGCATCAAAAGGTGTGATGCGCAGGGCGGTAATCAGTTTCGCCGCGCCTGCGCCGTAATCCGGGCGTGGCCCTAGGCTGTCGCGCGCGCGAAACCCAATCTCTCGGCGGTCATCATGCGGCAAGGCCCGGATCAACGCGCCACCAAACGTGTGCGGTGCCGGTGGGCCATAAGGGCCAATCAGACGCAGGCCCGCGCCCACAACCAGCCCCGCAACGGCCAGGTTCAGTGCCAGCGACACACCCAGCAGGATCCGTATCCAAAGCGGGCTGCGCCGAACCGAAACTGTGGTCTCTGTTGTCATGATCACCCCTCACCCATTGCCATCAGCACGGCCATTTCCTCGCTCTGGAACAGATCGAAGCCGCTGTCTTCCTGAATAACCAGCGATGCTGGATCCGGCCATGTCGCAGGCGGCGCAAAGCCGATCCAGATACCCGCCGCGCAAGCCGTGGCCAAACCGCCCAGACCAGCCCAGCCGCCCAGGGCGTTGGCCACCTGACGGAACCAGCCACCTGCCGGGACGGCCCCGGATATGACGGGCTGGAGCTGTTCAAACCCGGCCTGCACCTGCGCGGCATCCGTCAAAACCCGGCGACGCAGGTCGTCCGTTGGTTCGGGGGCCGTGGCCCGCGCCACTGCAAAGATGTCGTCCAGACCGTCAAACTTGTCCATTTCGTCAGCCATGATTGTACCCCAGGTCATCTCGTCTTTGATTCAGGGCTGCTGTCAGCCCTCGTTTCCCACGTGCGACGATGCTTTCCACCGCCTCCACGCTGACCCCGAGGATTTCCGCAATCTCGGGGTTGGCCAATTCTTCAAGGTGGCGCAGCACCACCGCCTGTCTTTGCCGGTCCGGCAGTTGCGCCAAAGCATCTTGCAAGGCGTCGCTGCGGGCCTTCGCCACCAGTTGTTCTGCCGCACTTGGTGCGTTATCTGCCGGGTCCGGTGCGTCATCGAGCGCGACTGTTCCCCCACGCCGTTTGCGTTGCAGATCGATGCACAGGTTCATCGTGACTCGGTAGAGCCACGTGCTGACCTTCGCCTGGCCGGTCTGCCAGTCGGGTGCGATCCGCCACAGCCGCAGCATTGCTTCCTGCGCGACATCCTCGGCCTCGGCACGGTCGCCCAGCACCCGCGTCGCTACAGACAGCGCGCGTGGCAACATGCGGTCGGTCAACTCTCGCGCGGCCTCCGCATCGCCGCGGGCGTAAATCACCAGCAGCGTTTCGTCCGGAACGGCCGCATCCTGCGTCACGACGGAGCCCCCGGGCCCCGTCGCACGCGGTGTCGATATGGACAATGCGCCATCCACACCTCAGTTCTTATGCTTCCGCTTTTTGCCATGCGGGCGCATCTGCGCCAATTCTTCTTCCGACAACCCGCCGCTGCTATCAGCGTCAGCTTTGTCGAAAACTCCATCCGGCATTGCCGGCATTTCGTCCAGCGAAATTGCGCCATCTCCGTCCTTGTCGAACCGGTCCAACATATGATCGGCCCGCGCGGCTGGCATGGCCTGTGCTGCGGCGATCATTTCGTCACGGTCGAGGACGCTGTCGCCATTTGCGTCAACTTCCATGAAACGGCCGTTCATCCTGGCCGCAAGTTCGTCCTTAGTCACTTCGCCACTGCTGTCCGTATCGAGTTCAGAGAATGACATGCGCTGGTGTTTACCCGGCCCATGCCTGCGGTCCTCTGCGGAAACGGAGGCCGCGGTTACCACGACGGAAACCAATACAATGCCAGTGATGAATACTTTGGAGTTCATATGCCTCATCCTTGCTCTGGTTCAGCAGACACCCTTGCGCTGCTTACACCTATTCAAACGCACACCCATCCGCATTCCGTCGTCAAAAATCCCAGCGAAAACCAAAAAGTTTTGCGACATCCCGACGCAAGGTCAGAATACCACCTTTTTTGATCGCCACTCCCCCATCAAGTTGATCGCGGGAGAGTAACGATGACGAAACTCGAAAAAATCGAACCACTTATCGAGATGGTGTCGAACGACTTGGATCCGCCCGAGCGGCCTGTCCGGCCCGCCTTGCTGCACGGCTGGCGGCGCAAATGTCCAAGTTGCGGAACCGGGCCGCTGTTTAAAAGTTACCTGAAGGTTTGCGACACCTGCCCGGTCTGCCGAGAAGAGCTTTGCCATCACCGGGCCGATGACGGGCCGGCCTATCTGACGATCCTGATCGTCGGACACGTCATGGCGCCATCGCTTTTGATCGCGTTCGAAACCTTCCGCCCTGATCCTTTGGTGCTGTTCAGCTTCTTTGCGGTTGGATGTGTCACACTGTCCCTGTACCTTCTGCCCAGACTGAAGGGGGCGATTGTCGCCTACCAATGGGCAAAACGGCTGTACGGGTTTTCCCGTACGGCGACGCCTGCTGAATTGATCGAGAGCAAATGACAGCCGACAAATCCGCGATCCGCAACGCAGCAACGGTTATCGTTCTGCGCGATCGACACACCAACCCATCCATCCTGATGGGTCAGAGGGGCGCGAAAGCTGCGTTCATGCCCAACAAATTCGTCTTTCCGGGCGGAGCGGTTGATGCGCAGGATGCCGAGGTGCCGATGGCTTCGCCCATTTCGGATGTTTGCCATGCCCGTCTGGCCGATGATGCACCTGACGGCATGCAGAATGCGCTTGCCGCTGCGGCCATCCGCGAATTGTGGGAAGAAACCGGGCTGATCCTGGGGCGCAAAGGCACCTGGCAAACACCTGTGCCGGGCGATTGGCAGGCGTTTGCGGAAACCGGCCATGTGCCGACCGCCGAGGGTTTGCAGTTCGTGTTCCGGGCGCTGACACCACCCGGACGCCCACGCCGGTTCGACGCGCGGTTCTTTCTGGTTGATGTCGATGATATCCAGAATGACCCGGATGACTTTTCAGGTGCTTCAGACGAGTTAAGCCATTTGCAGTGGATCGCGCTGCCGGATGCGCGCAGCTTCGATCTGCCGTTCATTACCGAGGTCGTTCTGGCCGAAATCGGCGCACGAGTGACCGACAGGACGCCGCCGGAAAGCGTGCCGTATTTCAAGAACAATGACGAAGCCAGCCTGTTCCTGCGCCTGCGCGGGTATCCGATGCCGGAAACCGGCTAAATCGCCAGCACCAGAACGAGGATGGATGCGCCAAGCAGGGACATGCCTAACAGTTCCCTGCGTGTGACCTGTTCTTTAAAGAACAGAACGGAGGCCATCAGAGATAACAACAGCTCCACCTGCCCCAGCGCCTTGACGTAAGCCGCGTTCTGCAACGTGAACGCCAGGAACCAGCAAAATGACCCGCCCATGCTGGTCAAGCCCACGAAGATCGCTGTGCGCCGAGCGTTCCAGACCGCACGCAGTTCTGCGCGGTCGCGCAAAAGCAACCAAACCGCCATGCCCACCATCTGCAATGTGGTCACCGCCGCCAGCGTGACTCCCGCGCGCAGCACGGGTTCGAGCCCGCCCAGTTCCAGCGACGCGCCACGATAGGCAACGGCGGAAAAAGCAAAGAGCACACCAGACGTCAATCCGATGAGCGAAGCCCGGTTGGTCAAATGCTGCCACCACTGGCCTTCGGATTCCGGCGTTTTCGACAGGACCAGCACGGCTACCAGCCCAATCAGGATTGCCGCTAAGCCACCCGCACTAACATGATCGCCCAGAACAACCAGGCCCAACAGTGCGGTCTGGATAACTTCCGTCTTTTTAAAGGTAATCCCGACGGCAAAATTCCTTTGCTTGAACATCAGAACAACGCAGACCGTGGCCAGGATCTGAGACAGGCCACCGATCAAGGCATAGACCCAAAACATGGCCGTGAAATCCGGCAAGCTGCGGCCAGATACCCCCAGATAGATCAGCACAACCGCCAGAACGAACGGCGCGGAATAGGCAAACCGCGAAAACGTTGCGCCAGCCGCAGAAAGGCGCACTTCGCTTAGCGATTTTTGCAGCATGAACCGCACGGTTTGAAAACTGGCGGCCGCGACGGTGACGGGTATCCAGAGTGGCATGGCGCCCTAATGGCGCGAATTCAGGGCTTTGGCCATAGTGGATGCGGCACCGGATCTTTCGCATGCAGAAAATAGCAGCGGAAGATTTCTGCGTAGGACCTATAGACATAAGCGTCGTTCACTTGCTGGTACCGATCCTTGGCCGCGCCGTAAATGGCCGGCAACCTGTACCAGGACGCGCCGGGGTTCATGTGATGCACAACATGCAGGTTATTGTTCAGAAACATGAATGCTAGCGGTCCCCTGTCTTCGATAATGACCGTGCGTGCGCGGGTTTTTTCGTGGGCGCGGTGCTCCAGAAAAGTCCGGATCTTGAGGATCGACAGCCCGGCATAAGCCGCGACCAGATAGGCCCAGACCGGTGTTGGTGACATGGCCACCAACCATAGAACGATGGTCGCGCCTGCCATGTGCAGCGCCCAAGCCAGCCAAATCGCACGGTCCCCTGCCTTGGCCCCCCGCCATTCGTTACGGAAAAACAGGATCTGACCAATGCCCGCTCCGATCAGAATGCGGCCCAGTAGTGTGTTGTTGACCCCCAGCACTGCCTGCACCCACCATGGCAGGCGCTGCCAGACATGAGGGTCCAGATAACTGGTTTCCGGGTCATCATATGGGTCGGTCAGGTTGGAATCACGATGATGAGCTAAATGCAGATCCCGAAACCGGTTGTAGGGGATGAGCAGGCTTAACGGCAGGAACATCGTGGCTTCGTTCAACGGCTGTGACGGGAACGGGTGGCCATGCAGAACCTCATGCGTCAGGGATCCGTGAAAGCCGATCAGCACCGCCAAAACGCTAATCGTCAGCCAGACCGACACACCGGGGAGCAAAAACAACGCTACGGCCCAAAGGCCATAGCACGCAAGGATCAGAATGACGGTCAGCCATTCGGTGGTCTGCGCATATGCGCTCTTGGTTTCGCCTGTTGTCATGCCTGTCTCGATGCGTGGGTCCATGGTTTCCTAGACCATCCTCACGGTTTCGTGACCATTCCAAGAATGGTAAACAAATCTCTGCACCTGTGATATTTATCAACATATGCAGACTCAAATGGACAAACGCGTGCGTGCGGCACAATTTCGGGACCGAATGGCCCGTGCCCTGCGCGAAAGCGGAAAAACCCAGAGCGCGCTGGCCCGGGAAATCGGTGTTGACCGCTCCACGATCTCCCAAATTTTGGGTAACTCCGGTGCTCGGCTGCCGAATGCGCAGGTCGTTGGGGCCTGTGCCAGCGCGCTTGGCGTGTCAGCGGATTGGCTGTTGTCGCTGTCGGACCGACCGGAAAGCGCAGCGGATCTGCTGTCGAACAGCCTGAGCATGACCGAAGCACCGCGGGCGTTGGTGGATGAACGGATTTTTCACTGGCACAAGGAAGCTGCCGGCTACAAGATCCGCCATGTACCCGCCGCCCTGCCCGACATGTTAAAGACCCGCGCGGTGCTGGAATGGGAATATGCCCCGCATTTGGGTCGGACTGCCGATCAGGCAATTGGTGCGTCCGAAGACCGGCTGCAATGGATGCGTGGCACGCAGTCCGACTATGAGATTGCGCTGCCGCTTTATGAACTGCGCAGCTTTGCCCATGGCACCGGATATTACGAAGGCTTGCCACTGGACATCCGTCTGGAACAAATTGACCGGCTGGTGCACCTAGCCGACCAGCTTTACCCACGCCTGCGGCTGTATCTGTTTGATGCCCGCAAAGTCTATTCCGCGCCGCTTACGATTTTTGGGCCGCTGTTATGCGTGGTCTATGCGGGCTCGCACTATGTTGCGTTTCGGGACCGTGAAAGGGTCGAAACCTTTACCGGGCATTTCGACAATTTGGTACGAGAAGCTGAGCTGACCGCCCGACATGTACCCGCGCACCTACATTCCCTGCGGGCCGCAATTAATTGAGTCAGACTTGCGGGTCTGGGTTCACAGTATGCCCGTCCACTGCGATGACCTGTCCGGACACCAGCCGCGCTGCGTCCGAGGCCAAAAAGACGGCCATGTTCGCTATGTCAGAGGCTTCCACGAAACGGCCCATGGACGTGCCTGCCGCATAGCCCGCGTAAACTGCGTCCCGCGTCATTCCCTTGGCCGCCGCTTCGCGCGCCAGCACGCCTTCCATCCGGGGGCCTTCCACCGCTCCGGGGCAGATTGCGTTGGCACGGATTCCGAACGGCCCCAGTTCCATCGACAGTGTTTTCATCAGCCCAATGACAGCCCATTTGGCCGAGGCATATGGCGCGCGGAACGGATAGCCATATTGCCCGGCGGTAGAGGAGGTCAGGACAATCGAACCACTGCCCTGTGCCTTCAGGCGGCGCGTTGCATATTTCGCCGATAGAAACGCCCCTTCGAGGTTTACGGACAAACACCTGCGCCAATCTTGCAGGTCTATGTCTTCGATGGCTGCCGTTGGCCCGGCAATGCCCGCATTGGCGCAAAGGGCGTCCAGCCCACCCCAAACGGTGTCGATCTGCTGGAAAATACCTGCGACGTCGGACTCATCCGCCGCGTTCGCCACGCTGCGCTGCCAGTTGTCTGGGCAATTGGCCAGCGCAGTTTCGTCGATATCCGTCACCCAGACCTCGGCGCCTGAGGCTGAGAATGCCTCTGCCATGGCCCGCCCAATGCCGGATGCGCCCGCAGTGATAAGAACTCGGCTCATGCCGGTTTACGGATCGCGTTGCCTGCACCGTTGGGATAAGGCAGATCCGCTTGCGCCGCTGCAATCCGGGCCATTGCTGCCTCAATTTCATCCGATGGGGGACTTGGCCTGCGGGTTTCCAGGCTGACATGCAGCAGGAAATGTTCGCCAGTTGCGAGCAGCCTTTCACCTTCATACATCGAATGAAACAGGTGCAGCTTCTTGCCCTGCCCCAACAGCATCTGCGTGCGCACGGTAATCCGTGCTCCGGCGTGGCATTCATCGACATGGCGGATATGGGTTTCAGCGGTGAAATAGCTGCCGCCGGAAGCGATATAGTCGTCATCGCAGCCAATAATCCGCATGAACCGGTCCGTGGATTGCGCGAACGCATCCAGATAGCGCGATTCTGTCATGTGGCCGTTATAGTCGGTCCAATCCAGTGGCACCGCCCGATGCAGGGTCCGGATAGGCTGGGACAGGTCGGCCTGGTCCAGATCCGGCAGTGTCGCAATGGCGCGGTCATGGGCGTTCAGCAAGGCGCCTGCGCCCCAATCCTGCGCCTTGAGCGCGCGCATCATGCCCACCAAGTTGTTATCGCGGATGCGCTCTAGATCGCGGATGGAATGCATGCCAGATTGGGCATCAGACTGATCTGCGATCAGGTCGACCAGTTCGTCCGTGAAATCTGGTACGTCCATAAGTTTGGTCCAGGGCCATTTCAGCGCCGGGCCGAACTGGGCCATGAAATGTCGCATTCCAGCTTCGCCACCGGCAACGCGATAGGTTTCAAACAGGCCCATTTGCGCCCAGCGGATACCAAATCCATAGCGGATGGCATCATCAATTTCTTCGGTCGTGGCGATCCCGTCTTTGACCAGCCACAGCGCTTCGCGCCAGACAGCTTCAAGGAACCGGTCAGCGATATGTGCGTCGATTTCTTTTTTGACGTGCAGCGGGTGCATGCCGATATCTCGGATCACGCCCTGCGCCTTCGCAATGGTCGCAGCGTCATTGGCGTCTGTGGTGACCAGTTCGATCAGAGGCAGCAAATAGACCGGGTTGAACGGGTGGGTCACGACGATTTGGCCGGGTCGTACGGCACCGTCCTGCAATTCACTCGGTTTGAAGCCGGAGGTGGAGGAGCCGATGATCGCATCCACGGCGCAGGCAGCCTGCAGTTCGGCATAGACTTTGAGCTTCAGATCAAGCCGTTCTGGAACGCTTTCCTGGATCCACATTGCTCCGTCCACGGCATTGGCGATCGTGTCGTGAAAGCTGAGCCTGCCTTCTTCCGGAAGAGCCACATCGCTCAGGCCCGGCAGGCTGCGGCGGGCATTATCAAGAACCTCGCCAATTTTGCGCTCGGCGTCAGGGTCGGGATCGAAAACTTGGACGTTCCAACCGCTGAGCAGGAACCGCGCGGCCCAGCCTCCGCCAATCACGCCGCCGCCAATTATAGATGCTGTCTGGGTCATGGGGTGTCCTTTGTGGTGGGCGCTCAGCCCGATCAGATACAGGGAATCTGCCGGTCGTCCGGCGATCAAAAGCTGGCAATTCAGTATCCGTAAACTTTGAAAGTTTCCGGGCCGTTTTCTTTTAAAGAAAACGACGTCTCAGCGATCACATACCCCCCTCACAGCGCAGAAAGTTGCGAATTTCGCCATCTGCGGTGATCACATGCAACCGGTCCTGCCACGTCACCTGAAACAAAAGCGCGTCTTTGTAGGCATAACCGGCATCCAGACGGTCAAGCTGCAGCGCCCAGCTCTGCCCGACGCCAGTCGCCGTGACAGAGGTTATGTCGCAACTCCACTCCAGCCCGAACAGTCCGTCGCGCCCATACCAGTCTGGCGTTTCTTCGCCGGGCTGCCCCGCGCCGCGGGCGCACCAACGCAGGTCTTCGGCCCAGTAGCCTTCCCATGCGGGCGCTTCGGCTGCGCTGACCGGTCCGGCCAGCAGCAGCGCCGCGATTACCCCCCTCATGCCGCTTCCGGCGCGCGTTTCACTAACCCCAGCTTTTCGCGTACTTCAGCAGGGCCAATCACGCGGGCACCCATGTTTTCGACGATGGTCACGGCGCGTTCCACCAGTTGGTCATTGCGGGCCAGCACGCCCTTTTCGAGCCACAGATTGTCTTCTAACCCGACGCGCACATTTCCCCCCGCCAGCACAGCTGCGGCGGCATAGGCCATCTGGTTGCGGCCCAGCGAGAAGGCGGAGAAGGTCCAGTCATCCGGCACGTTGTTGACCATGGCCATGAACGTGTTCAGGTCATCCGGAGCGCCCCAAGGGACACCCATGCAGAGCTGCACCAGTGCAGGCGCATCGAGGACGCCGTCGGCCACCAGTTGCTTGGCATACCACAGATGGCCGGTGTCAAACGCCTCAATCTCGGGCTTCACGCCCAGATGGGTCATCATCCGGCCCATGGCCTGCAGCATGCCCGGCGTGTTGGTCATCACGTAATCGGACTCGGCAAAATTCATCGTGCCGCAGTCCAGCGTGCAGATCTCAGGCAGGCATTGTTTGACATGTTCCACCCGTTCCGCTGCGCCGATCATATCAGTGCCGTGTTCGCGGAGCGGCAGCGGCGCCTCAGTGGGGCCAAAGACCATGTCGCCACCCATGCCCGCCGTCAGGTTCAGGACCACGTCAACCTCGGCTTCGCGGATGCGGTCGGTCACCTCGCGATAATAATCCAGCCGCCTGGACGGGCTGCCAGTGTCAGGGTCACGCACGTGGCAATGCACGATCGCCGCACCCGCCTTGGCGGCGTCGATGGCGCTGTTGGCGATCTGTTCGGGCGATCGCGGCACATGAGGGCTGCGGTCCTGGGTACCACCGGATCCAGTGACAGCGCAGGTGATGAAAACCTCTCGGTTCATGGTGAGCGGCATGGGCGTCTCCCTTTGGTCTGGGTATGATTGTTGGCCGAAAAACCAACGGCGTGAAATAGCCGTGATCGTAATTTTCCGCGTTGGAGCGCGGTTTTTGTGTGATTTTCAAGCGTCCAGAAGCCCAGCTTTTCGCAGCCCCAAGCCCCAGCTTATTCCTGCGCGCGCAACACCCGGGACGGACGCACCGCAAGCGGGCGCAGGGCAAAGGCGAGATTCGCCAGCAAGGTAGCCGCGACCCCGCCCAGTAAGATGGTCAGCGCCGATGACCAGATCACCGCATAGCTGGTATCGAAAATGAACCGTGCCACAGCCCAGCCGCCCGCGATGCCCGCCGCCAGCGCGACGATCCCGGCGAAGAGGCCCAAAAGTGCGGCGCGCAGCGCAAAGCTGAGAAGAATGCGAAGCCGCGATGCGCCCAAAGTTTTCAGAACCGCCCCTTCGCGGGCACGCGCACCTTCTCCGGCCGCCGCCGCACCGACCAAAACCAAGAAACCCGTTAGCAGCGTCGCCGCTGCCCCCCATGAGGTCGCCGAGGCCAACCCGGCCAGCAGACCAGCCACCCGGTCGATCGCGTCACGCACGCGAATGGCAGTGATATTGGGATAAGCACCGGCCAGATCGCGCAGAATGGCCGCTTCTGCGTTGGGTTCGGCATAAACGGTGGCGATGAAGCTATGCGGCGCACCGGCCAGCGCAGCGGGGTTCATCGACAGGATGAATCCAATGCCAGCGGTGGAGAAATCCACCTCTCGAAAACTGGCGATGGTCGCGGTGATGTCACGGCCAAGGATGTTGATGGTCAGCGTGTCGCCTAGGTTCAATCCCATCTCCGCTGCTTCTTCCGCAGCAAAGCTGACCAGCGGCGGGCCCGCATAATCCTCGGGCCACCATTCACCTGCGGTGACCCGGGTGTTGTCCGGCACGGCGGCGGAGTAGGTCACGCCTCGGTCGCCCTGAAGCACCCAATGTTCGCCTGCAACCTCGCGCGCCGGTGCGCCGTTAATCCGGGTGATGATCCCCCGCAGCATCGGCGCACTATCGGTTTTGCGCACGCCGGGATCAGTGTCCAACCGACTGGTGAAACCCGGCATTTGATCGCGCTGGATATCGACAAAGAAATAGGAGGGCGCAACCGCCGGAAGGTTGCCAGAAATCGCATTCCGCAGAGTACCGTCGATCTGTCCGACTGCCGCCAGTACCGACAGGCCCAGCCCCAGAGACAGGATAACAGGTCCGCTCCCCGACCGGGCGGAACCAATGGCCGCCAGGGCCCAACGCAGCGCCGGACGCCCACGCGCCAGTGTCCCGCCTGTTCGGGCGATGCCCCGCACCAACATAGCGGCGACAGTCAGCAGCAGAAGGGCTCCGGCGATGCCACCGGCAGTCCAGAGGGTCAGCCAGACCGACCCGCTGAAATAGGCAGCAAGGCCCACCAACATGGCCAGGCCTAGCGCCACAGCCGCCAAATAAACCGGACCAGGCAAAATGCGCGCTGCGCCGAACGCGTCGCGGTAAAGCGCAGCAGCACGAACATCTGCGGCCCGGGCGAGCGGCCAAAGCGTAAAGACAAAAGCGGTCAACACGCCGTAGATGGCAGCCTCGGCCAGTGGGGTGGGATAAATGGTGAAGATGGCAGGCACCGGCAATTGTGCCTCGATCAGCGGGGCCAGCAGCACAGGCATGCCGCCGCCCAGAGCTAGACCCAGAGCAATACCGAGGAGGCTCAAGACACCGATTTGCAGAAAATAAGTCAAGAAGATCGTGCGCCGGTCGGCCCCGAGCGTCCGCAAAGTGGCGATGACGCCGATCTTGTTGTCCAGATAGGCCCGCACAGCGGACGACACGCCAACACCACCCACGGCAAGGCCCGATAGCCCAACCAACACCAGAAACGCACCCAGACGGGCGACGAATTCCGCCAATCCCGGCGCGCCATTGCGGGCATCGGTCCAGCGCATCCCACTATCTTCGAATTGCTGCTTGGCTGCAGCTGAGGCGGCCGCCAGATCAGTATCGGCCGGCAGATCCAGCCGGTACTTCGTGGAAAACAGCGTGCCGGGAGCCAGCAGGCCGGAGTTTGACAGGCTCTCCGTCCGAACCAACGTGCGCGGGCCAAAGCCGAAGCCGCCGGCGCTGTCCGGTTCGGCGTCCAGCACCGCCATCAGGACGAAAGGTTGCGTACCCAAGGCGAACTGATCGCCGGGGGCGAGGCCCAAACGGTCCATCAGTACCCGTTCCATCGCAGCACCGGGCAGGCCATTGGCCCCGGCAAACATCTGCTCCAACGACATGTCCGGTGTCAGCCGCGCGGTTCCCAGCAATGGCCAGTTTCCATCCACCGCCTTGAGTTGCGTCAGGGCGCGCTCTGTCTCGCCACCGCGCTGGACGACTGCCATGGACCGGAAATCCACGATCTCTGATACCGCCTCCGCTTGGTCCGACATCCAAGCTTTTTCATCTTTAGTGGCAAACCGGTAGGTAAACTCCATCTCAGCATCGCCGCCCAGCAGCGCCGCGCCTTCACGGGCCAACCCGGCCTCGATACTGGCGCGGACCGTGCCGACGGCGGCAATTGCGGCAACGCCCAGCGCCAGACAGGCAAGAAAGATCCGAAATCCCTGCAAGCCGCCGCGCAGTTCGCGGGCTGCAAACCGTGCCGCCAGTGGCAGGCTCATTCCGCTGCCTCACGCGTCGTGCGATTGTCGATCCGTCCGTCACGTAGCCGCACGACCCGTTCACAGCGGGCAGCCAACTCGGACGCATGGGTTACCAGAACCAAGGTCGCTCCGTCCCGGTCACGCAGGCCAAACAGCAGGTCCATGATCGCGGCGCCGTTGGCTTCATCCAGGTTGCCGGTGGGTTCGTCGGCCAGCAAAATCTGTGGCCTGGGGGCCGAAGCCCGCGCCAGGGCAACGCGCTGCTGTTCGCCGCCGGACAGCTGCGACGGGTAATGCCCGGCGCGGTGAGCCAGACCAACCGCCTCCAATTCTGCGGTGGCACGGTCGAACGCGTCACGGTGCCCTGCCAGCTCCAAAGGGGTGGCGACGTTTTCCAGTGCGGTCATGGTCGGGATCAGGTGAAAGGACTGGAACACCACCCCCATGTGATCGCGTCGAAACCGAGCCAGCGCGTCTTCGCTCATCGCGGTCAGGTCTTGACCCAGCCCGGTCACACGCCCGGTGCTGGCCTGTTCTAAACCACCCATAACCATCAGCAACGAAGACTTGCCCGATCCGCTGGGTCCGGTCAGCGCCAGAGTGTCCCCGCGCCCGACCTCCAACGTTATCCCGTGCAGGATCTTGACCGACCCGGCATTGCCTTCGAGCGTCAAAGTTGCATCTTGGAGTGAAAGAACAGTCTCGGTCATTCGCGCGGAACCTTTTGGGAGGCGTGAGTTTGGATATGGAGTTGCACGGCGCATGCGCAAGGTCTTGTTGAGTATTGCTTTGCTGTTCTGGGCGACGATTGGGTCGGCCGGGCCGGTCACGGTGGCCGCCTTGGGCGACAGCCTGGTGCATGGGTTTGGCCTGCCTGAGCAGGAAGGGTTTGTGCAGCAACTGCAGGCGGCGCTGCGCGCGCAGGGTCATGATGTGGCGTTGATCAATGCCGGCGTGTCCGGCGACACGACGGCAGGCGGCGCGGCGCGGATCGATTGGACACTGACGCCGGAGGTGGACGCTCTGATCATTGTTCTTGGCGGCAATGACATGCTGCGCGGGATCGATCCGGCCAATGCGCGGACCAATATCGAAACCATTCTGTCACGGGCCACCGATACGGGGGTGCAGGTGCTGTTGGTGGGCATGCGTGCGCCGGGCAACTACGGCTCGGACTACAAGCGCGAGTTTGACGCACTTTATCCGGAGTTGGCGGAAGAATTCGGCGCATTGCTCTACCCGCATTTCTTTGCGGCCTTCGACGATGTCGAACAAACCGCGCAGGCGATGCGGACGTATATGCAACCCGACGGCATCCACCCCAATGCCCAGGGCGTGGCACGGATTGTCGAAGATATGTTGCCCAGCGTTGAGACATTGGTCACGCAGGCCGCAGGGTCCTGACAGGCCGGGACGGGTGTTTCTGACCGACACGCCCACAGATATGGCGAAAGCCTTAGGGTTTGAACCCGATCCGGTTGCTGATGAACCACCCCGCCGCAATATTTCGCCGGGGCAAGAGGTGGTCGCGCTAACGGCTGACGGGCTGACGCGGATGCGCTGGGGCATGATCCCGGTGGGCCGGGTCAACGCTCGCGGGCGGCCTGTGATGGAAACCATCATCAACGCCAGGTCAGAAACCTTGTTTGGCAAGATGGCCTTTGACGGCACCGGGCGCGCGGTGCTGCCTGTCAACGGGTGGTATGAATGGACGGGCAACGCGCGAAACAAGACGGCCTGGCGGATTAAGCCCAAGACCGGCGGCCTGTTGCTATTTGCGGCGATAACCGACGTATGGGAAACGCCCGGTGGCACCCGTGTACCTCAGTTGGCCACGGTGACCTGTGAACCGTCGGGAGACGTGAAAAAGGTGCACCATCGCATGGCAGTCATTCTGCGGCCCGAGGATGTCAGCCTTTGGTTAACCGGGAGCGGGTCCGCCGTGACGCCGCTGATGCGGCCCTGGCCGAATGGCAGTCTTTTGGTGAAAGAAGCTGCGGATGTGGACTGGGACGCTCCCTGAAGTTGCTAAATGCCCAGTTCGAGTGCGCGGAGTTGATCATAAGTGTAACTGTGCCGGATGTACCCATAATCGCCCGCGCGAAACTGCGGATCGCTTGCCAAACATCCAATCCCGCAGAGCTGCACGGCAATCCGTTTGCGCGTGTCCAGATACCACAACCGCCCGCCCGGCGTGGCCACATAGCCGTTTATGCCCTCAGCGGCGTCCATATCCAGCGTTGTAGGGAATTCCGCGGGTACGCGGGGGTCATAGGCGCCGTGCGTATGTATTGAAGCCAAGGGACGAAACCCCGCGGACGGACGGGCTGGAGAGCAGCCGTTCCGCCCGCCTTCGCGGTAGGATGTTACCTTGAGCCGCCCACCAGAGGTTCGACCGAGATACGCGCAGAATTCCCTGTCGCGCGCGAAAGATTTCTGCTGAGGCACGGTCAGGGACCGTTTGACCAATGCAGCTTGGTCAGACGGGATCTGAATGGATTGCGCGGCAACCGGGCTGGCCAGGGCCAAACCGCACAGCAGTGCTGCTTTCAGGATGTCAAACCACCGTGACAACGGTTCCAATCGGCACCCGTTCATAGAGATCGATAACGTGTTCGTTCCACATGCGGATACAGCCGTTAGAGGCCGCGCGCCCAATGGAATCGCGCTGGTTGGTTCCATGAATTCGGAAATAAGTGTCCCGACCGTTCTGGAAAAGATAGAGCGCCCGTGCGCCCAGCGGGTTGCTCGGCCCGCCCGGCTGGACATAGTCGTTATCCTTAAAGCGGCCATAAGTACCGGGTTCACGCTCGATCATTTCATTGGTGGGGCGCCAGGTGGGCCATTCTTTCTTGACTTCGATGGTTGCCTGGCCCTGGAATTCCAGCCCTGCCTTGCCCACCGATACACCATAGCGGATCGCCTTGCGTGGCTCGGTCACGTAATACAGGTAGAACGACCGCGGCAGGATAAGGATCTGTCCCGGCTGGAACTGTTTCTTGATCCGAACGAACTGCGGCGCCGGATCGTATTCGGCAGCCCAAGCTGCGCTGGTTCGAACAGCGACCCCAGCGGCAGCAGATGTGGCGAGGAATGTGCGACGTGAAATCATGGTCTTGCTCGATACTTCAATTGATTTCGGACTGATTTTTGCATCAATCGGGCTCAGGTCAACAAAAATGGCCAGAGTCCCACGGAAATGTCATGGGGAAAGGCCAGGCAATCATTCCCCTTTATGATAAAATACGAGTGACAGCTAAGAATGCGGTCACGACCCGCGGCTGAATAGCCCGCCCAGCGCCCCTGCTACAATCCCCCGAACCGAAGGCTTGTGCCGCTCGGAAAACGGCAACGGGCGGCAAACCTCCATAGCAGCGACGCCAACCCTAGCACTGAGCGCGCCATTCACCACACCTTCGCCAAAACGGCGGGAGAGTTTGGACAGGACGGAGCCGCCCAGAACCGGCTCCAGCAAGTCATCGCCTGCAGCGACGGCCCCTGTTGCGACCAGATGAGCAAAGACTGCGCGGGTCAGCCGCCAGCTACCCAGCACGCCGGACCGCCCGCCATAAATCTCCGCCACCCTCCGGATCATCCGCAGAGAGGACGCCAGCGCCGTCGCCACATCGGCCAGCGCAAGTGGCACCAAAGCCGTAACCGTGGCGACCTGGCGTGAGGCGGCCTCCACCTCTCGACGAGCGGCGGCATCCAGCGGGGTGAGGATCTCGTCTTCGACCAGGCCCAGCAGTGCATCCGCGTCAAACATGTCGCCACGCCGGTCGGCAAACCGGTCCCTGCCCCAACGGGTGTCTTCGCGGCCCCTGTAGAAGGCAACCAGCCGGTCGGCAACGACGCGTGCCTCGGCCAAGTCGCCGGACTGGACTGCATCGGCCGACGCGCGACGCAACCCGTCGACGCGCCGCAAACGCCCCAGCGCGGCCAGTTCTCGCACGACGACAACAACACAGACCAGCAGGAACACCACGACCAGCGCGGATACAGCCATGCCCAGCAGCGGCGCACGGTCCAACAGCCCCATGGCAAATTCCCAGAACCCGACCGACACCACCGCACCGACCAGCGCCAGCGCCGAGCCCCAGAACCATCGACTGAGCCGCGAAGGCCTCTGCGCCGCGATCAGGGCTGCGGCCTGCATGGCACGGCCTTCCGGAGCAGCGGTCAGGTCCGCGTCTGGCACCGGCGGCGCATCGGCTACCGAGACCGGTTCACGTTTGTCGTCGGGGTTCACGTCGAACAGGATCGGCCCGTTGGTCATGCCTGTGGCTCCTTTTCCCAACGCATCAGGATCGTGGTGTCGGATTGTTCCGACGCGGGCTTGAACCCCAGCCGCCGATAAAACCGCTGCGCGCCATCATTATCCGGATGTACCTCCAGCCACAGTGCATCGCTTTGCGCCTTCGCGTCCTTCAGCAACAGTTTGCCCAGGCCCCGCCCATTGGCATTGCGCGATACATAGAGCGAGCTGATCTCAGCCCCGCTGCGCGCCAGAAAGGCCTCCACCCGCCCGCCCAGCGTTCCAACCGTCACCCAGCCCCGATCGATCATCTCCCCACAAAAGGCTATGGCCTCTGCACAGGAAAACAGATCCAGCACGCCTGCTTCGGATTTGGCATGGTCCCACAGGATTTCCCCAGTGCGCCCCGCATCCGTGGGCTGGGCCGGACGCAAATACAGGGTCACAACCGGTCTCCGATCAGGAATTGGGCTGCGGTATCCAGCCGAATATGCGGCGGGCCGTCACCAGCACGCAGGGACAAAGGCGCAGGCGCAAAAGACATCACCCCAAAATCACCGTCGAGCCAAGTGTCCGCCCCTTCGCGCGCAGGCGACAGGATGGCAGTTGGGTCCTCGGGCAGGCGACCGGGGTAGAACACTTTCTCTTCTCCAGTTTCCAGCAATCGTCCACGCACACAGCCCAGATCGCACCCGTCATGCTGCCGGATTTCTTCGGTTGTGGCGCGCAAAGCAGCAATGGCCAGCGCGCCAGTCTGAGCCCCGGCAAACTGCGCCCGATCGCGCGCGTCGCGGGTCAGCGCCTCCATGATCGCGGTCATCCGATCGTGCTGATCGTGATGCAGATGGTCCGCCTTGGTGGCCGCAAACAGGATGCGCTCCACCCGCTTTCCGGACAGCAGCCTGGTCAGGAACGCGTTGCGCCCGGGCCGGAACGCGCCCATCGTAGCAGCCATGGCGCGGCGCATATCCTCTACCGCAGCCGGGCCGCCATGGATGGCGCCCAGCACATCTGTCAGCACAACCTGCCGGTCGATTTTGGCGAAATGTTCGCGGAAGAACGGTTTGACCACCTGTGCCTTATACGCCTCAAACCGCCGTTCCATTTCACGGTGTAGGCTGTGGCGGCGGGACGGTTCGGCGACAGGGATCGGCGCAAAGGTTAGCACGGGCGAACCCGCCAGGTCGCCGGGCAACAGGAACCGCCCCGGCGTGCAATCGGAAAAGCCATGCTTGCGGGCCGTGCGCAGGTAATCGGTAAACCGCTGCGCCAGATCCTGCGCCAGCGGTTCATCATGCGGCGCGGTCGGGTCCGCGGCGCGGGCACGTTCCATGAACCTTTGGGCGAAATCGCGTTTGTCGATCAGCGCCAGCAGGTCGCCGGCCCATTGGTCATAGGTCTGGTCCAGCAGGCCCAGATCCAGCAGCCATTCACCGGGATAATCGACAATATCCAGGTGGATCGTGCGCGGCCCCTGCAACCCCGCCAGCAACCCCGCTGGACGCACCCGTAGCGACAGACGCAATTCGCTGACCGCACGAGTGCTGTCAGGCCAATGCGGCTTGGATCCTGTTAGCGCGGCAAGATGAGCCTCATAGTCAAAGCGCGGAACGGTGTCGTCGGGTTGCGGTTGCAGAAACGCAGCTTCAATCCGGCCATCGCGAGCCGCCGCCAGCCCGGGCATGCGGCCCCGATCCATAAGGTTGGCGACCAGCGAGGAGATGAACACCGTTTTGCCAGACCGGGCCAGCCCGGTCACGCCCAACCGGATCACCGGTTCAAACAGCGCTTCGCTGACCGTGTCGCCCACCGCCTCAACCCGGCGCAGCACAGAATCCGCAAGACTGGCGATGACCACGTGTTTGACCTGCTTTCTCGTTTCCCGTGCAAGATAAGCGTCGTGGCGGCATGAAGCCAGAGGCTTGCGAGCTTGTGGTGGCCGCGCTACCAGCACGCCATGCCAAGATACGCGCTGAAAGTCGAATACCGGGGCGCCCCATTCGCAGGGTGGCAGCGCCAGAGGGACCAACCTTCGGTCCAAGGGGCGATTGAAGCCGCGCTGGCCCGATTGGAGCCGGGTCCTCACACGATTGCCGCTGCCGGGCGCACCGATGCGGGCGTGCATGCGCTGGCGCAGGTTGCCCATTGCGACATGGCGCGCGACTGGGATCCGTTCCGGCTGAGCGAGGCGTTGAATTTTCACTTGAAGCCCGATCCGGTGGCGATTGTCGCCTGCGCGCAGGTTGACGATGACTGGCACGCCAGGTTTTCCGCGATCGAACGGCGGTATCTGTTCCGCATCCTGCTGCGCCGCGCGCCTGCCACACATGACGCGGGCCAGGTCTGGCGCATCGGGCATATGCTGAAGGTAGAACCAATGCGGGAGGCCGCCGCTTATCTGGTGGGGCGTCACGATTTCACGACCTTTCGGTCTTCCATCTGCCAGGCCGCGAGCCCGTTAAAAACGTTGGACGAATTGCGGGTGGAAGAGGTCGCGGGCCTGTCGGGTCCAGAGGTTCATTTCCATGTGCGCGCGCGATCCTTCCTTCACAACCAGGTGCGCAGTTTCGTAGGCACATTGGAGCGCGTAGGCGCCGGGGCCTGGGCCCCGGACCGGGTGCGGGATGCACTGGAGGCCCGCGATCGTACGGCCTGTGGGCCGGTATCACCGCCCGACGGGCTATACCTCGCCGGTGTGGGGTATCCGGAAGACCCGTTTTCCTAAAAAGGTTCCCAATCGTGGCTCAATCGTTGTCGATATCGCCCGCTCCAGCGCCACGCAGACGCGACTGATCAGTCTCCGGCACATAGGTTTGCGCGGCATGTCCAGCCAGCGCCCGCCATTGCGCATCACTGATCTCCAGAGCCTCGGTTGGTGGTGCGATCTGGTCCTGGAATGCAACCAACGCCTGCCAGAGCGGTCCCGAAAGCTTGGGCTCAGCACCCAGCGCGCGGGCATCCAGCGCGTTGGCCATTGCGGTCAGCTCCTTGCGCCCTTCGCCTGTCCTCAGACCGTCCAAAATCTGCTTCAACGCCTCTGCCCGGATCCAGTCGGCCGCCCATGCGAGATCCTCGGCCGTACCCAGGGGTAGCCCGGCCCCGCGCCCGGCTTTCAATAATTCGGCCCGCAATTCCGCGACCGTCCGTCTCATTCGTCGCCAAAGGCAGGCAGCCACCAATCGTCTGCACGATCCAGTTCATCCGCCAACGGCGCGCCTTGAGCCAGCGTGATCCGGGTCCAGCGGTCAGATTTCGGATCAAATCGCGCCGCCCCGAAAAACGCCAACTTGCAGCGCAGCATGTCGATGGGGCGGCAGTCTGCATCGATCAGGTTGTCGCGGATTTCGGCATAGGGATGGCGCATGAGAGACTGAACCCGGCGCACCGCGGCGCGATGATGGGGATGGGCCATCAGGAATTCAGCCAGAGACCCCGATCGCGGCAAATCCCCTGCCAGGTCTTGTACCTGCCGGGCAATGTCCAGCGGGCTTTCGCGCTCGGCCCCGGGTTCTTCATGGCGCAGACCCAAACGCGGTTCGGCCTTGGATTCGGATACGTACCAGAACTGATGCGTGGCGGTCGGGTCTGCAAAATCGAGGTCCAGCGCCCAGCTCCAATCGCTTTGCAGAGCCGACTTTAGGTCAGTGATCGACATACCTGGTTTGAGCCGGGGTTCGGCCGGGGTGGCCATGCAGCAGGTCAGCCCATCAACCAGTTCACCAAAGGGTTCCAGCAGGAAGGCAACAGTCAATTCCTGCAACTCCAGCGAACCAGTGAGGCTGGCGTGATACATCTGCTCGGTTGGCGTTTCGCCATCCAACAGCCCCGGCAGCGCGGTGGAGAACGCTTGCCATTCGTCCTGTAGCGTTTCGATATTGGCCTGCGCCTGAGCATCCGGAACTGACCATTGTGCCAGATGGCGGACCACCCGCTGTGCCAGTTCCTGATACCGGGCGCGACGGGCGGCGGACAGCGCGCCAGCGGCCCGCACCCGCGCCAGGGCAGTTTCGCGGACTTGCATCCAAGCGTCCAGCAGCAGCGGGTGGCTAACCAGGAATGGGGCCATGCCCAACCCAGTGGCGTTGCCGATGCCCAGATGTCGTTTCAATCGCCGGTCCAATGGTCGCCCACCTAGATGCTCCACCAGATCGTGGGTGAAGCCCCGGATCAGCCAAACCGTGAGCATTTCCGCCATGAACGGCCCCGACAGGCCAGGACGCTGTGCGATGTGGGTGCGGTCCGCAATGCCGAACTTGCCGTTGCCGTAAACGGCAGTGGTGCGCATCAGATAGCCGGTGTTGCAAATTCTGTCAGCATCGGGTTGGTTGCCCTTGCGCAGGGCCTCCACAACATGATCGAACAGGCGGACGGAACGGTTTGCCCGGCTCAGCACCAGATCGCGTTCAGTGAATCGGCCCGCCTCCTGCAACGGGGCCGCGTCGCAGAGGCGAGCGATTTCACTCGCATCCGGAACCCCGTCATAAAGCACATAGGCCGTGTCCCAGGCGGTGGCGATCACCCGATCGGTGCGCTGGTCAGCTTCCAATGGGCTGGAAATGGCGACCAGCGAATAGACATGCCCGCCCAAGAGCACAGAATAAACCGCATGGCCATATCCTTCGGGCCCAATCTCCCAAACCGGGCGGGTGACTTCTGCGCCTTCGTCACGCAGTTGCCGCAGCAAGGTCGGCAGAAAGGACAAACGCGTTGGAAATGACGCGCCCATGCGGGCCAGTCGCATCACTGTGTCGGGCGACCTGAGTGGCGCTTGAGGGGATGCAATGGGTGCCATTTCGTCCATCTATTTTGCCTCCAAATCAGCCAGAAACCGCAGGATGATCCGCTGCAGCTTGGCCGCGCCCACTGGGGCGCTGGCCTTGGTATGTTCGTGGCTGATGGTTTCATTGCCCAGCCCGGCGGCCATGTTGGTGACTACAGACACCGCACAACACCGGATGTCCAGGAACCGGCCGAGGATAACCTCTGGCACGGTGGACATGCCTACTGCGTCCGCGCCCATCATGTGCAGCATTTTGATCTCAGCCGGCGCTTCGAAATTCGGGCCGGAGTACCAAGCATAGACACCATCAAGCAAGTCGATGCCTTCAGATGTCGCTGCGTCGGTCAATGACTGCCGCAAGCCTGGGTCATATGCTTTGGTCAGGTTCACGAACCGCCGGTCTGTGGGTTCCCCGATCAGAGGGCTGCGACCGGAATAATTGATGTGATCGCGGATCAGCATCAGGTCGCCAGGCGGGATGTCTGCCCGAAAAGACCCGCAGGCGTTGGTGGCAAAAAGAACCTCCACGCCAAGCGCGGCCAGCGTTTCCAGCGGCACGCGCATCGCGTCGGCACGGCCATTTTCGTAGTAATGTTCGCGCCCGCTCAACACCGCGACATCGACACCTGCCAGTTTGCCCAGCACCAGCCGTGCGGAATGGCCGGACACGCCGACCTGCGGGAAACCTGGCAAATCAGCATAGTCGATGGAGGCGCCGTCAACCAGGTCAGCCAGCCCGCCCAGTCCGCTGCCAAGGATGAAGGCCACCCATGCCCGAGCGTCGGGACAGCGGGTGCGGATTATGGAAATCGAATCTCCGGTCACGGGATCGGCCCGAAGTTATCATCGTAAAAACGCAGCCAGTTGCCGCCCATGATCCCGTCTGCCTCGGCCTCGGAAAACCCGTTGGCGATCAGCCCTGCCCTGATATTAACGAAATCACGGTTATCGGCAAACCAGTCGGGCATGGGTGGGAAGCCGGGGTTGTCCGCGCTGCCCTCACCATAGTCCATCGCCTTGGACCAGCGTCCAACGCGCATCCATTCGACCACACTATCAGGCTGATCCTGGCAAAGGTCGGTGCCAATGCCGAGATTTTCGGCGCCGTAACGATCTGCCGCCTCTGCGACCATGGCACAGAAACTTTCGAGCGTGCATGCGCTGCCACCCTTCAGGTGGTGCGGGTAGACAGAAAAGCCCAGCATACCGCCGCGCTCCGTCAACGCGCGCAGCACGGTATCAGATTTGTTGCGCAGCGCCGGGTGCCACCATGCGGGGTTCGCATGGGTGATCGCGATAGGGCGCGCGGAGGCGTCAATTGCCTCCAGCGTCGACCGCTCGGCAGAATGGCTCATGTCCACCACCAGCCCGACGCGGTTCATTTCAGCAACCGCCTGTTTGCCAAAGCGGGTCAACCCGCTGTCTTCCGCCTCATAGCAACCCGTCGCCAACAAAGACTGATTGTTATAGGTCAGCTGCATGAACCGGATGCCCAGTTGGTGACAGATTTCGATCAGACCGATGTCATCCTCAATCGGGCTGGGGTTCTGGAAGCCGAAAAAGATTGCCGTGCGCCCGGTTTCCTGCGCCAAACGCACATCCGCACCGGTGGTGCCTTTGAAAATCAGGTCTGGGAAGCGTTCAAACCACCGATTCCACGCTTCGAGATTCAGCACCATTTCACGGAAGCTTTCGTGATAGGCGATGGTGACATGGACTGCGTCCACGCAGCCCGTACGCATCTGGCGGAAAATGTTTTCTGACCAGTTGGCGTATTGCAGATTATCGATCAGTGCAGCCGTCATGCCGGCCACTGTGACGGGACAGAGGCCCCGGCGCAAATCAAATTGCGCCGGGCAAGATCAGAACACGACGCAGGCCTAGCTGTCGGGTAATCCGGGCAGGCTGCGCAGGTAGAGAACGATGGCGTCCAGGTCTTCGTCTGTCATCCGGGCGAGATAGTCATAGGGCATGGGTGGCAACATGGGCGAGCCATCGGCGCGCTTACCTTGCACGATCATCGTTTTAATAGCGTCATCGCCATAGCCAGCCAATCCGTCGGCGTGGTTGGTAATGTTCGCCGCTATGGACACGCCCCACGGGCCGTGGAATTCGAACCCGCCCCGACCCAGATCGGTGGCGAGCATCGGGCCCTTTGGGCCCATGGGTGTGTGACATTCCATGCAATGCGCAACCGGACCTGCAAGGTATTCGCCATAGGCCACGCTGACCTCGCGCGTTATGTCCGCAACGCTGTCCACTGGCGGGCCATAAGCGGGCGGCAGGGGGATGTTGTATTGCGATGTTCCAGGGTCATTTTCCACAGCAGGTACGGTCCGAAGATAGGCGACAATCGCAGAAAGGTCCCTATCCGACAGCCCACGATACATGGCATAGGGCATCGGCGGACCAATCAGGCTGCCATCCGGGCGGATACCTTCGCGAATGGCGCGTGCGAGCTCTGCGTCCGACCAGCTTGCGACCCGACCGCCGGGTGTGATGTTGGGGGCAATTGCTGTAAAAGCATCGATCTTTTCGACCAGACGTCCGCCCAAGTCCTGTTCCCAGACCGGGCCATTCGGGCCCATCGGGGTGTGACAGTTGCCGCATCCGGCAATGCCCTGCACCAGATATTCACCCCGTTCGACCAAGGTTTCGGCAAAGGCTGTCCCCGCTAGGATCCATGTGCCGAAGGCACAAACCGCAACACTAAAACGCATAACTTCAACTCCCATGGAAATTGTCTCTGCCACCTGTGTAACACGGGTTTGACCGTTCCATGTTGAGAAACTGAGATTGACGTGGAATTCACCACGCTTTGAAGCAGCCAATCGGCACGTGAGATCCCGCTTGAACCCATCCGCGCGGACCGCTAGCCATGCGCCATGCGGATCATTCGGGATTACCAGTTTGTAGAACCCACCGACCGGGGCGCAACAGTGGCTGTCGGCAATTTCGATGGCGTGCATGTCGGGCATCAATCGGTGATCGAGATCGCCCGCAGGGCCGCGCCCGATGCGCCGCTGGGCGTTCTGACCTTTGAACCGCACCCGCGCCAGTATTTCGCCCCCGATGCCCCGCCCTTCCGGTTGATGAGCGCAACAGCGCGCGCCAGCCGCCTGAGCAAGCTGGGCGTCGAACGCCTGTATCAGTTGAATTTCAACGCCGCACTGGCCGGGCTGAGCCCAGAGGAATTTGCGCGCAACGTCATCTGTGACGGCCTGGAGCTGACGCATGTGGTGGTGGGCACCGATTTCTGTTTCGGCAAAGGCCGCGCCGGCAGCGCGCAAGACCTGCAAGCGTTTGGGAAGCAAATGGGCTTCGGTGTGACACTAGCGCCGCTGTTGGATTTCGGAGCGCAAACGGTATCGTCCACCGCAATTCGCAAAGCGCTAGGCGATGGCAAACCGCGCGATGCGGCGAAAATGCTGGGCCACTGGCACCGCGTCGAGGGCCCCGTTATAAGCGGGGAACAGCGGGGCCGTGAGCTGGGTTTTCCAACGGCAAATATGTCCATCGACGGACTGCACCCGCCTGCCTTCGGGGTTTATGCCGTGCTGGTCGATGTGCTCGATGGCCCACACGCGGGCAGCTATCATGGCGCCGCAAGCCTGGGCATCCGTCCGATGTTTGGCGACAATCTTCCAAATATCGAAACCTACCTGTTCGATTTCTCCGGCGATCTTTATGGCGCGACCTTGTCGGTCGGGCTGGTGGAATACCTGCGGCCGGAACTGAAATTCGATGGGTTGGATCCATTTATCGCGCAGATGCAAGCCGATTGCGATAAAGCGCGCGAAATTCTTGCAGCCATATGAGCGACCCAATCAAACGCAGCGGCCTGTCCAGCAGGTTCTGGGAACGCAAACCGCTGAAAGACCTGTCGGAGCTGGAATGGGAAGCGCTGTGCGATGGTTGCGGGAAATGCTGTCTGAACAAGCTGGAATTCGAGGACACGGGCGAGGTTGAACTGACCCGCGTGGCCTGCCGTTTGCTGGATGACGAAAGCTGCCACTGCGCGCATTATGAAAACCGGCACCAGTTTGTACCAAATTGCATCGTCCTGCGGCCTGACAACCTGGACAGCCATGCCTATTGGATGCCTAAGACCTGCGCTTATCGGTTGCTATGGGAAGGCCGGCCGCTGTTTGATTGGCACCCGCTGATCTCCGGTGACCCACAATCGGTCCACCGCGCTGGCGTTTCGGTTCGGGGTATGACAGTTTCGGAATTCGATATTCCCGAAGAAGAATGGGAACATTACATCATCGAGGAACCCAGCTGATGTTTTTTGCGTCCGACAATTCCGGGCCAGCCCATCCGGCAGTGATGCAGGCGCTGGCCGATGTGAACACCGGGTTTGCCATGCCCTATGGCGCGGACGACCCGATGGCGGCGGTCACGGCAGAATTGCGCCGTCTTTTCGAAGCGCCGGAAGCCGCCGTCTACCTTGTGGCAACTGGCACGGCGGCAAATTCGCTGTCTCTGGCCACGCTGACGCAGCCCTTTGAAACGGTGTTCTGTTCTCCGGTTGCGCATATCCACGAAGACGAATGCAATGCACCGGAATTTTTCACCAGCGGCGCCAAGCTGACGCTGGTTCCGGGCACGGACAAGATGACCCCGGACAGCCTCCGCGCTACTGTGCTCAAGGAAGAAACCCGCGGCGTGCATGGCCCGCAGCGGGGTGCCGTGTCGATCACGCAGGTGACTGAGCGCGGCGGTGTCTACACGCTGGACGACCTGTCGGCCCTGACCGATGTAGCCAGAGAGTACGGTTTGCCCGTGCATATGGACGGCGCCCGGTTCGCCAACGCGCTGGTGAAGCTCAACGCTACGCCTGCTGATATGACCTGGCGGTTGGGTGTGGACATTCTGAGCTTTGGGGCCACCAAGAACGGCTGCATGGGGGTGGAAGCAGTGATCCTGTTCGACCCCGCCAAGGCCTGGGAATTCGAACTCCGCCGCAAACGCGCTGCGCATCTGTTTTCGAAACACCGCTACCTGTCCGCCCAGATGCACGCCTATCTGGCCGACGATCTGTGGCTAACCTCGGCCCGAACCGCTAACGCCAATGCGGCACGTTTGGCCGATGGACTGGAAAGGGCGGGCGCTCAGTTCATGTATCCGCCGCAAGCCAATATCATCTTTGCCGAGTTTCCCCGCGCGACCCACCAACGCCTGCACGATGCGGGCGCGGTCTATTACATCTGGGAAGGCACACTTGAGGGCGACGACCCCGACGAAATGCTGGCCGCGCGACTGGTCTGCGACTGGTCGGTCACACATGATAATATCGATAGGTTCCTGAGCCATTTCTGAACCAACACCTGCAGATCAACGATGTATCAGGGCGCAGAAAAACGGCTGGCCCTGCCTGCGGATTTGCGGCTAGATCGCCTCATGCCTTTTCCCGAGCATGTTTTTCGCCACACTCCCGCTCTGCGGAGCCTGATCAAACCGCCGGACCAGTCCGAGCTACGGTTCTGGTATGACCGGTTTGACGAACTGGACCTGCAGGCCGCCGAAGAAAACTGGCCGCCGGGCTGGCGCATGGATCACGACGAACGCGAAGCCAATCGCCAGCAGGTGCTGGCCGGGCGTATGGAGCGCGACCTTTGGATTTTTGCGTACGGATCGTTGATCTGGGATCCGGCGGTGTATGTGGATGAATACCGGCTGGCGTCCCTCCCGGGATGGCAACGCAGCTTCTGCATGAAGCTGGAAGGCGGACGCGGGTCGCACGACCGCCCCGGCCTCATGGCAGCCCTGGATAAAGGCGGCCGTTGCGACGGTGTGGTTTTTCGCATTCCTGGCCCGCTGGTGGCACAGGAAACCGCACATATGTGGTTGCGGGAGATGTTTTCAGGGTCATACGTTCCAACCTTTGTGCAGGTCTCCACGCCCCAGGGCGAGGTGGAAGCGCTGACCTTTGTCATCGATCCAGACAACTACCGGTACACGCCCGGTCTGAGCGTTGACGAAACTGCCCGCATGATCGCCTTTGCCGAAGGAAATCTGGGCTCGAACTATGATTATCTCGATAGCCTCGTCCGCCATCTGGACGAATTGGGGATCGAAGATGCCGCGATGCGTGACCTGCGGGCGAGGGCCGACCTCTGCCGCGCCCAGGGGCTGGAAAGAGACAGTTGAGCGACGCTGCTGTTTCCTGTTAGCAGACCCCTTGATCCCGGCGGAAACAGGAACAAGTTTGAAACGGTGACCTAACCGAGTCTCTTCATGCCCCACGCCCATACCGACCAGTCCCCGCCCCTCATGCATGCCCCCTCTGCGGAAGTGAAAGACCGCGAAAAGCTGGAAGGCGGCAAGGCGCTGGTGATGCATACCGAATTCAATGCCGCCGGCGACCAACCCACCGCAATTGCGGAACTGGCAGACGGCGTGCGCGACGGCGAACAGAACCAGGTGCTGCTGGGCGCCACCGGCACCGGCAAAACCTTCACCATGGCCAAGGTGATCGAAGAAACCCAGCGTCCGGCCATTATCCTGGCCCCGAACAAGACGCTGGCCGCGCAGTTATACGGCGAATTCAAGGGCTTCTTCCCGGAAAACGCAGTCGAATACTTTGTCAGCTACTACGACTATTACCAGCCGGAGGCCTATGTCCCGCGCTCAGACACGTACATAGAAAAAGAAAGCCAGATCAACGAACAGATCGACCGCATGCGCCATTCGGCCACGCGGGCGCTGCTGGAAAGAGATGACGTGATCATCGTGGCTTCGGTGTCCTGTATTTACGGTATCGGGTCGGTCGAAACCTACGGAGCCATGACGCAGGATCTTAAAACCGGCGGTATGTATGACCAGCGTGCAGTGATCGCCGATCTGGTTGCTCAGCAATATCGCCGCAACGATCAGGCGTTCCAACGCGGCTCGTTCCGCGTGCGCGGCGACAGTTTGGAGATTTTTCCCGCCCACCTCGAAGACCGCGCCTGGAAACTATCGTTCTTTGGCGAAGAGCTGGAGAGTATCACCGAATTCGATCCGCTCACCGGTGAGAAAACCGCGGTGATGGACCGTATCCGTGTCTACGCCAATTCGCATTACGTGACGCCCAAGCCGACGATGCAGCAGGCCATTCAGGGCATCAAGAAAGAGCTGAGGATCAGGCTCGACCAGCTTGTGGGCGAGGGGAAATTGCTGGAAGCCCAGCGGCTGGAACAGCGGACAAATTTTGACCTCGAGATGCTCGAGGCGACCGGCGTCTGCAATGGTATCGAAAACTATTCCCGCTATCTGACCGGCCGGGCACCGGGTGAACCGCCCCCGACCCTGTTCGAATTCATCCCCGACAACGCTCTAGTCTTTGCGGATGAAAGCCACGTTTCCGTGCCCCAGATCGGCGGCATGTATCGAGGCGACTACCGGCGCAAATTTACGCTGGCCGAACACGGGTTCCGCCTGCCCTCCTGCATGGACAACCGCCCGCTCAAGTTCGAGGAATGGGACGCGATGCGCCCGCAGAGCGTCTTTGTCTCCGCGACCCCCGCCGCATGGGAGGTGGAACAATCCGGTGGTGTGTTTGTCGAGCAGGTGATCCGCCCCACCGGCCTGCTGGACCCTGAGGTTGAAATCCGGCCTGTTGAGATGCAGGTAGACGACCTGCTGGACGAAGTGCGCAAAGTAGCCGACGCCGGGTATCGCACTCTGGTAACCACGCTCACCAAGCGCATGGCCGAAGACCTGACCGAGTACATGCATGAACAGGGCATCAAAGTCCGTTACATGCATTCCGACATCGATACGCTGGAACGCATCGAAATCCTGCGCGACCTGCGGCTAGGGGCCTTTGACGTGCTGATTGGGATCAACCTGCTGCGCGAGGGCCTGGATATTCCCGAATGCGGGCTGGTTGCCATTTTGGATGCCGACAAGGAAGGGTTCCTGCGATCAGAAACGTCCCTGATCCAGACCATCGGCCGCGCAGCGCGCAACGCCGATGGTCGGGTCATCATGTATGCCGACCGCATCACCGGCTCGATGGAACGCGCGCTGGCCGAAACCAACCGCCGCCGCGTCAAGCAGATCGCCTATAACGAAGAACACGGGATCACACCGGAAACGGTGAAGAAGAATGTGGAGGACGTGCTGGCCGGGCTATACAAGGGCGACACCGACATGGCCCGCGTCACGGCACAGGTCGAAAAACCCCTGCACGGCGCCAATCTGGAGGCCGTCCTGGACGGCATGCGCGCCGACATGCGCAAGGCCGCCGAGAACCTGGAATTCGAGGAGGCCGCGCGGCTGCGGGACGAGGTCAAACGGCTGGAGGCAGTGGACCTGGCCGTCGCAGACGACCCGATGGCCCGGCAATATGCGGTGGAAAAGGCCAGCGAAGCAGCGGTGAGCACCCGCGGACGGTCAACGGCAGGCCGACCGGGGCAACGGGGTGGGAATGTGAAGCGGAGGAAACGATAGCCTATGATTTAGGCGCATCTTCTCAACTTACAGATGCCCTTCATGATTAGGGTTGGAATTCTTGGTGCAACGTGCGACGTCAATACCACATCGTTTCAAAGGCAGATACGCTAGAACTGGGACTTACAAAAGGGTGCCCAGCAAGACCATCCGGACCGATAGAGGCACCTATTCAAATTCCACCGTAAACACCAACATAAAACCCTATCAGGCAACTATCCTTTTGGTTTTTGATAACAGAAGGCCTCAGAAGTTGTTGCAAAAGTAGCCCCACCCTTTCCTTGCGAATCCATTTATTCAAATAAACAGTCAACTTCGGAAAGAGTAGTTCCGGGAAATGTTATTACTTTGATCGTAGTGGAAGTGTGCGTCATTAAAAACTTTCGTACAGCTTGTAAATAAGTCTCCATTCTATGCGCCGAAAAATACTCTGTGAAGTTGCGCCCCTCACAAGATTATGTTGGTGTCGAACCATATATCAGCCGCGAATTCAGAGATTTAACTCAGAATAATCCAGCTCAGCCTCTACGGTGCATGAAAACCTTGGTATTGGATAAAATGCATCACTACGGCGCCATAACCATTTGCAGAAATGGGTGATCAACAGCCTCAGCCATAGCGAAACGACCGTGATCCTGTGCGGAATCGAGACAGGCCTGCTGTTTCCACCGAGCCTGTTCAAAACGTTCAATCCCTCGCCGGTAGACGAGTGATATGCGGTTGGTGGTCAGGCGGTTTTGGCGGCCACGCCGATCTGGTCGTCGCTGAACCGGCGCACGCAGCGCTTATAGATATCCTGAACGGGCGCGTTGCTGCCTTTGGCGGTGAAATGCGTGTCCATCTGTGCCAAAACCCATTCGCCGCCCCAGAATTTGCGCAAGGTTGTGGTTTTGCTGCCCTTCAGCTGGCGAACGAACCGCCGGGCCGGACGCTGTGATAGCCGCAGGAAAGGCATGTTGAGCACAAATACCAGGTTGGTATAGATCGACTGATCATGGCGATGCTCTTTGAATGTAGGGCTATTGGGCAGCCCCATCACGTTTGGGTCGCCTGTAACGATCCTGCGGTCTTCGTTGAAGTGCTGCCATTTTTCCAGCAGATCGAAGCACTGGGGCGATTTGGTCCAAGCGCTCCAGCCGACCATTAACTGATCCGCCATGCGGTAGGCGTCTAAGTCGGCGTCCATCAGCACGAAACAGTCGCGCTTGGTCCAACGGTCATGGCGCAAGCCAGTCAACTGGACGCCTGACAAAAACCCCTCGGGAGCCAGTTTGGCCAATTGGGCGATGCGATCTGGGCGGGTGATTGGGCCCGCGGGGAGCTTGCCTGCGTCCGAGTAAATGAGGACGTCGTCATCGCCAATGGTTTCCAGCGCGGTCCTGATGACAAGTGGTTTCCAGACCCAATATCCTGCGCCGCGCCATTCTGTCAGCAGGTCGGCGTTCCGGCGCGCAAAGTCGGTGCCTGCATAAAGGTCGGCGTTTTAGGCGGTTGCATAGTCAAACCCGGCCTCAATCGCAGCGTCGCGCAGGATGCAAGCCGTTTCAAAAAACGAGCGTCCTCTGCGTGTTGTGCCGCAGCCGTATGTGACCAGATGCAGTTTCATCCAATGTTTCCCAAGTGACGCTATGTTGTGAGGAGTTTGGCTGTTGTAGTGAGTGTTTTCAATTCTGACGGCGGACTTAGCTTCAAAATCCCTGGTTTTGATGCCGCCTCGGACGTGACATCGGTACTTTACCCGCATTTTGAGCCATTTAGGCTACCCCACAACGCAGCAATCGTACCACTGTTGTGCCAAATATGTTTTCTTAGCGTCATGCACCCCTCGTCGGTGGCTTGAGTCTGCAGCATTGAAGCGAGCCATAGGGTAAGCTTTACGCCCACCATTCTTTTCACTTAACCGCGCTGATTGCCCTATTATAGGTACCCGACGGCAAAACCCGGCAGCACCCAAGCAGGGGTGAGAGCGCCGATAGTTCGGTGGAGCGCCCTTATACAGCAGCAGCATGCATCTAACTTATGACCGGAAAGTCGTCCTCACCATAGCACCCGCCCGTCACACCGAAGGCATGTCGAACATAATGGCGCGCCTTAGTGCTAAAGGCGGTCTGGCGCTGCCCGGCGGGTTTTCAGCGCTTGCCTCCGGACGGATGAAACACGCAATTGACGGTTGGTAGGTATTTGCATCCTAAGCCCGTTTCACGACCCGGATCAGTACCAGCAATATCACGGCTCCGACGGTCGCGTGCAGGATCGAGGCGATCATGCCGCCCCCTGCGCCGAACCCCAAAGCGGGTAGGATGAACCCGGCCAGCACCGCGCCCACAACACCGATCACGATATTGCCCAGCAACCCGAAGCCCTGCCCTTTAACCAGATTGCCCGCCAGCCATCCGGCCACCGCCCCTACGATCAGCATAGCGATGATTGATCCGATTCCCAAATCTTATCCTCCGTTTCCGTCAGCCTAGCGGGCCAGACGGCAGACTCAAACAGTCAGCATCAGATTTCACTGGCCCCGCGGGCAAACCCCGCTACGTCGCTTGGAAAGAAAGGGCCTGCTATGCAAACCCCATCCCGCGCCCCGGACCGGTTGCGCCTCGCTCTGTTTCTCCTGCTCGTGCTGGGCGGTGGGTTGACCATCGGTTACCTTACGGCGCCGGGCGCATGGTACGCCGCGCTGAACAAGCCAGTCTTCAACCCACCGAACTGGGTGTTCGGGCCAGTCTGGTCGGTTCTTTACGTTTTGATCGCAATCACCGGATGGCGGGCGTGGCGCAGCGGTGACAGAACACTCAGCAACTTTTGGTGGGCACAGCTCGTTTTGAATTTTCTGTGGTCGCCCGCGTTTTTCACCCTGCAACAGGTGGGCGTTGCATTGCTGGTCATACTGGCTCTGCTGGCCGCGATCCTGGGCTTTCTCGCGCGCGCCTGGCGCCTGGACCGCCTGTCTGCCTGGATGTTTATGCCTTATGCCGCCTGGGTAGCATTTGCCACTGCGTTAAATGCGGCGATCCTGATCCTGAAATGAAAGAAGCCCAAAGGGGCAAGAAAGGCGCAAGATGCGCCTTTCCTATATGTGATTTAGCCGAACATGTCCTCTGTGATGCCCGCATACCAGCCTTCGGATTCTTCGTACGTGGCCTTGCGCACGTCCGAACTTTCGCCAGTTTTGGATATGAAACCATCGACCTTGGCGATCTTTTCCGGTGTCGCCTCATAAGTCGCGCCGACCTTGACGCCATCATTGGTGTCGATCAGCGACCAGCACGTGTTGGAGAAACGTGCCGGGAATACCTTCGACCCGGTCAGCGCACCACGAACCGCATTGGCGCAAACTTTTGCCTGACTGTTGGCCGAGAAGCCGGACTTCGGCATGTCGCCCTGCTGGCTGGCATCACCCAGCACATAGACATCCGGGTCAGCCTTTGTGGACATGTCCGCTGCATTGACCGGAGCCCATTTGCCATCGGTCACACCGGCTATGTCGGCGATGCGGCCGGCTTTCATCGCGGGGATGACGTTACAGACGTCGACCTTGGTTTCTTCGCCACTGATGGTCACGGTCATCGCACCGGGGTCCACGGACACGTCACCACCGCCGAATTCTTCGCCGATCCAATCGATCATTCCGTCGTAGTGGTCAGCCCAGCCTTCCTGGAACAGAGCCATTTTCGAAAACTTCGGCTTGGGGTCGGCTACAATGATCTTGGCGGTTGGATTGTTGGCCTTCAGGAAATGCGCGATCATCGAGATCCGCTCATACGGCCCCGGTGGGCAGCGGTAAGGGTTTGGCGGTGCAACCATGGCAAAGGTGCCACCTTCGGGCATAGCCATCAGCTGGGCTTTCAGCAATTCGGTCTGCGATCCGGCCTTGTAGGCGTGGGGCATTGCGTTCTGCGCGCTCAGGTCCCAGCCCTGCACAGCGCCATCGACAAAGTCGATGCCTGGCGACAGGATCAGCTTGTCATAGCCCAGTGTCGCGCCACCGGCGAGGCTGACAGTTTTGGCCCCACGGTCCACGCCGACAGCCCAGTCATGCACAACATTCACGCCGCTGGCCGCCAGAGTGCCATAGCTGTGGCCGATATCTTCGATCTCCTTGAATCCACCCAGATACAGGTTGGAGAAGAAGCAGGTGTAGTAGGTGCGCGTCGGTTCGATCAGCGTCACATCCACTGCGCCTTTGCTGTCCTTTGCGATGTAGCGTGCCGCAGTTGCGCCACCTGCCCCACCGCCGACGACAACCACACGCGGTTTACCATGTCCGGCGGCTCGAACCATCGGCGCAGCCAGCGCAGCAGCAACAGCCGCCGATGTACCCATAAAGGCACGTCTGTCCAGTTTCATTGTATTCCCTCCCTTTTAAAGTTGGTTATTCAAGCTCCTGCCCGGCGAAATAGGCAGCCAGAGCTGCGATCTCCTCATCGCTAAGGCGTCCCGCGACCATTTGCATGACGGGATGTGCGCGGGTCTTGTTCTTGTAGGCGTGCATGGCGATGACAAAGACATCTTCGGGCCATTGCACAATCGACGGAATGCCCCGGTCCTCACCCCCGGCCTGGTGACAGGTTGTGCATTCGCCGCTCAGGTATTCGCCATACTCCGGGTCCCCCGTCAGGGCCAAGATTTCCGGCGACAGGTCGTGGTCCTCCGCATCGGCGGTCGGGTCAGCCTCGGAGATGTTGGCCGGGCTGTCCGAGAACTGCCGCAGATACGCCATCAGGTCCGCGCGATCCTGAGGATCTTTCATCCCACGATAGCGCATCCGCGTGCCTGACGCCACCTGTGTCGGATTTTCGATGAAGGCGTGCAGCGTATCGATGTGCCATTCCAGCCCACCCGCGGCCTGCCTTTCCAGGCTTTTGGAATATCTGAAGCCTTCGACAGACGCAGCTTTGCGCCCGAACAGATTGTTCAGATGCGGGCCGACCTTATTCTTGGCATTCCTGCCGATTGCGTGACAGGATCTGCATTCCTGATACAGTCGCTTGCCGTTTTCGGCATCTCCCAGATTTTCTGCATGCGCAATTGTCGAGGCGGCGAACGCCCCGGTCAGTGCCACAACCAAACGCCAGCGCATCAGATCAACCGCCAAACGACTGAAGGTATGCAATGACAGCTTGGACATCGGCCTCTTTCTTGAGACCTGCAAAGCCCATCTTTGTGCCCTTCATGTAGGATTTCGGCTTGGCCAGGAATTCCGCCATCCCGGCTGCGTCCCAGACCCGGCCTTCTTCGGCAGCTGCTTTGAAGACCTTAGAATACTTGAACCCATCAACCGCACCAAAACCCTGACCCATAATTCCATTCAGGACAGGGCCAGTTTTGTTCTTGGCACGATCACCAACCTGGTGGCACGCGGAACATTTCTTGAAGACTTTTTCGCCTTTGGCCACCATCTCCGGATCCAGGGCTGCGACCTGAGTTTCCGGCTGCGGGTCCGGCGCAGCGGCTTTATCATTGCTGTCAGATGCTTTGGTGGCGCCGGCCTGATCGTTACCTTCTTCTTCCGGTGTCACATCCAGAACTGAGGCGCGCATGGTAATTTCCACGCTATCCTTGCAGTTTTCCATGCAAGCCTCAGTCCGCCAGATCGGGTATTCAGTTTCGGGCCGATCATCGATGATGAACCCGTCCTTGTTATACATTTCGAATTCGGCAAAGTTTTCGTGGCTCAGCTCGAAATCGTCATCCACAAGGTCATTGGAATACAGGATGTAGGCGACAATCGCATAGACGTCATCGGGGTCGAGCGTCTGGGCTGCGCCAAAGGGCATGGATCGGTTGACGTAATCCCAGACCGTCGACAGGTACGGCCAATAGGAACCAACAGTCTTGACCGGGTCTTTGTCAGCCAGTGTGTCAAACCCGCCCGCCAGAACCGGCCAATTGCCCACGCCCTCTGCGAAATCACCATGGCAGGCGGCGCAATGTTCGGCGAATACTTCTTCCCCGGTATAAGCATCGCCCCGCCCTTCGGGCAGGCCAATCCCACCCGGGACTATATCAACATCCCAGGCGGCGATTTCTTCGATATGGGCTTCACGGCCGAGGCCCAACTTGCCGGAAAATTGCGGTGCGCCCTGTGTAAGTGATCCGCCGGACGACCGTGCGACGGCCACAGCGGCGGTCAATTCGGCGACCTCCGCTTCCAATCCGACGCTCTTGGCTTCAAGCTCGGACGCGCGGGCAGTTTCCGCCTTGGCGGCCGATTTGGCCGTTTCAACGTGGCCTTCGACCTGTACCACCCGGTCTTCGAGCAGGCTGATCCGTTCTTGTCCGTAATCCCGGGACGCAAACCCATAGGCCGCGCCAAGAAACAGAGCCGTGCCACCGAGGGCGGGGATCAGGATAGAATTAAGAGACTTCGACATTTTCGGCGATCCCCTGCGCGTTCACATACCAGGTCTGGATACAGTTGTTGTGATAAATGGAATTTTCTCCGCGCAGTTCGCGGAGCTGGGCCTTGGTTGGCTGAACGTATCCGGTTTCGTCCATCGCCCGGGCCTGGAGCAGCATTTCCGAGCCGTCCCATTCGGTGTCCAGGTAGAACCGGGTCAGGGCCTTGGTGTCGCCCTGTTTGCCCAAACGTGCGGTTTCCCAAGTGATCCCGCCATCCTTGGACACATCCACACGGGTAATCTGGCCGTGACCGGACCAGGCCAGTCCCGAAATCACCATCGGGCCCGGACCATGGGCAATCGGCATTTGCGGGCTGGGTGAGGTGATAACGGATTTCGCATCCATCACCCAGGTCCATTTCCGCGCGGTACCGTCTTCCAGCACATCGGTGTATTTGGAAGTTTCTTCACGGCTTTCGACGGGGCCATCCATGATCTCGATCCGGCGCAGCCACTTGACCCACATGTTGCCTTCCCAGCCAGGCACGACCAGTCGGACGGGATAGCCATGCTCCATCCGCAGCGCTTCGCCATTGGCCTTGAAGGCAACCAGCACGTCATCGATAGCCTTTTCCATAGGTATGGACCGACCGTTGGAGGACGCATCAGCGCCCTCGACGAAAACCCACTTGTCTGCGGACATGTCTGCCCCGGCCTCGGCCAACAGGGTGCGCAGCGGCACGCCGGTGTATTCCATGTTGTGGATCATTCCGTGGGTGAACTGCACACCGTTCAACTGCGCGCCAGCCCATTCCATGCCGGTGTTCGCCGCACATTCGCAGAAATAGACGTGGTTTTCACGCGGGAAGCGTTCCAGATCGGCGTAGCTGAACACCAGTGGCGTATCGACCAGCCCGTTGATCATCAGCCGATAGTCTTCCTTGCGCAGCTCGATTGCACCGGAATGGTGGCGCTCGAAAGCACAGCCTTGCGGCGTGATGGTACCGTCGAGCGCGTGGATCGGAGTGAAGTTGATCGAACTGATAGGGTCCGCCGTGAGCCACGGCACGTTGCGCCGGATCACATCGTTTTCAAACTCGATGGGCAACCCGTAGGGGGTCGCATCAACACCCACGCCAGTGGAAGAGGCCCAATCCTGTAGCTCCGTGATCAGCGGATCTGGCGCGCCGGCTGCCGCTGCACCGGCGGCTGAGCCTGCGACAACAGCCGCACTGCCACGCAGGAAGGCGCGGCGGGAGGGGGTTTTGAGATCGCTCATATGGGAAATCTCCGTTCGTTAGACGCCGACGACGTCGACGCTGTTGTTGGGGGCAACGGCAACCGTGCCTTGCTTGCGAATGTGGTTTTCAACCACGTCCCAAATCTGTGGGCCCTCAGTGCCTTCGTTTACGCTGGCCCAACCGGAGACCACATAGTTGCGGGCCGGATCAATCGGTTCACCTGTGCGGAGCAGGGTCATGTTGGAAATGCGCGAACCCTGAGGTTTGCTGACATCGATACGGTACCCCAGTCCGCCGGTGCGGACCATATCGCCGCCCTGCTGGTAATACGGGTCCGGGTTGAAGATGTTGTCGGCTACATCTTCCAACACGACCTTTAGAAATTCACCCGACATTTCGGTACGATAGGCCCGACCATAAGTCATGGAGGTGACATTCCAGATGTCTTCACGCGTGATGTCCTGACCAGGTATCAGAGACGGTCCCCAGCGCACTCCCGGGCTCAGCGCGATCTCTGCATCACGCTCAGATAACAGCGCATCGCAGATCAGGTCATCCCATGTGCCGTTAAAGTTTCCACGACGATAGAGCAGTGAATCAGTCTGGCCAATGACCTCGGCCATGGCTGCCTCATGGGGAGCCCGTTCAGCGTTGATGACCGCTGCAACCTCCGGATCCGGTTCAATCACGTCGGAGAAGATCGGGATCAGCTTGGTTTTATAGCCCATCATCCGGCCATCGCGGATGTCCAGGTCAACCCGGCTGACGAACTTGCCGTTGGACCCCGAGGGTAGGATGATGGTCTGGCCGACCAACACGGGTTCTGGCAAAGCGTCATGCGTATGGCCCGACAAGATCACGTCGATACCAGACACGATGCTGGCCATCTTCTTGTCCACATCAAAGCCATTATGGCTCAATACCACGACGCATTCGGCGCCTTGGTTTCGAACTTCGTCCACCATGGCCTGCATATTTTCGTCGCGGATCCCGAAGGAGTATTCGGGGAATAACCACCCGGGGTTTGCGATTGGCATGTACGGGAAGGCCTGACCGATCACGGCGATCTTGGTGCCGCCCCGTTCAAAGAATGTGTAGGGTGGGAACAGGTCGGTGGGTTCGTCCCATTCGGCGTCAAAAATGTTCTGGCCCAGGGCGGCGAAAGGCAGGTTTTCCACCAATTCGGCAATCCGGTCGGAGCCCAGCGTGAATTCCCAGTGGAAGGTCATAGCGTCAGGCTTCAGCGCGTTCATCACATTGACCATGTCCTGACCTGCAGTCTGGTAACAGGTGTAGGACCCATGCCAAGTGTCACCGCCGTCCAATAGGATCGCATCAGGCCGGTCAGCGCGGATAGCGTTGATCACGGTGGCGACCCTATCCAACCCGCCAACACGGCCATAGCCTTGCGCGAGCGACGCGAAATCGCCGGAGGAGAGCGCATAGTGCGACGGCGAGCCATCCGCGATGCCATACGCCTTGCGGAAATCGGCCCCGGTGATGTGCGGGACTGCACCCTCGTTGTCGCCGACACCCAGGTTGACCGAAGGTTCCCGGAAAAAGATGGGCTTCATTTGGGCATGAATGTCGGTGATATGGATCAGCGACACGTTCCCAAACGTATCGAATTGCAGCAACTGGTCCTGAGTCAGCGCCTGTTGCGCGGCCAGTTTGGCCCAGTTGCCGAAGCCGGATGCGCCAACAAGGGCCGAAGCCGCCATGCCTACCTGCAGAAAGTCGCGCCGAGAGATCATGTTTGCCCTTTCAACGTATTCATTTTATTGAATTTGTTTCGACGTAAAAGAGGCCCGTCTCCAAGGGACCGGGCCTCTTTCAGGTTCAGTTGCGGACAGATGGTGTTTCGACCGACAGTCCCTGACCACGGGAGGCCAGATACAGTTCGAGTGCCTTGAACTCTTCGCCGCCTTCCTTGAATGGGACCGCGCGGATGTTCTTCATGCAGCCCTTGAACCGCGCATGGATGGAATTCAGCTTGGCATTCTTCAGACGGTAGGTCGGAAACCCGTTGATCTGGCCCTGGCTGAGATGGTCGGCCCTGATCATGATGCCATAGTTGTCTTCATGACAATTCGAGCAGGCCATGTCGAGCTGGCCGACGCGGGTATAATAGAGCTCTTTGCCCATTTCCCAGAACGGCGCGGCCTCACCATCGATGGCCACGTTCATCGGCATCCCACGGGATTGCAGGCCAATCAGGGCGGTCATTGCCGTCATGTTGCCCTTGGACCATTTCCAAGCTTCCGCACCCATGCGTTCAGTGCGGCAGTCGTTGATCAGGTTTTCCATGGTGACCAGCTGGCCGTCCTCGACGCGCGGAAGCGTGGAGCGCAGACCTGCGAAGTCCTCGACATTTTCATGGCAGGATGCGCAGGACTTGCCCTCGGAGCCTTCCACTTTTTCCCAATTGTCCAGAGCCTGGTCGACAAAAACAAAGGCCGGATTGTCGAAATCATCGGTTTCCAGTGCCTGGGTTTCCACGGACCGAAACCGCCAGCCAGAATAAATGGTATCGACATTTTCCATATGCGCCGGAGCCGCAACCTCGGTCACCATTGGCGCACCATCGATC
>JAEPNQ010000024.1 GCA_017643305.1 Marinibacterium sp. | reverse complement strand
GCCGATCTGTCGGATCGCGTCGAGACGGGACATGCCCTGTCCCATCAGCACCTCACCCCTATCAACACACGCCCAGCGCCTGTCTCTGGCTCACTCTGTCAGCCTCTGTGGGTATTGTGTTCAGGTAGTGTAATGAGTAATTCTGTTCAACGAGGCTGGGGTGGTTTTGGCACATAGTGCTGACTTCCTCCTCGCTCTATTGCGGTTGGCAAACCCCGGTTTCACCCTTTCACAAACATAAAAGATGTGGCTTGAAGTAGGCTTCTACACCCTTCAACGGGAACGCTCGCAGGAACTCTTTTTGTTTTTCAGCCCTGATTTTTCTTTTATTTTCCAATGCTTCCAGGCTGTGGTGGTGGGTGATGAGAGACTCGAACTCCCGACATCTTCGGTGTAAACGAAGCGCTCTACCAACTGAGCTAATCACCCATACAGAGGGTGTTTACCGGGGAAACCAGACCAAGCGCAAGGGGTTGAATTCAGCCTTTTGTATTTTCAGGCGGCGCGTCGAAACAGGTGCTCTGCCCAGCCACAATCCGGTATACCACCCCCTGCCCGCCGCCCACCTGCCCGATGGCATCCGGCGGCAAAGATCGTGCCAGACAGCGCAGCATGCGGCTGGTGATGCCGTGGGTTACAAGCACTGACGGGTGTGTCAGCCCAGACAAGAACGAGTGCAACCGCGCAGCCAGCCCCACTAGCCCCTCGCCACATGGCGCATGGTCGTACCAGGCCAGCGGTGGGCCATCGAACAGCGCGGGGCTTTCCGCTATCAGCTCAGCTCGCTTCCGACCGGCCCAGTTTCCGATGCCGATCTCTCGCAAGTGCGGCTCCACCTGAACAGGCCCGCCCCCGGACCCGGCGGCGGCAATTTCGGCGGTCTGGCGCGCACGGCCTTGGGGACTACTGTACCAATCCCAGCCATCCAGCGACATGGCGCGCAGAATCTCGCCCTGCCGGAATGCTTGCGCCCGGCCCAACTCGGTCAGCGGTGAATCCTGATCGCCCTGAAGGCGCCCGGCAAGGTTCCATTCGGTTTCACCATGTCGCAACACCAATAGATCCGGTAACGGATCAGTAAAACTCATGGGAACGGATATCCTGTCCTGGGTCACGCTTTGGCTTCCTTATCCAGCCTTCGGTCTAGCCGCGCCAAGCGCCCGGTTCCAGACCACATGGCAGCAAGTTTCAAAACCACGTCAGCATCCAACGGAAATTGTTGCCGAATTGTGTAGCCGAAGAATTGCACGCCTTTCGCGAGCTGCACCCGGACATCACGTTTAACGTGCTCATCAGCGACCAGATTGCCGACGTATCCAATGAAAAGATCGACATCGTCTTCGAGGCCGACATGAACCCCAATCCGGGCCTTGGGAGTCATCGCCTGGCAGACCTTGGAAAAGGCAGGCCTTACAGGCCATAATCAAAGGCGATCGCCCGCGCTCGCATCACACAAAAAGGGGGGAAGTGGTGGGTGATAAGAGATTTGAACTCCTGACATCTTCGATGTGAACGAAGCGCTCTACCACTGAGCTAATCACCCGTGCCGACGGCTTTTAGACTTACTCGGCGGCGTCTGCAAGGGGGTCCTCGCCGTCCTCACCTGCACCGGTTTGCTGGCGCAGTTTGAAAACGACAATGCGATAATTGCCGTGGTCTTCTGTCCTGTTGATGCGCAGTTTGCCCAGCGGTTGCAGGTTCAGTTCCCGGCCATCCGCCAGCGCACTGCCGAGGATCTCCAGCATTGATTCCACCACGGGCTTGGCATCTTTCTTCTTGATACCTGATCGCACAACCACCTCTTCCAGCAGTTCCTTTTTCTTGAGGTCTGGCTGGGCTGCTACGGGTTCGGAAACCTTTACAACCTTGGGATCGGTGCGGTCGCAGCCGTGTCTGCCTTGGGCTTTGCAGCCGTTGACGTTGTCTTCTTCGCGGTCGTGGTTGTCTTGGCTGCGCGCGTACTCCGCGTGGGCGTTTTGCGCGCCGTGCTGGTTGTCTTGCGGGTTGTGCCTGTGGCCATTTGCTTTGCACCTTTTACTCTACTGCTGGCCGTAGGATATCCGGAAACGCGCCAAAATGAAAGCCAAACAACCTCCTGACCCCCTATATTTAGAGGGTTGGACTGTATATTGTGCCCCAAAGGGCCAAGGGCACCCTGAAAAGGATGCCCTCGTTCTTGCTGCCTGAACAGACCCGCGTATCAGTGTGCGGTTGCGGCCCCGGATCCAGCAGCACGGGCTGCCAGCGCGGCTTCGGCGGCGGCGGCTTCCTCCGCGGCTTCGTCCCAGTCAATCGGCTCCGGCGTTGAAACCAGCGCGTGTTTCAGCACCTCGGACACATGGCTGACAGGAATGATTTCCAACCCGTCTTTCACGTTGTCCGGGATCTCCGGCAGGTCCTTTTCGTTCTCTTCCGGGATCAGCACGGTCTTGGTACCGCCTCGCAAAGCTGCCAGCAGCTTCTCTTTCAGCCCGCCAATTGCGAGCGCATTGCCGCGCAAAGTCACCTCGCCCGTCATGGCGATGTCTTTCTTCACCGGAATGCCTGTCAGCACCGACACAATGGAGGTGACCATTGCGAGACCCGCGCTTGGCCCGTCCTTCGGTGTGGCGCCTTCGGGCACATGAACATGGATATCCCACTTTTCAAATTGAGGCGGCTTCACACCAAGCTGTGGCGATATAGAGCGCACATAAGAGGACGCCGCATCAATCGATTCCTTCATCACATCGCCCAGCTTGCCGGTGGTCTTCATCCGACCCTTGCCCGGCAGGCGCAGTGCTTCAATACTCAGCAATTCACCGCCCACGCTGGTATAGGCCAGCCCGGTCACCACGCCGACCTGATCCTCCAATTCGGCCAAACCATAGCGGTACTTCGGAACACCCAGGAAGTCAGGCAGATTTTCGGCGGTAACCTCAACGGTTTCCGCACCTTTCTTGATGATCTTGGTCAACGCCTTACGCGCCACCTTGGCCACCTCACGTTCCAGGTTCCGCACCCCGGCCTCGCGGGTGTAGGTGCGGATTATCGAGGTCAGCGCGTCATCTTTCAGCGCGAATTCCTTGGCCTTCAACCCATGGTTCTTCACCTGCTTCGGGATCAGATGCTGCTTGGCAATCTCGGCCTTCTCATCTTCGGTGTAACCCGCCAGTGGAATAATCTCCATACGGTCCAAAAGCGGCCCCGGCATATTGTAGGAGTTCGCCGTGGTCAGGAACATCACGTTTGAGAGGTCGTATTCCACCTCCAGGTAATGGTCCACGAATGTACCATTTTGTTCGGGATCCAGAACTTCCAGCATCGCGCTGGCCGGATCGCCCCGGAAATCCTGCCCCATCTTGTCGATCTCATCGAGCAGGATCAGCGGATTGGTGGTTTTCGCCTTTTTCAGCGCTTGGATGATCTTGCCGGGCATGGACCCGATATAGGTCCGCCGGTGCCCACGAATTTCGCTTTCATCGCGCACACCACCCAGAGAAATCCGGATAAATTCCCGACCCGTCGCAGCCGCCACGGACTTGCCCAGAGAGGTCTTACCAACCCCGGGCGGTCCGACGAGGCACATGATCGGCCCCTTCATCTTCTTTGCGCGCTGCTGAACGGCCAGATACTCGACGATCCGCTCCTTGACCTTCTCCAGGCCATAATGGTCGTCATCCAGCACCTTCTGCGCACGGGCCAAGTCTTTCTTCACGCGGGATTTCGTGCCCCACGGGATCGACAGGATCCAGTCCAGGTAGTTGCGCACGACGGTGGCTTCGGCGCTCATCGGGCTCATCGACTTGAGCTTCTTCAGCTCCGCATCAGCCTTTTCGCGCGCCTCTTTCGACAACTTGGTCTCGGCGATCTTGGCCTCCAGTTCGGCCACTTCGCCTGCACCTTCCTCACCATCGCCCAGCTCCCGCTGGATCGCCTTCATCTGTTCGTTCAGATAATATTCGCGCTGGGTCTTCTCCATCTGGGATTTGACCCGCGTCTTGATCTTCTTTTCGACCTGCAGAACGCTTAACTCGCCCTGCATCAGGCCATAGACCTTCTCCAGCCGCTCACTCACGATCAGGGTTTCCAGCAGATCCTGCTTCTGATCCACCTCAATGCCCAGATGCCCCGCCACCAGGTCAGCCAGCTTTGCCGGTTCATCGCTTTCGGCCACCGCCGACAGCGCCTCTTCGGGGATGTTCTTGCGCACCTTGGCGTAGCGGGCAAATTCATCACCCACCGTGCGCACCAGCGCATCAATCGTGGCCTGATCACCCGGCATCTCGTCCAGATACTCGGCGCGGGCCTCGAAAAAATCTTCATTTTCCAGAAAATTGGTGATCTGCACGCGGCTCTGGCCTTCGACCAGCACTTTCACCGTGCCGTCGGGCAGCTTCAGCAGCTGCAGCACATTGGCCAGAACGCCCGCGTTGTAGATCCCGTCTTCGCTGGGCTCATCCTCGCCTGGATCAATCTGGCTGGACAGCAGGATCTGCTTGTCGTCCGCCATGACCTCCTCCAGCGCGCGGACCGATTTCTCGCGGCCGACGAACAACGGCACGATCATATGCGGAAACACCACGATATCGCGCAGAGGCAAAACGGGGTAGGATGAATTCAGAGGCTCTTGCATGCTCTATCCTTGTTATTGGCAAGACGTGCGCGTCCCTCAAAAGGCAACGCCAGACGTCTCCGGTATGGACTTGTAAATTGGGGCTGTTGGCGCCCCATTTCAACCAACTGCTTTTTGTTGCCGCGCAGCATGACCGCTGCGCTGGGGACACGCAAGGGCGCAATTGCTCCAATCCTGTGCAATTCGCGCGTCTGGCCGGCCCATTTTTCTTGGCTCAAATACTCCGTTCCACCCCAACCAAGCCACCAAAGATGCAAATCCGCTCCACATACGGACCGGCGGGCGGGGAGACGCGCGGCAGCGCGAGCGCCACGCGGCGTCACAACGGCTCAATATCCCCCTGCGCCCGCCCCGTATGAAATTCCACCTCCCAGGCCGCAAACCGGCCCTCGGAAATAGCTGCGCGCATTCCCGCCATCAATTCTTGGTAATAATGCAAATTGTGCCAGGTCAGCAGCATCGAACTAATAATCTCCTGGCTCCGGAACACATGATGCAGATAGGCGCGGGAATAGTTGCGGCAGGCCGGGCAGCTGCAGTTTTCATCCAGCGGGCGTGGGTCCTCCTGATGCCGTGCGTTCTTTATGTTTACTACCCCGTGCCGGGTAAACACCTGCCCCGTGCGCCCTGACCGTGACGGCAAAACGCAATCCATCATGTCGATCCCGCGTTTCACAGCACCGACAATATCATCAGGCTTGCCCACGCCCATCAGGTAGCGCGGGCCGTCTTCGGGCAGCATGTCAGGCGCATAGTCCAGCACGCCAAACATCGCCTCCTGCCCCTCGCCCACGGCCAGCCCGCCAACCGCATACCCATCAAATCCGATCTCCCGCAGTTTCTCGGCACTCTCCGCGCGCAGTTCCTGCGTTACTCCACCCTGCTGGATCCCAAACAACGCATGCCCTGGCCGGTCGCCAAACGCCTCTTTCGACCGGGCCGCCCACCGCATGCTCAACCGCATGCTTTCGGCCACCTCCTTGTCCTCAGCCGGCAGCGCCGGGCATTCGTCGAAGCACATCACGATGTCCGAGCCCAGCAGCTTCTGGATCTCCATTGACCGTTCCGGGGTCAGAATGTGTTTGGACCCGTCGATATGGGATTTGAAGGTCACACCGTCCTCGGTCACCTTGCGCAGCCCCGCCAGCGACATCACCTGAAATCCACCGCTATCGGTCAGGATGGGCTTGTCCCAATTCATGAACCTGTGCAGACCGCCCAGCCGATCCACCCGCTCCGCCCCAGGGCGCAGCATCAGGTGATACGTGTTGCCCAGCAGAATATCCGCCCCCGTCGCTGCCACGCTTTCGGGCATCATCGCCTTCACGGTCGCCGCCGTGCCCACCGGCATGAAAGCCGGTGTGCGGATGGTCCCGCGCGGGGTATGGATTGCACCGGTGCGGGCACTGCCGTCCGTCTTGTGAAGGTCAAAGGAAAATGGACTTGGCATGACCGGTCCCTCTCTGCTACCGCCGCCTTCTGCGCCAAATCGCAGGAAATGCCAAGGAGCCGCCATGACCGCCCTCACCCCCCTGACATTCGGCTGGGAAGAATGGATCGCCCTGCCCAACCTTGGCCTGCCCGCAATCAGCGCCAAGGTGGACACAGGCGCACGCACCTCTGCGCTGCATGCATCCGAAATTGAAGTCTTCGGTCCCACATCCATTCCCAAGGTCCGCTTTTATGTGCACCCCGTACCGGGTCGCGAAGATCTGGCCATCCCCTGCTCTGCCGATATTGTCGACAGGCGCGAGGTCACCTCATCCAACGGCGAATCGGAACAGCGCTATGTCATTGGCACCACGCTAGAAGTGGGCGGCCAATCCTGGCCGATTGAGATTACCCTGACCAACCGGGGCGCGATGACCTCCCACATGCTGCTGGGGCGGCAGGCGTTGGCGGACCACATCAGCATAACACCAACGGAACGCCATTTGCAGCCGGAGCTGAGCTTTGATGTTTACCATTCCACCCGCATGCGCACCGCCGCCCCGCGCCGGGCGCTGCGTATCGCAGTTCTGAGCCGGGAAAACAATTATTCCACCCGCAGGCTGGTCGAAGCTGGTGAGGCGCGCGGCCATTCGGTGGAGGTGATCGACACCAATCGTGTCTATATCGCCATCAATGATCTGACGCCCGAGGTGCATTACGACGGCAAGCGCCTGCCCCGCTATGATGCCGTGATCCCGCGCATTGGCGCGTCGATCACGCCCTATGGCGCGGCCGTCGTGCGGCAGTTTGAAACCATCGGTACCTATTGCGTCAACGGTTCCACCGGCATCCTGTCCAGCAGGGACAAGCTGCACGCGCATCAGGTGCTGGCCCGCCATCGGATCGGCATGCCCGTCACCGCCTTTGCCGCCTCGCCCAAAGACACCGGCAACCTGATCGGGTTGGTCGGAACGGCCCCGCTGATCGTGAAACTGTTGGAATCTACTCAAGGCAAGGGCGTCGTACTGGCCGAGACCAAGAAAGCCGCCGAAAGCGTGATTTCCGCTTTTCGCGGGCTAAAGGCCAACTTCTTGGTGCAGCAATTCGTCAAGGAAGCCGCGGGCGAAGACATCCGCTGCCTCGTGGTTGGCGGCAAGTTCGTTGCCGCAAGCAAACGCACCGGCGCCGAAGGTGACTTTCGGTCCAATCTGCATCAGGGCGGCACCGCGGCCACCACGCGCAGCTCCAAGGCAGAGCGCGAAACCGCGATCCGCGCCGCCCGCGCCTTTGGGCTGGGGCTGGCAGGGGTGGACCTGCTACGTGCCGAAGACGGGCCCAAGGTGCTTGAGGTCAATTCCTACCCCGGTCTCGAAGGGGTTGAAACCGCAACCGGAAAAGACATTGCCACCAAGCTTCACGAAGGCATCGAACTGCAGGTGCGCCCGCAACCGGTGCGACGCCGGAAAAGCGGGTAGCCGCGGGAGGCAGGCGGATCAGGTCCTCATTGGCTCCAGCTGGCAGGTTTCCGTGTACGGCTCCTCCGCGTCGTCCACAGAGGTTTCTTCCAGCGGGTTTAGCGTAATTAAGAAAATTGTACCCCGTCCCGGTTCGCTGACGTAATCAATGCTGCCGTCATGGGCTTCCATAATGCGCTTGGAGATGGTCATACCAAGCCCCGTGCCCCCATGGGCCCGCTTGTCTGATGCATCCACCTGCATGAACGGGGCAAAGACCATTTCCCGGGCCTCTTCCGGAATACCTATGCCGTGATCCTGCACCATCACCTGAACCAGGCCTTTATGAGCGCGCACGATGACATCCACTGTCCCACCCCGATGGGAAAACTTGACCGCATTGGACAGAGCGTTGGCCAGAACCTGCATCATCCTGTCCATGTCCGCCTGCACAAATAACGGCTCGGACGGCAGCTTCAGGGCCATCTGCACACCCCGCGTATCGGCGATGCCGCGGTTGGCCTCCATCGCGTCGGCCACCATCGCGCCCAGATCGATGCGTTCCATCCGGAATACCATCTTGCCAGAATTCAGCTTCTGGAAATCCAACAGATCGTCGATCAGGGCCGCCAGCCGGTTGCTGTTGGACCGCCCAATGGACGCCAGGCGCCGCATTTCGTCCACCGGCACTGCAATGTCTTCTTTAGAAATCAGATCCAGAGACGCTTTTATTGATGTCAGCGGCGTGCGCAGTTCATGGCTAACAATTGAAACGAACTGCGATTGCACCTCATAGGCTTCAGCTACGCGGTCCAGCTCGAACCACAGATCATCCAGCCGGGTCTGTACGCTGCGATAGCCGGACATGAACTTGATCGCGCATTCCCGCAGCAGAAAAATAATGGACGGCACAGTCCCCAGCTGCCTCCACAGTTCGGATCCCAACGGCGGCCGCATGATGATGATGTCCCGCACCGGTATGAACACGAAAGCACTGAAATAGATCAGCAGTCGCGCCCGCAGGATCTGGGGCACCTGGCAGGTATTCATCGTTGCGTAAATAGCTGCAGCAAATAGGAAAAATAGTGGACCTAGGTGTATTGTGGGCCCTTCAGCCGCTGCAACTGCCACCATGTAGATCACGATCGCGATCGTCGTTGCCGCCGAACTGATCATCAGCCGCCGCATTGGCCGGGCCGGATGCAACCCACCCTGCGATTGCCAGTCCAGCACCTCACGACACACCCGCATGTCATACCATTCCGCCAACATGCAGAGCCCGTAGCACGCCCACGCAATCAGCGGGTCGGCGAACAGGGCGGTCAGCAATGTGCCACCGGCATACATCAACTGCCGCTGCCACACCAAACGGATACAGGCCCGGGCATAATCTGCCAGCTGCTGGTGAATCCGGATCAATTTGTTCCCGTTTCTCTAAATACTGCTCTACCCGCCATTACTGGCAGAGGTTGGTTTTGATATGCCCCAAGGACTGGGCAAAATTATTGCCAAACCGGGGCAAGAACATGTGCTTTGCCGCCCCGCCGTACCACCAATGCGGTATTGTCTCCCGCGCACTTGCATCCCATATGTGCCTCAGGCGAACCCCAACACCGCGAGTAAGACATGACCGAAGACCAGATTACCTCCCTGATCGGTAGCAACCTTGCGTATGTCCTTGGGGCGATCCTGATCATCATCGTGATCCTGAAAGGGGTCCGGATTGTGCCACAATCGGAAAAGCATGTGGTCGAACGGTTCGGACGGCTGCAATCGGTTCTGGGACCCGGCATAAATTTTATCATACCCTTCCTCGACACAGTGCGACACACGATCTCCATCCTCGAACGACAATTGCCTACCGCCAGCCAGGATGCGATCACGCGTGACAACGTGTTGGTGCAGGTCGACACCTCGGTCTTCTACCGGATCACCGAACCAGAAAAGACCGTCTACCGCATACGCGACGTGGATGGCGCCATCTCCACCACCGTGGCCGGGATCGTGCGCGCCGAAATCGGCAAGATGGATCTGGATGAGGTGCAGTCCAACCGCGCCCAGTTGATCGCGACTATCAAGGCCAGCGTCGAGGACGCGGTGGATGACTGGGGTATCGAGGTGACGCGCGCGGAAATCCTCGACGTGAACCTCGATCAGGCGACACGTGACGCGATGCTGCAACAGCTCAACGCAGAGCGCGCCCGCCGCGCCCAGGTGACCGAAGCCGAAGGCCAGCGCCGGGCAGTTGAACTGGCTGCCGATGCAGAGCTTTACGCCGCCGAACAACACGCCAAGGCCCGCCGGATCGAGGCCGAGGCCGAAGCCTATGCAACCGAAGTGGTCGCCAAGGCGATCCAAGAAAACGGTATCCAGGCCGCACAATACCAGGTCGCGCTAAAACAGGTCGAAGCGCTGAACACGCTGGGCGCAGGTGATGGCAAACAAACTATCGTCGTGCCCGCCCAGGCGCTGGAGGCGTTCGGCGACGCCTTCAAAATGCTGAAAGGGGACAGGTGATGGAGGGTATCTGGGCCATTTGGTGGCTCTGGCTGATCGCCGCGCTGGTGCTGGGGATCGTCGAACTGCTGCTGCCGGGTTTCGTATTCCTGGGCTTTGCCGTGGGCGCGTTTGCGGTGGCCATGCTGCTGTTGAACACCGGCCTTGCCCTGACCCTGCCCGCGCTGCTGCTTGTCTTCGCCGCTCTGTCACTCATCGCTTGGCTGGTGTTGCGTCGCGTATTTGCGCACCCGAACTGTCAGGTGAAGACATTTGACCATGATATCAACGACTGATCCGATGCACCTACGTCACAAATAGCCCCAAGCCATGTCGAAATGACTTGGGTCAAGCCACTTCCGGGCGGCTGTCCGAAGTACAAACTTGCCCCGTTTTGAACAAACCCGTCTGATCACAGCGTCAGACGCCGCAAAAGCGTCGCATCCCGACCCTCCTTTACCCCCGCGCAGCAAAATCCTATATAATTGGTCGGGAACCAAAAAGAGGCCTCCATGGACCAGCCGACCGAACCGCTTGAAGGCGCGCCGTTGATTGCGCCGTCGACCACGGACCATCCGCTTTACGACACGATTGTGGACGCCTGTCGCACCGTCTACGATCCTGAAATTCCAGTAAATATCTACGAACTGGGCCTGGTCTATACCGTTGATATAGACACTGAAAATGCCGTGCGCTTGGTGATGACCCTGACCGCGCCCGGCTGTCCTGTTGCAGGCGAAATGCCGGGCTGGCTGGCCGATGCCGTGAGCGCGGTGCCGGGCGTAAAGCAGGTCGATGTGGATCTTGTCTGGGAACCGCCTTGGGGTATGGAAATGATGTCGGACGAAGCGCGGCTGGAACTTGGCTTCATGTAAACCCTCCGGGCCAGCCCCCGACCTTTGACAAAACGTTTGTCACTTCGTGACGCCACACCCCCATCCTGAACGCACAAATTTTCCGCAAGTGTGCGTGTGGATGCGGAGCGGCTGCGACCATCTTACCCAACCGTGCCAAAGCCCTTCTCCCAAGGGCCGAAGGCACGGCCATCCGCCCCCCTGGCATACCAGACCCGTTCGGTTCGACCTCCGCCAGGGCAGTCCCCTCTTGAGAGCGGCGCGCCTTGGCCCTAGAGTGCTCCCAAAGGAGTTCGCTCATGTTCGCTATCCCCGGCAAGCAAGCCGTGACCATGACACCGAAGGCTGCTCAGCAGATCGCCAGCCTGATGGAAAAAGGCGGCCATACCGGGCTGCGCATCGGTGTGAAGAAAGGTGGCTGCGCGGGCATGGAATACACCATGGATTATGTCGATGCAGCGGATCCGCATGACGAAGTCGTGGAACAGGATGGCGCGCGCGTGCTGATCGCCCCAATGGCGCAGATGTTCTTGTTTGGGACGGAAATTGACTATGAGGTCTCTCTGCTGGAAGCAGGTTTCAAGTTCCGCAACCCAAACGTGGTCGACGCCTGCGGTTGTGGCGAATCCATAAGGTTCGCAGACACTTAACCGGCTTTCTTTATGCTCACACTGGTCTCTGCATAACTCTGAGACACGGCAGATTGCACCATCAACTGCGCCACGCTGATATCGTGCGCGCGTGCGTCTTTGCCTGCGGACCGCGCAGCGCCCCAGCCTTTGTCAGAAGGTCCCGACATCATCGGCAGCGCATGGTTCCGAAGAATTGTATGCGCGGGAGCGGGGTGCTACCACGGGCGAAGCACGGACACCTAGGGGATGCACATCATGCGGCGGAAACTCGCGGCCGGAAACTGGAAGATGAATGGCACGCACGCTGATTTGGGCACGCTGCGCACCCTGGCCGAAACTCATGACACCAGCCCCGTTGACATCCTGATCTGCCCGCCCGCGCCTCTGTTGGACCGCGCCGCACAGGTGGTGGAGGGCAGCCCACTGACCATCGGAGGGCAGGATTGCCACCCTGCCGCGTCGGGCGCGCATACCGGTGATATCAGCGTCGCAATGCTGGCCGATGCCGGGGCAACTGCGGTGATCGTGGGTCATTCCGAACGCCGAACCGATCATAATGAACGCAATGATGACGTACGCGCCAAGGCAAACGCTGCCATGGCAGAAGGGCTGATGGCGGTGATCTGCCTGGGCGAGAGCCTCGCTGAACGCGAGGCATCCAATACGCTGGATATCATCGCCGGGCAGATGTCAGGCTCCATCCCCGACCTGTCGACCGGCGAAAACCTTGTGATCGCTTATGAGCCGATCTGGGCCATAGGCACTGGCAAAGTGCCCACCACAGATCAGATCGGCGAAGTGCACGGGTTCATTCGTACCCGGCTGGAACGCCGTTTCGGCGCAGGCGTCGCGCGGTCGGTGCGCGTGCTTTATGGCGGATCGGTCAAACCCGCCAACGCAGCAGAAATTTTTGCTGTGCCGCATGTGGACGGTGCGCTGGTGGGCGGAGCGAGCCTGACGGCTGAAGACTTTTCCCCGATCATCGCCGCGCTGGAAGCTGCCGCCGGATAGCCATGCAGCACCTGCAGCAATCCCCGAAAGACCCCGGGTTTGTGCAGGACCCCTACTCTGTCTATGCCCGTGCGCGCGTTGCCGGGCCAGTGCTATGGTGGAACGATTTCGGCATGCCAGCTGTGTTCGACTATGAAACGGTAACCGCGCTCTTTCGTGACAAACGGCTGGGCCGAGAATGCCCGCCGGAGCAGGCACAGCCCGTGCCGCCACATCTGGCCCCGTTCATGGCTGTTGAGGCGCATTCCATGCTGGAGCTGGAACCGCCCCGCCATACCCGCCTGCGCGCGCTGGTCCTGCGCGCCTTCACCTCCCGCCGGATCGCAGCAATGGAGCCGGAGTTGGAAGCGATGTGCCACGCGTTGATTGACCGCTTCCCAGATGACGTATTTGACCTGCTGCCCGCATATTGCAACATCATTCCCGTCCGGATCATTGCCCGCCTGCTGGGCGTGCCGGAGGACATGGCGCCCCAATTGCTGGACTGGTCGCACGCGATGGTGGCGATGTACCAACCGGGCCGTAGCCGCGCAGTGGAAGATGCCGCGGCGCAAGCGGCCGAGGCGTTTTCAGCGTTCCTGCACGACTATGTCCGCGAACGTCGGGACCATCCGGCAGATGACCTGATCACACAGCTGATCCTTGCCGAGGCAAATGGGGAGAAGCTGAGCACGGATGAGCTGATCACCACCTGTATTCTGCTGCTGAACGCAGGGCATGAGGCGACGGTGCATAGCATGGGCAATTCGGTAAAAATCTTATTGGAAAAGGGGGTTTGTGCGCCCTTCCTCACCTCAGGTGCCGTGGCCGGCACGGTCGAAGAACTGCTCCGACACGACCCACCACTGCACATCTTCACCCGGTATATTTATGAACCCGTGGTGGTGGGCGACGCGACCCTGTCTCGCGGTGATCAGGTGGCGTTGGTTCTGGGCGCGGCCAATCGCGACCCGGCGCGGTGGGAAGATCCAGATCGTTTTGACCCAACGCGGCCAGTACAGATCAACAGCAGCTTTGGCGGTGGGTTGCATTTCTGCGTGGGCGCCCCGCTGGCCCGGCTGGAACTGCAGATTGGACTGAGGGTCCTGTTCGAACGCCACCCTGGCCTGCAGTTGGTAGAACGCCCGCGTTACGCGGATACCTATCATTTTCACGGGTTGGAGCGGTTGATGGTGCGGGCAAAGAGTTAGCCGCGTAACGTCAGGCCGAGGCCCCGCGATGCATGGCGAGCTTGCAAGCCGCGTTTACGCCTAGGTACGCTACAAGTTAACCTGACCATAAAAAAAGGGCGGCTCCGTTTCACGCGCTTTTCGAAATAGGTTTCGGCGTAGGCACTAGTTTGGCAGTCACCCAGGCTCAGATGCACTCGACGCGGCTTCCAGCGGCAGCATCGTGGTTGATTTGATCTCTTCCATCGAAAGCAGCGCCGTGACGTTGAACACTTTCACCTCGGCGATCAGTGCCTGATAAAACGCGTCATAGGCACGCGCGTTGCGTACCCGCACCTTGAGGATGTAATCGATATCACCAGCCAGCCGGTGCGCCTCCTGCACCTCGGGTCGGTCGCGGAGGGTTTTCAGAAACGACGCCTGCCACCCCGCGTCATGTTCCGAGGTGCGGATCAACACGAAAAACGTGGCCTCGAACCCCAGCGCCTCGGCGTCCAGTATTACCGTCTGCGCCCCAATAACGCCCGCATCGCGCAGTTTGCGGATACGATTCCAGACAGGTGTCTTGGACGACCCGATTTTCCTCGCAATTTCGTCCAGCGATTGGCTGGCATCCATTTGCAGCTCGGTCAGGATTTTCCGGTCTGTGTCATCAATCCGCACTGACATTCCAATTCTCCGCCATGTTTTGGTTCTTCGTTCTGGATTGCCCTTAAACCAGAACAATTTTCCTTATTTTTCATCAATGCTGGCATTAAATAGGAACATTTTCCTATATTCACGGAAAGTCAACAGCAACGCAGGCAGTCAGATGCAGCATTTTCCCATATTCCTGTCCACCCAAGGCACGCGGATCGTGCTGTCCGGCGGTGGCGGCGCGGCGCTAGCCAAGTTGCGGCTGCTGTTGAAAACCAAAGCGCAGATTGAGGTTTTCGCCAGCGACCCAGCGCAGGACATCGTAGATTGGGCCGCTGCCGGGCAGCTGATGCTGACGCGGCGCACCCTCCAAGCGGGTGACGTTGTTGGGGCCACGTTGTTTTATGCCGCTGACGAAGACGATACAGAAGACAACCGCACCGCAACCATCGCCCGCGCCGAAGGCGCGCTGGTCAATGTGGTCGACAACCTGCAGGCCAGCGCGTTCATCACCCCCGCGATTGTAGACCGCGATCCAGTGACCGTGGCCATCGGAACCGAGGGCACCGCTCCAGTCCTGGCCCGTGCGATCAAGGCCGATCTGGAAGAACGCCTGCCAGCAACACTGGGCACACTGGCGCGCATAGGGAAAGGTTTCCGCAATATGGCCGAGGCCTTGCCCTTTGGTCGCCCGCGTCGCGATTTCTGGCGCGCGTATTTCTTTGACGCCGGGCCACGCGCGGTCAGCGCCGGACAAGACGCCGTAGAAACGGCGCTGGAAGACCTGCTGGCGCAGCATCTTGCACGTGACACCCGCCCGGGCCACGTTGCCTTTGTCGGCGCAGGCCCCGGAGACCCGGAACTGCTAACGCTGAAGGCGCGCAAGGCGTTGGATGAGGCGGATGTGGTCATCCATGACGGGCTGGTCAGCCCCGCGATCCTGGAGCTGGCGCGACGCGAGGCAGTTATGGTGCATGTGGGCAAGCGCGGCTTTGCCCAGTCGACCCCACAGAACGACATCAACGCTGTCATTGTCGAACATGCCAGCCAGAGTGCCCAGGTCGTGCGGCTGAAGGGTGGCGACCCTACCGTGTTTGCGCGGCTGGACGAAGAAACCGAAGCCTGCGACGCCGCTGGGATCGACTGGCACGTGGTACCGGGCATTACGGCGGCAAGCGCAGCGGCGGCGGCGATCGGTCAGTCCCTGACACAACGCAACCGCAACAGCGGGCTGCGCGTTCTGACCGGTCATGACGTGGACGGGTTTGCCGATCATGACTGGCGCGATCTGGCCACGCCCGGGCAGGTGGCCGCAATCTACATGGGCAAGAAGGCCGCGCGCTTTATCCAAGGCCGGCTGATGATGTTCGGCGCAGACCCGCGCACGCCTGTGTCGGTGGTGGCCAATGCCTCCCTGCCCGATCAAAGCGTCATCGCCTCCCGGCTGGATCGGCTGAATCATGACCTTTCCGCTGCGTCGCTGACCGGCCCCGCTCTCATCCTCTACGGACTGAAACCTCACACGGCCCATGCCATTTCCGCATCGCTCAAGGAAGAAGGAGTGCTTTGATGCCCAAAGCCTTCACCCCCAGAGTTGTCACCGCCAACGACCTGCTGGAAGGCGACGTGATCTATCAGACCGCTGATGACCGCTGGTCGCGCCGGTTGGAAGAGGCCGAAATCATCGAAGACGAAGCGCACGCACAGCTGCGCCTGCTGGATGCCGAACGCCAAAAGAACATCATTGTCGGCGTCTATCTGGCTGATGTGGCCAAGGGCGAAAACGGCCCTGAACCCATTCATTTCCGCGAAGCGTTCCGACGCACAGGTCCCTCCAACTATTTCCACGGCAAACAGGCCGGTTTCTGAGATTCCCATGTATCAATATACCGATTTCGACCGCGCCTTTTTGGCTGAACGCAACGCCCAGTTCCGCACCCAGGTAGAACGCCGTATCGACGGATCGCTGACCGAGGATGAGTTCAAGCCGTTGCGGCTGATGAACGGGCTCTATCTGCAACTGCACGCTTATATGCTTCGCGTGGCAATTCCCTATGGCACACTGAACAGTGCGCAGATGCGGCAGCTGGCGATGATCGCGGAACGTTGGGACAAGGGCTATGGCCACTTCACCACCCGCCAGAACATCCAGTACAACTGGCCCAAGCTACGTTACGTACCCGACATGCTGGACGCGCTGGCCGAGGTTGGCATGCATGCAATCCAGACCTCCGGTAATACGATCCGCAACGTGACAGCCGACCATTTTGCGGGCGCTGCGGCGGACGAAATTGCCGATCCGCGCCCGGTGGCCGAGCTGCTGCGCCAGTGGTCGACCGACCACCCGGAATTCCAGTTCATGCCGCGCAAGTTCAAGATTGCCATAACCGGTGCGCCCAACGACCGCGCGGTTACGGCGGCCCATGACATCGGCATCCGGATCGTCGAACGCAACGGGCAGATCGGCTACCAGGTGCTGGTGGGCGGGGGCCTCGGCCGAACGCCGATGATCGGCAAGGTGCTGGCCGATTTTGTGAGCGGCGAGGACCTGCTGCCCTATCTGGAGGCCACAGTGGCCGTCTGGAACGTGATCGGACGCCGCGACAACAAGTACAAGGCACGGATCAAGATCCTGGTGCACGAATTCGGCCTGGAGAACCTGCGCGCAGAGGTGGACAAGGAATTTGCCCTGCGCAAAGCCCAGTTCACCGGCGTGGATCAGGATCTACTGGCGCAGATTGAGGCGAATTTCGCCGCGCCCGCATTCAAGACCGAAGATCAGGACCGCTACAACAACGCCTACACCCATGACGCGCTGTTCCGCAGCTGGGCTGACACCAACCTGACAACCCATCGCAACCCGGAATACGCGATTGTCACCATCTCGCTCAAAGCGCATGGCAAGACGCCCGGCGATGCTTCAGCGCGGCAGATGCAGCTGATGGCACAATTGGCAGAATCCTATGGCCATGACGAATTGCGCATCAGTCACGAACAGAACGTGATCCTGCCGCATGTCAACAAAAACGACGTGCCGTCAATCTATTACGCGCTGAAGGCCGAAGGGCTGGGCACCGCAAATATCGGGCTGATCTCCGATATCATCGCCTGCCCCGGCATGGATTACTGCGCGCTCGCTACGGCGCGCTCCATTCCCATCGCGCAAGAAATCGCAACCCGTTTTGACGAACTGAAGCTGGAGCATGACATCGGCCCACTCAAGATCAAGATCTCGGGCTGCATTAACGCCTGCGGGCATCACCATGTTGGCCATATCGGCATTATCGGGCTAGACCGTGCAGGCGTGGAAAACTACCAGATCACACTGGGCGGTACAGGGACCGAAGACGCCGCCGTAGGCCAGCGCGCCGGGCGCGGCTTTTCGGCAGAGGAGATCATTCCGGCAATCGAACGGCTGGTTCTGGCCTATCTGGACCTGCGCGACAGTCGCGAGGAAACCTTCCTCGACGCGTTCCGCCGGTTGGGCATGGCCCCGTTCAAGGCCGCACTTTACCCGGAAAAACGGGCGCTTGCCGCCGAGTAATCATGATGTTGGATGCTTCCAAGCAGACGCCCACCGCGGACCCCACCCCGCTGGGCCACACAGTCGCTGCGCTGAATGACACGTTCCGCCACCATTCGGCGACCGATGTCATGAAATACGCATTGACCCAGCTGGGCGATGCGACGCTTGTGTCAAGCTTTGGCGCGGAATCAGTCGTCCTGCTGCACATGCTGGCCGTGATCCGCCCCGATGCGCCAGTACTGTTCATCGATACCGAGATGCTGTTTGCCGAAACCCTGGTCTATCAGCTGGAACTGAGCGAACGGCTGGGCTTGCAAAGCGTGCGTACGATCCGTGCACAGGCCCAAGTGCTGGCCGCGAAAGACCCCGATGGCACCCTGCATCAACTCGACACCAACGCCTGCTGCGCGCTGCGCAAAGTGGAGCCGTTGCAGAGCGCGCTGGCTGGATTTGACGGATGGATCACCGGGCGCAAGCGGTTTCAGGGCGGCACACGGCAGGCGCTGCAATTCTTCGAGCAAGAAGCTGAGACCGGACGCATCAAGGTGAACCCGCTGGCCTATTGGGACCAGGACGACGTGCGCACCTACATGATTGAAAACCGCCTGCCCCGGCATCCGTTGGTGGCACGGGGCTATCCCTCCATCGGCTGTGCGCCCTGCACGTCGACGGTGGACGATGGTGAAGACCAGCGCGCCGGACGGTGGCGCGGAGAAACCAAGGAAGAATGCGGCATCCATTTCGTGAACGGCCGCATGTTACGTACGAAGGAAACGGTATGACCACCATCGTGACCGACAAGGGCTTTGGCCCGGATGACTGGACCGGCCCGGTGACCGATCTGGGCTCTGACGCTGATCAGAATGCGCTGCAGACAGCGCTGGACGCTCAGATGATCCGCATCGATTTTCCCAGCTTTGCAGACGGGCGCGGCTTTACCCTGGCGCGGCGGCTACGGCTGATGGGCTATCAGGGCCATCTAAGGGCGCAGGGCCATGTGCTGGCCGATCAATACGCCATGGCGCGGCGGTCGGGCTTTGACGATGTGCAGATCGACGCCGATCTTGCTGCGCGCCAGCCCGAAGAGCAGTGGACCGCCCGCGCTGATTGGCAGGCGCACCACTACCAGGCGCGACTGCGCGGCTAAGTTCCACTGGCATTGACCAAGATCAACGCTTACTGAAAGGGACCGGGGCAAAAACCCCGGCATGTGATTTATGACTGAGATGAGCCCCGTGACCGACATTGCCGCCAAGAAAGTGCCCGCCCTGCCCGACGCCCAGAGCGTGACGCAGGTGAAACACTGGACCGACCGCTTGTTTTCCTTTCGCGTAACCCGCCCCGCAACGCTGCGGTTCCGGTCCGGCGAATTTGTGATGATCGGCCTGCTGGGCGACAATGGCAAACCGCTGCTGCGCGCCTATTCTATCGCGTCACCGGCCTGGGACGAGGAGCTGGAGTTTTACTCCATCAAAGTGCAGGATGGTCCGCTGACCTCCCGCCTGCAGCATATCCAACCCGGCGACCAGATCATCCTGCGGCCGAAACCGGTGGGCACATTGGTGCATGACGCGCTGCTGCCGGGCAAAAGGCTGTGGTTCTTTGCCACCGGCACGGGGTTTGCGCCCTTTGCGTCGCTGCTGCGGGAACCGGAGACCTATGAAAACTACGACCAGGTCATTGTCACCCATACTTGCCGCGATGTGGCAGAGCTGGAATATGGCCGTCAGCTCATCGAAGACATCCGCAAGGATGAGCTGCTGGCGGAACTGATCGGCGAAGGCTTTGCCGACAAGATCCGTTATTATCCGACCACGACCCGCGAAGAGAGCCCGAAGATGGGCCGCATCACAACGCTGCTCGCCGATGGCACGGTATTTGCCGATCTCGGGATCGACGCGATCAAGCCGGAAACCGACCGCGCCATGGTCTGCGGATCGCTGGCCTTCAATGTGGACATGAAGGACACGCTGGAAGGGTTCGGCCTGCGCGAGGGCGCGAATTCCGAGCCGATGGAATATGTAGTGGAAAAGGCGTTTGTTGGGTGATGTCACCCAACTCCGATGCTTAAGCTGAGCTTTCTACAGCGGCGCGGTGAAGCTGCTTGGACGCCATTCCGAAATGGCTTGGTGCGGTGATGCCACATATCGGACCTACACCCGCCCCGTTGCGGCCTGCCACATCAATCCCAGCTGCGCCCGCGCCGGGCTGGGCAGCAAACCGCCAGTTTCAATTCGTTCCGGCTCCGCCGCCGCACGGCGCAGGATCGCTCCGCTACGCCACCCCGGCAATAATGCCGCCCGCGCCGCCTTCGGCACCCCGGCCGCCCGCGCTCGCGTCAAACGATCCAGCCCTTGCTCTACCAGACCGTTAACCACGCCAGGGGCTTCCGGCAACGGCCTGCGCCCCCGCGCGCGCCAATCAGGCACGGAGACCAGCCAGTTCGCCAGCCCCGTAGCCCAGGCGTAATCGCGCACTGCGCCGACGTCCTCAGCCCCCAGCGCCTTCGCCGCAGCCACCATCAAATGGCCGGAGGTCTGGTCCAAATACCGCCCAAGCGCCTCAGCATCCACAAACGGATCATTATATATATCCCATGTTCTTGCGGCGACATATTCATCCAATAACTGAGCCGATGCGGCAGGCAAAATTGCGCTCAAAGGTGTAACCACCTCGTGCCGCCGCACCGGCCCTCCGCTCGCAATCTCCCCCAGCGCCTCGCGCCACCATTGCAGGCGCATTTCCGCGATCATCGCCTCCGCCGTGACCCATGGCGCGCGCGATACCTCTACGTTGAACGCATAGAGCGGAAACAGCACTGCCCGTGCCGCCACCGGCGCAGCCATAGCAGCACGGAATCTGTCCGGATCAGCCCGTTCAACCAGTGCCGCGCAGTTGTGGAGATCGTTCGTCATTCCTTACTCACACCGCGCGAGGATCAGCAGGTACGCCACCTCGTCCCGCGCTGCGCGCCAGTTGGACATTTCGGCTTCCGCCTGATCGCAAGCCTGTGCCACTGCATCTGCCAGATTGGCTGCCCGCAATGCATCTATGTGGGCCTGCATGGGGGTATAATACGCCTCCCACGCCGCCCCTACGATGCGCCGCGTTTCCAGCACGCGGTATCCTGCGGCCTGGACCTGTGAAAGAACCTGGGCCTCGCTGGAAACCTGCCCTTCGCCATCCCAGAACCGGCGAGCCGCCTTGCTGGCCCCCGGTTCCAGTACCGGCTCGCTGAAGGCAACGTAACCGCCGGGCGATAGCGCTTTGCGCCACGCGCCCAAGGCCCTGGCAATACCTGCAAAATATACCGCACCGGCACACCAGATCAGGTCGTAAGGCCCCGACATTGATAGCATATCCGCTTCCAATACCATAATCCGGTCACCAAAGCCGGCGGTGCGCTCCCGCGCCTCCGTCACGAAATGCGGAACCATTTCGACCGCCTCAATCCGCGCCTGCGGCAAGGCCTCAGCCAAGGTCGCGGTATCCGCCCCCGGCCCACACGCCGCATCCAGCACACGCGCGGGCGGTTTGATCTGTGCCAGTGCCCAATGCACATCCTCCGGCAAGCCCGGCCCTTCCCGCAGCAAACCGCGATGGACTTCGAAAAACGCCTGCATGTCGCCGGTCACGCGGACTGCTCCTGCGACAATTTCCAACGGATCGCATCCAGCAGGGCCTCGAAAGATGCGTCCACGATGTTCGACGACACACCCACAGTGGACCATCGCAGCCCCTGTGCATCCGTGAAGTCTATGATCACGCGCGTCACCGCTTCGGTCCCGCCATTGGTGATGCGCACGCGGAAATCGGTCAGCCGCGTGTCGTCGATCCGGTCCTGGAACGGGCCCAGATCCGCGCGGATCGCCTGCCACAGCGCGTTGACCGGTCCATCATCCTGCAGGTCCTGCGGATGCTCGTTCTTGAAATAGCCGGTCCGCTTGGTGCCATCGCGGAATTGCACGGTGACCACGGCCTCAGATTCGACCACGACGCGCCCCTTGGCGTTGCGCCGGCGTTCTGAGATGACGCGGTATCGTTCCACCTCAAAGGGTTCGGTCAGCACACCCAGTTCCTCGCGCGCCAGCAGTTCAAAACTGGCCTGCGCACTGTCATAGGAATAGCCTTCATCTTCGCGCTGTTTCACCCGGTCAAGGATGCGACCAAGCGCCGGGTCATCCTTGTCAACGGTCAATCCAGCCTCCACCAGCCGGCGGCGCAGGTTTGATTGGCCCGCCTGATTCGACATTGGAATGATCCGGGCATTGCCCACCAAGGCCGGGTCCACATGTTCGTAGGTGGCCGGTTTCTTGAGAATGGCGCTGGCATGTAGCCCCGCCTTGTGGGCAAAGGCGCTGGCCCCAACATAAGCCGCCTGTTTCATCGGCACACGGTTCAGGATGTCATCCAGCAGATGGCTGGTCTTGGCCAGTCCCGCCAGCGCATCTGTGGTGATTCCGGTTTCAAAACGGCTGCGATAGGGTTCTTTCAGCAGTAGCGTGGGGATGATCGAGGTCAGATTGGCATTGCCGCACCGTTCTCCAAGCCCGTTCAGCGTGCCCTGGATCTGGCGCGCCCCTGAATCGACGGCTGCCAGGCTGCCCGCCACGGCATTTTCCGTGTCATTATGGGTATGTATGCCCAGCTTCTCACCTGGAATACCGGCCGCGATCACGGCGGCGGTGATGCGCCCAATCTCTTCGGGCAAGGCACCGCCGTTGGTGTCGCACAGCACGACCCAACGCGCACCTGCCTCCAGCGCAGCTTGCAGGGCAGCAACAGCATAGTCAGGGTTGTCCTTGTAGCCGTCAAAGAAATGTTCGGCGTCAAACAACGCCTCGCGCCCCTGCGCCACGATATGGGCGATGGAGGCGCCGATGTTGTCGAGGTTTTCTTCCAGCGTGATCCCGAGCGCGTCTGTCACGTGATAGTCGTGGCTTTTCCCCACGAGGCAAACAGTGTCGGTACCCGCATTCATCACGGCGGCGAGCACTTCGTCATTTTCCGCCGACCGCCCCGTCCGTTTGGTCATGCCAAAGGCGGTCATCTTTGCGCTTGTCTTGGGGGCTGCGTCGAAAAACGCGCTGTCGGTGGGGTTAGCACCGGGCCAGCCGCCTTCGATATAATCCATGCCGAGCGCATCCAACGCGCGAGCGATCTGCTGTTTCTCCGTGGTAGAGAACTGCACACCCTGCGTTTGCTGGCCGTCCCGCAGGGTGGTGTCATAGAGATAGAGGCGTTCTCGGGTCATTTCAGGCCTCCAACGAGCTTGGACGAAGTTGCGTTTCTGCGGCGGGCTGCGGGGCCTTGTCTGTGCTGTTCATTGCACCCCCTCCAACTTCTCCGCATCAAAATCCGGCCCTGGCACCAACTCCACCCCGGCCTTGGACATGCGCACTTCGACCCCGGCGGCGATCAGGGCCTGTTTCATCGCGTCGACCCCGGAAAAGTCCTTGGTCTGCATCGCCAATTCGCGGATTTCCACAAACCGCGCGACGAAAGGCGAAAAATCCACATCCGGCTCTTCAGCCCAGTCCCCAAGCTCCGGGCTCAACAGTCCCAGGATCTGCGAAGAGGCCAGAAACGTGCCCTTTTCGACAGAACAGTCCTTCTGTGGGTTGCCCGCAATCACCTTGGCCATCGCGTGAAGTTCTGTAATGGCCCCGGCCGTGTTCAGATCGTCCGCTACCGCATCCACAACCGATTGCGCCGGAGTGGTCGGCTCCGCCCCTGCCACCATCTTGCGCCAGCCGCGCAGCGTCGCCTCCGCCTCCCGCGCCTTCTCCGCCGTCCAGTCCATTGGCTTGCGGTAATGCGTACTGAGGAACACGAAACGGATCACCTCCCCCGGCACGCCCTGATCCAGTAGGTCCCGCACGGTAAAGAAATTGCCCAGCGACTTGGACATCTTCTTGCCCTCGACCTGCAGCATCTCGTTGTGCAGCCAGACATTTGCAAAACCCGCCCCCGGGCGCGCACAGCAGCTTTGCGCCATTTCGTTTTCATGATGCGGGAACATCAGGTCATTGCCGCCACCATGAATATCAAAATGTGCGCCCAGCAAATCATCGGCCATGGCCGAGCATTCGATATGCCAGCCCGGCCGCCCGCGTCCCCAAGGGCTGTCCCAGCCCGGCAGGTCGTCAGACGACGGTTTCCACAGCACGAAATCCATCGGGTTGCGCTTATACGGTGCCACTTCCACGCGGGCCCCTGCGATCATGTCGTCCACCGACCGGCCCGACAGCGCGCCATAGTCGGCATAGCTGTCCACGGCAAACAAGACATGCCCTTCGGCGGCATAGGCGTGATCGGACGCGATCAACCCCTCGATCATCTCGATCATCTGCGGGATATATTGCGTCGCGCGCGGCATGGCATTGGGCGGCAACGCGCCCAGTGTGGCCATATCATCGAGAAACCAGCCGATCGTTTCTTCGGTGATCTCCCCGATCGGGCGCCCGCGTTCGGCGGCACGCGCGTTGATCTTGTCATCTACATCGGTGAAGTTGCGCACATAGGTCAAATGATCCGGCTCGTAGACCTCCCGCAGGAGGCGAAAGAGCACGTCGAACACCACAACGGGCCTCGCATTGCCCAGATGCGCGCGGTCATAGACCGTGGGGCCACAGACATACATCCGCACGTTTTGCGTGTCGATAGGGGTGAAAACCTCTTTCTTTCGGGTCTTCGTATTGTGCAGCCTGATCTCGGTCATGGCAAAAGTCCTCGCGCGCGTGCTCGCGGCGGGCTTAGCAACTTCATACTGTTAGGAAAATAGAAGAACGGCCCGCCTGACGATGTCAGATGGTAATACAGCAAATAATGATGCAGGTGCCGTTCATGAGGCCGTGCTAGCATGGACATCAGCCTGCGTCCAGCATTTCGCACACGCCCCGCACCATGCGCAGGTTGCTTGCGGTCAAGTCACTGCCAACCAGCTTCTCCAACCAACCTGCCAATTTTGACCGTCCAAAACCGCCTTGCATGTACAAACGGGTTCATGGTTTTCACAATATCTTAAAACTTAAATTTTCCTTAATCTCAATATTTTGATGAACGAAGCTAAACAAAACCACAATGTCCGAAGCTCATCCGGTCCGAGCCCCTGCAGATCGCCAGCAGGCAATCATCCGGGTCGGGGCAAATATGGGAACTGTCGAGGATATGGCAGGCATTGCGACGCGCGCGCAATTTGCGCTCAGAGTTTGCGCCCGCTTTCGGCTACATCTGCGGGGTCTGCCCGGACAGGACCGTGCTGTAGATATCGGTATCCACGTTGCCCCCCGATAGGATCACGCCGACTTTCCGTCCGGCCATGGCGTCGCGTTCCTGCCACAGCGCGGCGAGAGCTTCGGCCCCGGCGCCTTCGGCAATGTTGTGGGTCGTCCGGTAGTAAAGCCGCATGGCCGCCGCGATTTCATCCTCGCGAAGGCTGATGATGCGGTCTGCCCCCTTGGCATAGATGTCATAGGCGTCCTGCACCGGGATGCGCACCGCCGTCCCGTCAGCAAAGGTCCGGGCGCTGTTGGTTTCGATCAGCTGCCCGGCTTCCACGCTGCGTTTGACGCAATCGGCCTGTTCAGGGACAACGCCCACAACCCGCGTCGCCAGCCCCAGCGCGTCACGAGCGGCAATCACGCCACAGATGCCTGAACCGCAGCCGATCGGCACATAGACGGTATGCAGGTCGGTTGCGGCGGTGAAAAATTCCAGCGCGTAGGTGGCCACACCGCGCACCAGTTCGCGGTGGAAGGGCGGGACGAAGACAAGATCCTCTTCTATCGCCACACGCCTGGCTTCGTCCTTGGCCACGTCAAAATCGCTGCCAAACTCGATAACCTCGCCACCATAGGCCCGCATGGCAGCGTTTTTCTCTACTGAGTTGCCGAAGGGCACGTAGATCTTGGCGAGCAGACCCGCCGCCGTTGCCGCCCGAGCCTGGCTTTGGCCATGATTGCCGCGCGTGGCTGTGCAGATGCCCCGGCTCTTAGGATATTCCCGGCGCACCCAGTCCATGAACGTCACCCCGCCGCGCACCTTGAAAGCGCCGGTGAGGTTGTGGTTTTCGTGTTTGACCCAGACCTCTGCGCCGACCTCCCGGCTCAGCAGCGGCCAATCATATTGCGGCGACGGCGGCATCTGGCGGTGGACCAGCGCGGCGGCATCCTGCAGCTCTTGCACAGTAAACATCGGGGGATTCCTTCTGCTGTCAACGGAGCAAAACACGCAGCGTCCGCCACGGCAACGGGAAATCGAATTGACATCGCGGTGCCATTGGCTCCACTGCGCGGCATGAAACTTTCGCATCGCATCACACATATCAATGACGGTGGCTCGGACGGGTGGGACGTGTTCGTGCGCGGAAGGCGCATGGCCGCCGCCGGGCTGCCGGTGACGGAACTGACCATCGGGGAACATGACGTACGCACCGCCCCGATCATCCTGCGCGCCATGTATGACGCAGCGATGGCGGGGCATACGGGCTATGCGATGATCCCCGGCACAGACGGGCTGCGCGATGGGGTGGCCACGCGGGTGACTGAACGCACCGGGGTACCGACAACACGAGACAATGTGCTGATCACCGCCGGCGGTCAGGCTGCGCTCTTTGCGGCGCATCATGCGGTGTGTGATGAAGGCGATACTGCTCTGTATATCGACCCCTATTATGCCACCTACCCTGGCACTATCCGGGCCGTGGGGGCGAAAGCGGTGGCAATCCCGTCAGATCCGGCCACCGGGTTCCAGCCCGCAGCCGAAGATATCGCGGCGATGGCAGACAATGCGAAATCCCTGCTGATCAATTCTCCCAACAACCCGACCGGCGCGATCTATACGGCCGAGACTCTCACCGCGGTTGCCGACGTTTGCAAGGCGCAGGACCTGTGGCTGATCTCGGATGAAGTGTACGACACGCAGGTCTGGGACAGCGACCACCTGACGCCCCGCTCCCTGCCGGATATGGCAGAGCGCACGCTGGTGATCGGATCCATGTCTAAATCCCACGCGATGACCGGGTCGCGCTGCGGCTGGATCGTCGGACCGGAGGAGGTCATCGCCCATGCGATCAACCTATCGACTTGCACAAACTATGGCGTTTCGGGTTTCATCCAGGACGCTGCGCTCTTTGCCTTGAACCAGGGCCATGGGCTGGAGGAAAAGATCGCCGCACCGTTCCACCGCCGCCGCGATCTTGCGTTGAAAACGCTGGCCGGACAGAACGTGGTGGGTTGTGTGTCACCGCAGGGCGCGATGTACCTGATGCTGGACATCCGCGCGACCGGCATGACCGGCAATACCTTTGCCAACGCCCTGCTGGACATGCACAATATCGCGGTAATGCCCGGCGAAAGCTTCGGCCACGCGGCGGCGGGGTTCATCCGCGTGGCGATGACAGTGGATGATGCGGCCTTTGTGGCGGCGTTGCAAACCCTATGCGCCTTTGCCGAAACGCGAGCAAAAACGCACGCCTGAGGGCATAATTGCCCAAAAACGACACAGGTCGCAAACAGGCAAGCGATCGGGAATCGCCTGCGGCATCCTGTCCATATGCAAACTGAAACCTGCATTCTTAGCCTCGTTGTCCGCACCATCGGTGCGGAGCGTGGCCGTGCCGCCCGGGGACGGCCAAGGGGGCTCTGACCTGATCAGATTTTCCCGATATCCTGTTTCGGAACCAAGACCATGAACGACCAATCCCGTATTGCCATCCGCTCCGGCGGACGCGCCGCCCGTCGTGCTGCGCGTGCCGCTGCCCTGCCCGACCACTTGCGCCCCGTACGCCCCGGCATGGAGGGCGGGCGGTACAAACCCCTGTCCGATGCCGACCTGACCCGAATTCACAATGCCGCGCTGGACGCGCTGGAACAAATCGGGCTGGCCGATGCGCCCGACAGCGGTGTGGCGCTGCTGACCGGTGCAGGCGCGACACAGGGCGACGATGGCCGCATCCGTTTCCCCCGTGCGCTGGTCGAGGACATGCTGGCCAAGGCCAACCGCTCCGTCACTCTTCATGGCCGCGATCAGCGGTATGATCTGGAACTCTCCGGCTCCCGTGTGCATTACGGCACAGCGGGCGCAGCGGTGCATCTGGTGGATGTGGATGGACGCAATTACCGCGAATCCACCCTTCAGGACCTGCACGATGCAGCGCGGATCACCGACCAGTTGGACAACGTACATTTCCTACAACGGCCCATGGTGGCGCGGGATATTCCCGACAACCGGGAAATGGACCTAAACACGGTCTATGCCTGTTGCTCGGGCACAACCAAGCATATCGGGACGTCGTTTTTTGATCCTCGCCATGTGCCGGAAGCGCTGGAAATTCTGCACATGATCGCGGGCGGCGAAGACGCATGGCGCGCGCGGCCATTCATGTCGAATTCCAACTGTTTCGTCGTGCCGCCGATGAAGTTCGCCACCGAAAGCTGCGAGGTGATGGAAGCCTGCATTCGCGGTGGTATGCCCGTGCTGCTGCTGTCAGCGGGCATGGCGGGCGCAACGGCACCGTCAACCGTGGCCGGAGCCATCGTACAATCCGTGGCAGAATGTCTGGCTGGGCTGGTTTACGTGAATGCCCTGAAACCTGGTCATCCGGCGATCTTTGGCACCTGGCCCTTCGGGCTGGACCTGCGGACCGGGGCCATGTCCATCGGGTCCGGCGAACAAGCGTTGCTGACGGCGGGTTGCGCGCAAATGCACCAGTTCTACGGTATTCCTGGTGGTGCAGCGGCGGGGGCCAGCGATTCCAAGCTGCCTGACATGCAGGCGGGCTGGGAACAGATGTGTTCGAACGTGCTGGCAGGGTTGTCGGGGCTGAACATGGTCTACGAGGCGGCGGGCATGCACGCTTCCCTCCTCGGGTTCTGCCACGAATCGCTGATCCTGTCTGAAGACCTGATTGGCCAGGCGCTGCGCTGTGTGCGGGGGATAGAGGTGACAGACGAAACCTTGGCCGTGGATCAGATCGCCGAGGTCTGTCTCAGCGGGACGGGCCATTACCTTGGCACGGCGCAGACTCTGGGGCGGATGCAGGCGGATTATGTCTATCCCGTCTACGGTGACCGGACCTCACCCAAGGAATGGGTGGAACTGGGCAGACCAGACCTGATTGCAAAGGCCACCGCCCGGAAGGAGGCGATCCTGTCGGCCCCATCCGCTGCGGCGCTGGATCCAGTGACAGATGCGGCGATTCGCAACGCGTTTCCGATCCACCTGCCGCGCTGATCCGCGCATAGCGGTGCGCCCGGCAACCGTGGGTACGAGCCGGGCGCTCCCGCCTGCAAAGAGGGCGTAGCTGCCAAGAGATCCTGGGACATGGACCACCGGGCCGCAGACGGATGGTGCGGTATCGCCCTGTGAGATAAGACGCGGCAACGGCCCGTTGCGTCCAATGCTAGCGTTGTGTGCGCGGAACCGGCTAAACCTTGCCGATCCACTGTAAGCGGATGTGCGGGAGCCCGCCGATGGCCTCGCCCCGCAAGCAATGGCACCCAGGCTGCCACAGGCGTGCCGCATTCGGTCCAGACGCTGGAAGCAGACAAACTGAGCTGCCAACCGTGAACGATACCGAATTGACAAAAACCCTTTGCGCCATGTCCCCCAACTTGCGCCGGGCCGCGCTGCGGCTGACCGGTTGCCCGCATGCGGCAGAGGATCTGGCCCAGGAAACCATGTTGAAAATGTTGCAATGGCTGGAAAAAAGCCCCGCGCCGGAAAATCTGCGCGCTTACGCGCTGACCACCCTGCGCAACCTGACCCGGGCGCGCTGGCGGTCGATCCGTCCGACAGAGCCATTGACCGACGACATGGCCGTCACCCTGCCCGACGCGCCGGACAGGCTGCACTTGGCCGAGCTACGCCGCGCCATCACCCACCTGCCCCCGCAACAGGCACGGTTGATGACGCTGGTGGCCGAAGGCGAAACCAGTCCCGCCGTACTGGCCAAACGGACCGGACAGCCTGTGGGCACGGTCATGTCTCGCCTCAGCCGCGCGCGGGCCGCTTTGAAGGAAGCAACGGCCTGACACCCTGCCCCCAAAAGAATCCGGTGCATTTGGCCGCATTCAAAGCGCGATCTGCAAAGATTCTTGGCATTCCGCAGGTGATGGCCTGACGGGTTTTGGAGGTTTCGGCATTTCTCTGCAATCACAGGGATGTGTAGAACGGTTGACGGTGAACAAACAGCTTGACCAGATCCGACGACAACCACTTGGTCAGTCGAAGAAAAACGGAGAGCCGAAGCTCTCCGTGAAGTTTCGCCACTCAGGCTCATCTAGTTTACCGCCCGGTGTTTGTTGCCTGCGGCCTGAGCGTCGTCTGAGGCGAGCGCACCCACCCCGTGAGAGAGTGGGAAGGACTGATATTCCGTCCCACCCTGTTCCCGGATCGCGCGGGGCTGACCGCGCGATCCGTATTTGTCGGGATCCAGACCTAGACCTGGGGGGAATGGCCACGGATCCCTAAGCGCCGGGCTAAGGCGCTGTTCAGTTAGCTGCAGCCCGTGGTGCTGCCGCAGGTGTTGCACTTCATGCAGGTGCCGTTACGCACCAGCGTGTAGTTGCCGCATTCGCCGCAAGGATCGCCTTCATACCCCTGCATCCTGGCCTTGGTGCGCGCATCGACTTCGACCGCGCCGGTAGACAGCGCCGTGGTCGAGGTGGCGGCTACTTTTGTGGTCGCCACGCCGGTTTCCGGCGCCAGCGTCTGCAGCGCGGCCGACGGATCGCCCACCGCAAAGGCTGTGGCGCCCATGCCCTGGCCACCATTCAGCACAACCAATTCCTGCGGCAATCGCTTACGCAGGTAGCCAGTGGAAGAGATTTGTTTCAAAACTTCCAAGGACTTGGAGGCTGCAGTTTCGCTCATCTCCGAAATATTCGAAACGCCTTCTTCCTCACCGCGCCCGATGTCGTCGAAGGTTGCGCCTTCGGGTTTGACATGGGCCAGATCGGTGCGGTCCAGGTAGCTGACGGCCAGTTCGCGGAACACGTAGTCGAGGATCGAGGTCGCGTTCTTGATGCTGTCATTGCCTTGCACCATGCCCGCCGGTTCGAACTTGGTGAAGGTAAAGGCATCCACGAACTCTTCCAGAGGCACACCGTATTGCAGACCCACGGACACGGCGATGGCGAAGTTGTTCATCATCGCCCGGAAGCCCGCGCCTTCCTTGTGCATGTCGATAAAGATCTCGCCCAGCGACCCGTCCTTGTATTCGCCGGTGCGTAGATAGACCTTGTGACCGCCCACAACCGCCTTCTGGGTGTAGCCCTTGCGCCGCTGAGGCATCTTTTCCCGGTGGCTTTTGATGACTTCCTTGACGACAACCTTCTCGATCACCTTCTCGGCCAGCACCTGTGCCTTTTCCTGCGGTGTGCCGGTTTCCAGAACCTCTGCCGCCTCATCATCATCTTCGACAAGAGCTGCGGCCAGCGGCTGACTCAGTTTGGAGCCGTCGCGGTAAAGCGCATTGGCCTTTGTGCCCAGCGACCAGCTGAGCTCGTACGCTTTCTGACAATCCTCGATGGTCGCGTCATTCGGCATGTTGATCGTCTTGGAGATCGCGCCCGAGATGAAGCTTTGTGCGGCGGCCATCATCCGGATATGGCTGTCAACACTCAGGAAACGCTTGCCTTTCTTCCCGCATGGGTTGGCGCAGTCGAAAATGCCGTAATGCTCTTCCTTCAGGTGCGGCGCCTCTTCCAGCGTCATTGTCCCGCAAACGTGGTCATTGGCGGCGTCAATCTCGGCCTTGGAATAGCCCAGCGTGCGCAGCAGGTCGAAAGTGGGATCGGCTAGCTTTTCGGCCGGAATACCCAGCACGTCGCGACAGAACTCTTCCCCCAGCGTCCACTGGTTGAAAACGAACCGGATATCGAAGGCCTGACCCAGCGCGGCATCTACCTTGGCCAGTTCCTCAGGCCCAAACCCGTGGCCTGCCAGCGTGGTGTGGTTAACGCCCGGCGCGTTGCCAATGGTCCCATGACCGACGGCGTAGGACACGATCTCTTCGATCTGGGAGGAGGTGTATCCGAGATGCGCCAACGCCGCCGGGACCGACCGGTTGATGATCTTGAAGTAGCCCCCACCAGCCAGTTTTTTGAATTTCACCAGCGCAAAGTCCGGCTCAATCCCCGTTGTGTCGCAATCCATAACCAGCCCGATCGTGCCGGTCGGCGCGATCACGGTGGCCTGTGCGTTACGGTACCCGTGCTGTTCGCCAAGGCGCAGCGCTTCGTCCCAGCTGGCCATTGCCAATTCCACCAGACGCGCATCCGGGCACCCGGCATGGTCCAGAGCCACCGGCTTCACCGCTAGCGCGTCATAGCCTTCGGTTGCGCCGTACGCAGCATTCCGGTGGTTGCGGATCACGCGCAGCATGTTGTCCTGGTTGCGCTTATAGCCTGCAAACGGCCCCAGTTCGCCCGCGATCTCGGCGCTGGTTGCATAAGCCACGCCGGTCATGATCGCCGTCAGCGCTCCACAAAGGGCACGGCCTTCGACGCTGTCATAACCAAAGCCCATGTTCATCAGCAGACCGCCGATATTGGCATAGCCCAAGCCCAGCGTGCGGAAATCATAGCTGAGCTGCGCGATTTCCTTGGACGGAAACTGCGCCATGGTCACGCTGATTTCCAGCGTCAGCGTCCACAGCCGCGTGGCGTGCATGTATTCGTCCGCCTGGAACCGGCCATCCTGCAGGAAGGTCAGTAGGTTCATCGACGCGAGATTACAGGCCGTATCGTCAAGGAACATGTATTCCGAACAGGGGTTCGACCCGCGGATCGGCCCGTCTGCTGGGCAAGTGTGCCATTCATTCACAGTGTCGTGGAACTGGATCCCCGGATCAGCACAGGCCCAGGCAGCATGCCCCACCTTTTCCCACAGGTCGCAGGCTTTCACTGTCTTGGCGACGGAGCCGTCAACACGGTTGATCAGTTCCCAGTCCGCATCCTTTTCCACCGCTGTCAGGAAAGCGTTGGTGACCCGAATGGAATTGTTGGAGTTCTGGCCGGAGACAGAATTATACGCTTCGCTGTCCCAGTCGGTGTCATAGGTCGGGAACTCAATCGCAGTGTGGCCTTGCCGGGCGTAATCCAACACACGCTTGATGTAAGTCTCTGGGATCGCCGATTTCTTAGCGTCGCGCACCGCTTCTTTGAGCGCCGTATTCTTGGCCGGATCGTAGGCATCTTCGGCCGCACCGTCCCATGTGCCGATGGCTTCGAAGATCAGGTTTAGCTTCTGCTCATGCATCTTGGACCCAGCCACAATACTGGCAACCTTCTGTTCTTCCAGAACTTTCCAGTCGATGAAGTCTTCGATATCCGGGTGGTCGGCATCAACGATCACCATCTTGGCTGCGCGCCGAGTGGTGCCGCCCGACTTGATCGCGCCGGCAGCCCGGTCCCCGATTTTGAGGAAGCCCATCAGGCCCGACGACTTACCGCCACCAGACAGCGATTCACCTTCACCCCGCAGGTGCGAAAAGTTGGTGCCGGTGCCAGAGCCATATTTGAAAAGGCGCGCTTCGCGGACCCACAGATCCATGATCCCGCCTTCGTTTACCAGATCATCCTTCACGCCCTGGATAAAGCACGCATGCGGCTGCGGATGCTCGTAAGACGACTTGGACTTGGTCAGCTTGCCGGTCTTATAGTCCACATAGTGGTGGCCCTGCGCGGGTCCATCAATGCCATAGGCCCAGTGCAGGCCGGTGTTGAACCATTGTGGGCTGTTGGGCGCCGCACGCTGCGTCGCCAGCATGTGGCGCATCTCGTCAAAGTAGGCCTGCGCGTCTTCTTCGGTGGTGAAGTAGCCACCTTTCCAGCCCCAATAGGCCCAGGCACCCGCCAGACGGTCGAACACCTGCTTGGAGGAGGTTTCACCCCCTTTTTCAACGTTATCGCCATCCGGCACCGACCGCCACAAGAATTCCGGCACGCCCTGTTCGCGCACCTTTTTCAGGCGCGCTGGCACGCCCGCTTTGCGGAAATATTTCTGCGCAATCACATCGCTCGCAACCTGGCTCCAGTCGGCCGGCACTTCGATATTCTCCAGCCGGAACACGATGCTGCCATCGGGGTTGCGGATCTCGGATGTCGCGGACTCGAACGGGATGCTCGCATATGCATCTTCGCCCGCCTTGGTGAACCGTCTTTCGATCTTCATATCTTCGCTGCCTCTAGTCTTCAGCACTTTTTTTGTTCTGGCCGCTATGGCCTCCCAACGCCGCCCATGGGCCGCGCTCCCCAAAACCGATAGATAGGCAACTCTCAATTGTGACGGACAATGGCCGTCAACGGGCGGTCCCGCCCGTTCGTGTCTGAAAGTGTAACCGTCCCAAACCCAGGCCGCGTCTCTGGTTATTTGCTACCAGATTTAGTGGCCCAGTCACCGGTTCACACAAGGTGGCGTAACCGGGCATGGAAGGTCAACGCAAATTTTGACGTTTTTTTCAAACTTTTCTGTTGACCCGAGCCGCCCCGATTCCCCAGCGTCATCGGCCAGTTGAAAGACCGCGAAAAGGACCATTGGGACTTTTCTCAAGAGTATCCGTAAATTGCAGGGCAGAGTTCAAACCGAGCCTCAGCCGAATCTCCAACTCAAACCAGCGCAACATACCCCCAAAAACTCCTGTCACTGCCGCAGATATGCCGTATTCTTTTGCCAACCAGAGGCTCAGAAACAACATCGGAGCGCGAAATGCGCGTGCTAGCACTACTACCTATTGTGGCACTCGCGGCCTGCACGACACAAGATGTGGGCACGCCCACCGGAAAAGCACATTTCGCAGCCTACCCAGATAGCCTGTTTGATGCGTTCGAGTCAGCCTGTGGCGGTCCAGCCCAATCCTTTCATCGGCCCGAACCCGACATGGTTGAATGCCGCGAATACCTGCCGCCCGAAGCCACGGCAGCCCTGATTCTCAGCTTTGATGGCACCACCGAAGCCCTGCCCGAACTGGTCATCCGTTTTCGCGCCGAAGCCGCCGATGCCGGTTACCTGGTGGAAAACGATGTTTATGTCAGCGTGCCTCAGAAAAACGGCCAGCGCTTGCAGGTCCGCCGCGAAGACCAGAAACTAATGCGCACTATGGACGAGCTTTACGAACGCGCAGGCGGCGTTCCCAGCAAAAGCTAATCCCAAAAAGCTGACCCGCGCTTCATCCTTGCCCAAGTACGCCCGAGGGACGCCGTGACAGGCTTGTCTGCCGCCCGGAGGGCACGGCCGCAAGGCCGCCGACGACTAATAATCGTGCGCAGAAAGGCGCGCCATCGGAAAACAGTCATTTTCGGAGTATGGTCGGGGCGGCGAGATTCGAACTCACGACCCCCTGTACCCAAAACAGGTGCGCTACCAGACTGCGCCACGCCCCGGACCACGCTGCTGAATAGCCCCCACTGAAGCAATTGAAAACCCCTAACAGGGCCAGACCGGCTCCTCCGTTGCAAATACCGGGTGCTGCATCTCGCTGCCCGGCCCAATCCCGTATTGTGCAGCCAGCCCGCCATTGATCTCCAGCACTGCATAAACGGCCTGCCCCCCGTCAATCGGGGTCAGATCACCCGGCACCGCCATGTTGTGCACCCGCGTCACCCGGCCCGTCACATCAACAAAAATCATATCCAGTGGAATCAGGGTGTTCTTCATCCAGAACGACGCCGGCTGTGGCCGTTCATAAATAAACAACATGCCCGCTCCGCGCGGCAGACCTTCGCGAAACATCAGACCCTTGTTGCGGGCTTCGGCCGTATCGGCCAGTTCCACGTCAAACCGCACCTGTCCCCAAGCGCCCCGCAGCTGGACCTGATCGGCCCTGCATTCAGCATGAGACGGGGCAGCCGTCAGCCCCCCGGACAGCAGCAGACACAAAACCAGCAATGTCACGATTGGGTGGCGCGTTTTACTTCGCGTCCTCATTTATCCCGGCCTCCCAGGCCAACACCTCGGCCGCCATCCGACCGCGTTCGCCATCGATCACCCGCAAAGCCAGCGCTTCGCCGGGCTGCAAATCCGCGAGACCGGACAACCGCAGAACCTCGATATGCAGGAAAACATCCTCAGACCGTCCGAAAACATTGGCAAAGCCAAAACCCTTGCCCTTGTCGAACCACTTCACCCGGGCCGGTTCCAGCGCGGCTTGCTGGATTTCGTGCCGATCCAGACGCACGATATCTGTCAACGGCGGCTCTGCGTCCCGCGGCGGCGGTATGATCGACACAACCTCGATCGCCTGAACCCCGCGCTCAGTCCGATGGGTCACAACCTCTACGATCGAACCATCGGCAACGGAGCTTTGCCCGAAATTCCGCAAGACGTTCATATGCAGCAAAATGTCCGGCCCGCCATTTTCAGCGACCACAAATCCGAATCCCTTACCTGGATCGAACCATTTCACATGCCCTTTGACATGATGCATGCTGCCAAGATCGTCCGCCAAATCTCTTTCCGTTACCTTACGTTCGCCATATCATAGAAGTTAAATACCCCTGCCTGTGCGCAACCTTTTTGTCAAATTATTTGTTAATTGATTTCAGCCGTTTCCAGTTCACGAAACGTGAATGTCTTGGGCACAATCATGGAGAAAGGCGTTGAATCGACCAAACGTCACCGGGCCCGCTCCTCCGCCAGACGAACCGATCATGCAACCGAAATGCGCCATCGGCCCAGAACTCGATTTCCACGGGCGTGATCCGATATCCCCCCCAAAACGGTGGGCGTTCAGGCTGGGTGCCATGGCTGGCGGTGACCCGGGCCACCTCTGCCATCAGCGCCGTGCGACTTTCCAACGGCTGCGACTGATTTGAGGCCCAGGCACCAAGTCGGCTCTTCAGCGAGCGGGACGCGTAATAAGCGTCCGCTTGCGGCCCCGATTCGCGCGTTACGGTACCCCGGACGCGGATCTGACGGCACAGGGATTTCCAGTGCATCACGAAAGCAGCTTTCCGCGCATTGTCCAGTTCCTGGGCCTTGGCGCTCCCGTAATTTGTATAGAACACAAAGCCCGCATCTTCGATGTCCTTCAACAGGACCATGCGCGCATTCGGCAGTCCGTCGGCGTCCACTGTGGACAGCGCAATTGCGTTCGGATCGTTCACTTCGGCCGCTTCGGCTTCGGCCAACCAAATACGTGCAATCTCGAACGGATCGTCGCCTGCAAAAATCCCGCTTCTGTCACTCATCGTCTGTCTCCTGTGATCCTTGCAAAACTAGTGTGGCCCCATAGGCCCGGCAAGGCGTCCCTTGAAGCGGTCTGGGCAATCGCCTAAAGTTTTTGGCCAATGCAAGACAGCAAAGGGCGATTGCTATGTCTGGGACGCTGATGGCCGGGAAACGCGGGCTGATCATGGGGCTGGCGAATGACAAATCCATCGCATGGGGCATCGCGCGCGCCTGCGCCGACGCCGGAGCGGAACTGGCCTTTTCATATCAGGGCGAGGCCCTAAAGAAACGGGTTGATCCGCTGGCCGCACAATTGGGCAGCACCATTGTCCTGCCCTGCGACGTGGGCGACGAACCTTCCATCGATGCAATGTTCGCCGCTTTGGGTGAGGCCTGGGATGAACTGGACTTTGTCGTGCACGCCATCGGCTTTTCCGACAAGAACGAACTGCGCGGCCGCTACGTGGACACTTCACGCGATAATTTCGCCATGACCATGGACATTTCGGTCTATTCCTTCACTGCCGTCGCACAGCGTGCGGAAAAGATGATGAAAGATGGCGGATCGATGCTGACGCTCACCTATTATGGTGCTGAGCAGGTCATGCCACATTACAACGTTATGGGCGTGGCCAAAGCGGCGCTGGAGGCGTCGGTAAAGTACCTCGCCGAAGACCTGGGTAAAGACGGCATCCGGGTCAACGCCATCTCGGCCGGGCCTATCAAAACGCTGGCAGCTTCCGGCATTGGCGATTTCCGCTACATCATGAAATGGAACGAATATAATTCGCCCCTGCGCCGCAACGTGACCACTGACGATGTCGGCAAATCTGCCTTGTACCTGCTGAGCGATCTCAGCTCTGGTGTGACCGGAGAAAACCTGCATGTGGATGCAGGCTATCACGTGGTCGGCATGAAGGCAGTCGACGCGCCTGACATCGAGAAAAGCTAATACCGCAGCCCACGACCGCTGCTACCAAGGAACAAGACATGAACGACCGCCTGCCCCACGAAAAAGGCTTCCACATCAGTTGGGATCAGATCCACCGCGACGCGCGCGCTTTGGCTTGGCGACTGGACGGTCAGGGGCCGGATAATGGCGCATGGCGGGCGGTTGTGGCAGTCACCCGTGGCGGTATGGCACCCGCGATGATCGTCAGCCGAGAACTGGATATTCGCACTGTAGACACGATCAGCATCAAATCCTACGACCATCAGGCCCAGGCCGATGCCAAAGTGCTGAAGCATCCGGATACAGAGTTGATGGGCGACGGCACCGGCATCTTGATCGTGGATGACCTGGTCGACACTGGCAAAACACTGGAGGTCGTGCGCTCTATGTATCCCAACGCGCATTTCGCAACGGTTTACGCCAAACCCAAAGGCCGCCCGCAGGTGAACACGTTCATCACCGAGGTCAGCCAGGATACGTGGATCTTCTTCCCCTGGGACATGGCCCTGCAGTATGTGGAGCCATATCGCGGGCGCGACTGACCCCAGGCTGTCGCCCTGCTGGACCGCGAGTGGTGTACCCCGCCGCCCCCGGTTGCGCCATTCGCCGCTCAACGACCAATCGGGGCGAAAACCCTGGATACCCTGCGTGAACATCAAACCCTAAGGTTTAATGGGCATTAACCCTACCCGCCATGAAGTTTAACGCGCCGGAAACCACGCGGTTTCAGAGATCAACGCATACTCCGCGTTTATCCCTCGCCATCGCCGACACGCACGGCCGGTGCGTTCCCGCCCCCCTCATGCCTTTGCACATTGGCCGTTACCGCAGCATCATCCAGATCGCCAAAACCAGCCCACCGCTTTGCCTAAACATTCCCGAAATTAACCTTAACAGCAATTAACGTTAACGCGCACAAATCTGCCCTGACAACCAGCGTAACGCTCCGCAACATTCACTCAATCGCCAACACAGCCCCAAGACAGCTCAACCGCTGCGAACGTCACTTGCTTCTTGTTGGGAAAAATACTCAAACTCCACCCTCGAACCCAAACGCCCCAGTTGCCGAGTGTCCCATGCGCCCGACCCGCACCCAATCCACCTTCCCCGCCCCCATCGTCGAGGCCAAGAAATGGCTGGACGGCGTCACCTTCCCCGCCGACCGCCCCCTGATCAATCTCAGCCAGGCCGCGCCGGTCGCCCCGCCGCCACCCGCGCTCTGCGCTTACATCGCCGACATCGTAACCAACCGGCCCGAAGTTCATCTCTACGGTGCGGTCCTCGGCCTGCCGGAATTGCGCAGCGCACTGGCGGACGAAATCTCTGCTCGCTACGGCGGACCAGTTCGCACCAAACAGGTTGCCATCACCTCGGGCTGCAACGAAGCCTTCGCTGCGGCCCTTTCCGCGCTGACCACCCAGGGGGATGAAGTTCTCCTTCCAACTCCCTGGTATTTCAATCACAAAATGTATCTCGATATGGTTGGCGCCACTGCCATACCGATCCCGACAGATGCCACCCTGCTGCCTGATCCCCAAATTGCCAGGGCTCGCATAACCCCCCGCACCCGCGCCATCGCGCTGGTCAGCCCGAACAACCCCTGCGGCTTGGAATACCCGCCTGAACTGATTGCAGAGTTCTACGCATTGGCCCGCGACCACGGCGTGCGGCTGATCCTTGATGAAACCTATCGCGATTTCCTCGCCACCGAAGATGCCCCGCACGCCCTTTTCGAAGATCCCGACTGGGACCAGACGCTCGTACATCTCTATTCCTTCTCGAAAACCTACCGGCTCACCGGCCATCGGGTTGGGGCGCTGGCAAGCTCCCCCGCCCTGCTGGCCGAAATTGAAAAATTCCTGGACACAGTCACCATCTGCCCCAGCCAGATCGGCCAGTTTGCCGCGCTCTGGGGCATGCAGAACCTGCAGGACTGGGTGGCCGGGGAGCGGCACGAAATCCTCGACCGCCGGGCGGCCATTGCCGACGGATTTCAGCCGCTGGCCGACAAGGGCTGGAAACTGCTTGGTCTCGGGGCCTATTTTGCCTACGTCGAGCACCCGTTCGACACCTCCTCCGACACCCTCGCAAAACATCTGGTGGAGGAGGCCAGTCTCCTAGTTCTGCCCGCCACCATGTTCACGCCCAGTGATGACCCCGGTGGCGCACGCCAGTTGCGCATCGCCTTTGCCAATGCGGACCGGGCCGGGCTGCAGGAAACACTGAAACGGCTAGCCAGCGTTACCATCTGACCTTGCCCCCCCTCCCTGCCCATCGTAGACAACGCTCGACAACAGCGCAGAGGGCGATATGGCCAAAGAGAACAGCCTGTCGAAAACATTCGTCTGGATCATTCTGGGTCTACTGATCCTGGGTCTGGGCGGATTCGGGGTCACCAACCTGGGCGGAAGCATCCGCACCGTGGGCAGTGTCGGCAGCCAGTCGATCACGGTGGATGAATATTACCGTGAACTACAACGCGAAATTCGCGCCACCGAAGCGCAAATCGGCCAATCCCTGACGATGGAACAGGTTCGCCTGTTCGGCATCGACCAGGTTGTACTTGGCCGGCTTGTTGCGCTGGCCGCGCTGGATGATGAGGTTGCAAATATCGGTCTGTCTGTCGGTGACGAAACCGTGCTGCAGGAACTGGAACGCATCCCAGCTTTCCAGGGGCTCGACGGTAATTTTGACCGCGAATCCTATCGCTTTGCGATCGAGCAGGCCGGGCTTTCGGAAACTGAATTCGAAGAAGACCTCCGCGCCGAAAGCGCCCGAACGTTGGCCCAAGGTGCCATTGTTTCCGCGGCACAGATGCCCAACACCTATGCTGAAACGTTGACCGCCTTTGTGGGCGAACGGCGCAGTTTTACCTGGTCCGGCCTGACCGCCGCGGATCTGGCAGAACCGATCGGTGAACCTGACGATACCGCGCTTCGGGCTTATTACGACGCCAATCCGGATGATTTTCGTCTGCCCGAAACCAAAAAGCTGACTTACGTGCTGCTGACACCCGAAATGATTCTGGATCAGGTCGAGGTGGACGAAGCCAGCCTGCGCACGCTCTACGACCAACGGGCCGACACCTACCAAGTGCCGGAACGACGGCTGGTGGAACGGCTGGTTTTCAGCGATGAGGCCGCCGCCAATGATGCCAAGGCCCAGCTGGAAGTGGGCGGCACCACGTTTGAACGCCTGGTCGAAGATCGTGGGCTGGCCCTGCAGGATGTGGATTTGGGCGACGTGACAATCGGCGACCTCGAAGACGCGGGAGAGGCCGTGTTCGCCGCCGAAATCGGCGATGTGGTCGGGCCACTGCCCTCCTCGCTGGGACCGGCGCTGTTCCGCGTAAACGGAACGCTGGCGGCGCGCATGACCAGCTTCGAAGGCGCCATGCCGGAACTTCGTGATGAACTGGCCGCTGACCGCGCCCGCCGCATGATCGAAGTTCAGGCAGGCCCAATGGATGATCTGCTCGCCGGTGGTGCGACGCTGGAAGAACTGGCCGAGGAAACCGATGCGGAACTGGGTCAAATTGACTGGTCCACGGAGGTTTCCGAAGGCGTGGCCGCATATGATGCGTTCCGCAGCACGGCAGCCACCGTCACGGCCGAGGACTATCCAGAAATGGGCTATCTGGAAGATGGCGGGCTTTTTGCCCTGCGCCTGGACGAAACCCTGCCCGAGCGCCCCGAGCCATTTGAAAGTGCCCGCAATCAGGTGATCGCCGCCTGGACGGAGGCCGAAACACGTCTCGCGCTGGAAACCTATGCCGCCGCTGCGGTGTTGAAACTGGCCGAACTTGGCGATTTCACCGAAGCGGGACTGAACATGCGGGTCGAAAACGGCCTGATGCGACAGGCCTATATTGACGGTACCGCGCCCGATTTCATGATCCAAGTTTTCGAAATGGAACCGGGCGATGTGCGTGTGATTCCGGCCGGGGCAACCGTGCAGATCGTACGCCTGGACCGTATCGAAGCCGCCGAGGACACACCGGAATTGCAGCGGTTTAGCGACGGGATGCAAAGCGAGGCGAATCAGGCGCTGGCCTCTGCCCTGTTCGAAGCCTACATGGCCGACGCGCAGCGTCGTGCCAGCCCGCAAATCGACCAGCGTGCATTGGAGGCGGTGCAGACCAGCATTCAGACAGGCGGGAACTGATGGCCCTGACGCCGGATTTCGAAACCTTCGCAGCTGCCTACGAAGCCAGAGAAAACCAAGTCGTATCCACCCGCCTCGCGGCGGATCTAGATACGCCTGTATCGCTGATGCTGAAGCTGACTGGCGCGCAAACCGACAGTTTCATGTTGGAATCGGTTACTGGCGGCGAAGTACGCGGGCGCTATTCTATCATTGGCATGAAGCCTGATCTGGTCTGGCGCTGCCGAGGCACGCAATCGGAGCTGAACCGCTCCGCCCGGTTTGACCCCGACGGTTTCGAACCGCAGGACGGCAACCCGCTCGATAATCTGCGCGCGCTGCTGGCCGAAAGCCGGATTGACCTACCCGAAGACCTGCCGCAGGCCGCTGCAGGACTTTTCGGTTACCTGGGCTATGACATGGTGCGGCTGATCGAAAATCTGCCCGACGTGAATCCCGATCCGCTGGGCCTGCCAGATGGATTGATGCAACGACCGTCTGTCGTGGCGGTGCTGGACGGGGTCAAGGGTGACGTAACCGTGGTATCACCGGCTTGGGTCAGCGAAGGCCAATCGGCCCGTGCCGCCTATGCCCAGGCCGCCGAACGCGTGATGGACGCGGTGCGCGATCTGGACCGCGCCATGCCGGGCGAAACCCGGGATCTGGGCGAAGCTCAGGATGCGGGCCCGCCGGTCAGCAATTTCACCAAGGACGGCTACAAGGCCGCTGTGGAGAAGGCCAAGGATTACATCCGCGCAGGTGACATTTTTCAGGTGGTCCCGGCCCAGCGCTGGACGCAGGAATTCCGCCAGCCGCCCTTCGCGCTCTACCGGTCGCTCCGGCGGACAAACCCTTCACCGTTCATGTTCTATTTCAACTTCGGCGGTTTTCAGGTCGTGGGCGCGTCGCCAGAAATCCTCGTTCGGGTCTTTGGCAACGAGGTCACCATCCGCCCAATCGCAGGCACCCGCCCGCGCGGCGCCACGCCGGAAGAAGACAAGGCGCTGGAAGTCGATCTGCTGGGGGATGAAAAGGAACTGGCAGAACACCTTATGCTGCTGGACCTCGGCCGCAACGATTGTGGCCGTGTGGCCAAGATCGGCACGGTGCGCCCGACCGAGAAGTTTATCATCGAACGCTACAGCCATGTCATGCATATCGTTTCGAACGTGGTGGGCGAACTGGACGACGACAAGGACGCGCTGGACGCCTATTTTGCCGGGATGCCGGCGGGCACGGTTTCCGGTGCACCCAAGGTCCGCGCGATGGAAATCATCGATGAACTGGAGCCCGAGAAACGCGGTGTCTATGGCGGCGGCTGCGGATATATCAGCGCGGGTGGCGACATGGACATGTGCATCGCCCTGCGTACGGCTATCGTGAAGGACGAAAAACTGTATATCCAGGCGGGTGGCGGCGTTGTCTATGACAGCAACCCCGAGGCCGAGTATATGGAGACCGTCCATAAATCCAACGCCATTCGCCGCGCAGCGGCAGACGCGGCACGGTTCACGGGACGGGGAAACCGGTAGAGACAATTCCCGAAGCTGCGCATCAGCGAACCAAAGGCGCACGGTACCGTTTTATCCCGCGAACTTTGTCGAACCACGAAAACGGTAGACCAACATCCCTAAATCACTGCGCCGGGGTACGGCTCGTCTATTTGCGGCGGCCCTGAATTGCCGTGGTCACATGTTGGGGTCTTTCGTCGGTCAAGATCCTGCTTGGACCTGCATCAGCACTTCATGCTGGTCGCCGCTGCCGCGCCACCCGCCATGGCACCGATCGCAGTGGCCAACGCGTTGCCGGAACCTGCGCCGATCTGGTTGCCTATTAGTCCGCCAACCGCAGCCCCGGCGACGGTACCGCCCAAGCAAGAGGCTTCACGTTCGGCGGCCGGATTTGTCGTGCAGACAGCTGCACCCACCAGCGCAATACAGCAAAGGGTGGCTTTGATTGGTTTACTCATGAAATTCTCCGCTCGTATCGATCTTATTGGGCATCTGAGTGCCATTCTAACGCTCACACGGCCGGAAATAGACATCCCGTTGCTCCATGCAATCTCATGCGCGGGAAAATGCACATCGCCGCCTGCCAATCGGCGGGCTTCCGTGCCCCAAAAGCCTCTTATTGCGCCACCGGCAGGGTTGCCCAGCGCTGGATGATCTGGCCTTTGGAATGCACAACCACCTCGCCAAACTCCGGCAAAACCGCTTCGCTCTGGGTTGGGCGCAGCAGGGCGAAGTCATCCACTGGGGAGAAACCCAGCACCGGCCCCGCCCACATTTCCTGGTTGGAGGAATGCCCAAACACTCCGAAACAATTATAGCCCGCAGGCCAGACAGGTTTTGCCTTCCAGTATCCGCCATAGATCGCAATATGTGCGCGGCGCTTCCCGGCAGGCAGCCAGTCGAGTCCCGGCAACGGATTGCCCGGCAGGTATTTCAGGATCGGCGTGGCGATGAACAGCGCGGGCTGAAACGCCTCCGTTGCAGACAGATCGAAATCGGTGGGTTTGGCCAGCACCGATCCCAGCGCCACCTCCGTCGCGCCATGGTCAG
>JAEPNQ010000114.1 GCA_017643305.1 Marinibacterium sp. | reverse complement strand
TTCGGTAAAGCTGTCGGCGGCATCGCCCAGCAACTGAATCGATTGCAGCAGGTTGTAGCTCATCATCGGGTTGTAAACGTTCAGTTCGAAATGGCCCTGCGACCCAGCAAACTTGATGGCAGCGTCATTGCCCATCACATGCGCGGCGACCTGCGTCAGTGCCTCGGCCTGTGTCGGGTTCACCTTGCCCGGCATGATGGACGATCCTGGCTCGTTTTCCGGCAGGATCAGTTCGCCCAATCCAGAACGCGGGCCAGAGCCCAGAAAGCGGATGTCATTGGCTATCTTGTAACAGGACCCGGCAATGGTTGCCAAAGCGCCGGACAGGAACACCATCGCGTCATGCGCGGCCAGCGCTTCGAACTTGTTGGGCGCGGTGACAAAGGGCAGGTCGGTGATTTCGGCCATGTTCGTGGCGACGGCTTCGCTCCAGCCTGGCGCTGTGTTCAGACCCGTGCCCACGGCGGTGCCACCCTGTGCCAATTCGTAAATGCCCGGCATCGCGGCCTGCACCCGCGCCAGACCCTGGCGGATCTGATGGGCGTAACCGGAAAATTCCTGGCCCAGCGTCAGCGGTGTGGCGTCCTGCGTGTGCGTCCGGCCGATCTTGATGATGTCCTTGAATTCTTCGGCCTTGGCTTCCAGCTCTTCAGCCAGTTTGGTCAGCCCGGGCACCAGCACGTCGCGCACCGACATGGCGGTGGCAATGTGCATCGCGGTCGGGAACGTATCGTTCGACGATTGGCCCATGTTGCAGTGATCGTTCGGGTGCACCGGGTCCTTGGAGCCGATCACGCCACCCAGGATTTCAATCGCGCGGTTCGCGATCACCTCGTTGGAGTTCATGTTGGACTGCGTGCCAGACCCCGTTTGCCACACGACCAGCGGGAAGTTGTCGTCGAACTTGCCCTCAATCACCTCACCTGCGGCCTGGATGATGGCATCGGCCAGCGCCACGTCGAGCTTGCCGGTTGCCTTGTTCTGCATGGCGCAGGCTTTCTTGATCACACCCAGCGCGCGCACGATGGCCACGGGCTGTCTTTCCCAGCCAATCGGGAAGTTCATGATCGACCGTTGCGTCTGTGCGCCCCAGTACTTGTCAGAGGGAACCTCAAGAGGGCCGAAGCTGTCGGTTTCAGTGCGGGTCTGGGACATGTCGCGACTCCGTTTAAATCGTTTGTATACTGCTGCATGCCGTTTATGCGTTAGCGCCGACCTGCGCAATCAACCAGTTGGGCGCACACATACTCGGGTGGACGGTTTCTGGAAACACAGAAATCCGCCCATCCCGCCCGAACACGAAAATCTGATGTTGGGGGAGGCTTTTCGCACACCCGCAAATCGGTATAGGCTTGCGGGAGTCCACGCGCTGCTATCCCGTGGTGCCTGTGACCAGGAGGAAAGATCTTTGACGCGCGTTCTTGCACTTTCAACCACGATGTTTCGCACTGCGTTTCTGGCCGTATCGGTCCTTGTGCTGGCCATGGCCGCTCAAATCGTTCGCGCCGACGATATAACCCCCTTCGTGGGTGCTTATGCCGGTTCGGCGGAGATGGAGCGGAGTGACGGCAGCACGCAGCAACGTGACCTGAGCGTGGAAATCATCGAGAACAAGAACAGCTTCAACGTGAAGTGGACAACCGTCACCTACAAATCCACAGGTCGAACCAAGGAAAAATCCTATGACATCGAATTTGTGGAAACCGATCGTGACGGTGTCTATGCCGCCGCTCAGAAAAAGAACGTGTTTGGCCACGAGGTCCAGCTCGACCCGATGAAGGGCGAACCCTATGTTTGGGCCCGCATCGTAGGCCAGACGCTGACGGTCTATTCCCTGTTCATAGCCGATGATGGCGGGTACGAAATCCAGCAATTCGACAGGACCCTCGCCGAAGGCGGCCTGGATCTGGAATTCAATCGCCTGCGCAATGGTGTCAAACAAGCCACAGTTTCGACCTTCCTGGTTAAGGAATAAAGGCTTTAAGGCGGTTTCCCGCGCATGGTGGAAATCCAGACTGTTTCGCATCTGCAGTATCGCTTAGGCCGCTGGCATGTCCAGTTCCAGCATCCCTCCCATCGCCGCGTCGCGGATGACTGCTGTCGCGTGTGAGATCCAGTTCGACGACGACAATACATCCGAGCGTAAGGTTGGTACGTTTTCCGACCTGCGCATCTGGACGCTGGGGGATTACCTGATCGCAGCGTTTTCCCTGCTATCGCTGGTTTTTGCTGTTGTCGGTGTGCAGTTGGCTCTGGACTAATCCTGGTCGACCGTGTCGATCTGCACCGTCTGGCGCAACGCCCCGGTGGTTCGGCTGAACACCAGAATGCGGTTGTCATCGGTCACCACCGCATACCAGTCCTGCGCTGCCGTGATCGCTACGGCCTGAACGCCGTCGGGCAAGGCGATGCTTTCGGGCAGGGCGGGGCCCGGGGTGGACGAGAAACGGATGACAAGCAGCCCGACGATCACTACAAGCCCGCAGATCATCACAGCGGTCAGAGTGGTGACAAGAATGCGAAGGAACCGCAGGTTGGACGGTTCAGGCTGGGAAGGGTCGGACATGGGGCAACGCCGGGTAGACTTCATCATCGCAGCAGATCCGCCGCCTCGCCTTGATAAGGCGCTTTCTCGCGATGTGCCAGAGAGTGCGGCGTTGTCCCGCACCCGGCTCGCCCGCCTGATCGAAAGCGGCACGGTCACCGTGGACGGCACCGTGGTGCAGGACCCCAAGGCCAAGGTGCAGGAAGGCGCGGAGATCGTCATTACAGTGGAGGTCGCCGAAGACAGTTATATCGCCGCTGAACCCATCGCTCTGGAGGTTGTGTTCGAAGATGACGACCTGATCGTGGTGAACAAACCGGCCGGCATGGTCGTGCATCCTGCGCCCGGGACGCCATCAGGCACGTTGGTTAACGCATTGCTGCATCATTGTGGTGACAATCTCAGCGGGGTCGGCGGTGTCAAACGGCCCGGTATCGTACACCGCATCGACAAGGACACCAGCGGGTTGCTGGTCGTGGCCAAATCGGATGCGGCCCACCACGGGCTGGCCGACCAGTTCGCCGCACATAGTGTTGAGCGCCAGTACACCGCACTGGTCCACGGTGTGCCCGATGCAGGTGACCCGCGCCTGCGCGGCGTGCGCGGCGTCAGCTTTGAGGCGGGCAATGTGCTCTGCATCACGACCCAACTGGCCCGGCACAAAACCGACCGCCAGAAACAGGCCGTGCTGTTTCAGGGCGGTCGACATGCCATCACCCGCGCTCGCGTGGTGGACAGCTTTGGCGCGCCGCCGGTCCTGGCTCGGGTAGATTGCTGGCTGGAAACCGGCCGCACCCACCAGATCCGCGTGCATATGGCCCATGCCGGGCACGGGCTGGTGGGCGATCCGGTCTATGGCGGCACCCGCCGTATCCCCAAAGGAGCGCTGGAAGAGGCTACTGCGCAGGCCGTCCGTGCCTTTCCGCGCCAGGCTCTGCACGCGGCGATCTTGGGTTTTGAACACCCTGTCACGGGTGAAAAGTTGAGGTTTGAAGCAGAATTGCCCACCGATATGCACGATTTGTTGGGAAAACTGGCTCCTCCGCTGTCATGAACAGCACATGCGTGTGAACGCACGGTAACGACTCTTACAAACCGACGGAAACGTGCCGATATTTCGTTAAGACATCTTGAAGGGACGTGATAGCGCTCCCATATCAATGTTAAGCCCATAAACATTGGGAGGTTTACAACATGGCAAATTATTCAAATCTTCCGGCACCGACCCCTGAAGGCGGGTTGAACCGGTACATGCAGGAAATTCGTAAATTCCCGCTCCTGGAGCCGGAAGAAGAATATATGCTGGCCAAACGCTGGGTCGAGGACCAGGATACTGCGTCTGCGCACAAGCTGGTCACGTCGCACCTGCGTCTCGCCGCAAAAATTGCGATGGGATATCGCGGCTACGGCCTGCCGCAGGCCGAGGTCATCTCCGAGGCCAATGTCGGCCTTATGCAGGCGGTAAAACGGTTTGATCCGGAAAAAGGTTTTCGCCTCGCGACCTATGCCATGTGGTGGATCCGCGCCAGCATCCAGGAATACATCCTGCGCAGCTGGTCGCTGGTGAAACTGGGCACCACCAGTGCGCAGAAGAAACTGTTCTTTAACCTGCGCAAGGCAAAAGCCCGCATCGGCGCGCTGGAAGACGGTGACCTGCACCCCGACAAGGTGAAACGGATCGCCACCGACCTTGGCGTGACCGAAGACGAAGTCATCAGCATGAACCGCCGCTTGTCTGGTGGTGATGCGTCGCTCAACGCGACGGTTGGCACCGAAGGCGACAGCGCCATGCAGTGGCAGGACTGGCTGGAAGACGAAGACGCCAACCAGGCTGCCGACTACGAGGCAAAGGATGAACTGCAGGCGCGCCGTGAACTGTTGGCCGAAGCGCTCAGCGTGCTGAACGACCGCGAAAAGGATATCCTCACCGAACGCCGCCTTTCGGAAAAAGCGGTCACGCTGGAAACGCTCAGTGGCCGCTACGACGTCAGCCGCGAACGCATCCGCCAGATCGAGGTTCGGGCGTTCGAAAAGCTGCAGAAGAAAATGCGCGAGCTCGCGAAAGACAAGGGCATGCTGGCCACAGCCTGATAGCCGCCCTGCCGGCCTCCTCCGGAAGACCGAAATGCCCTCCCGATCCGGGAGGGCATTTTGCTGTCTGAAGCCTATCGGACAAGGTTTTGCGCGCGAAACCTGCCTGAAAGGTGACGCCATGCCATTTCAAAGCGCGTGTTGAAGGGTCTTTCCGTTTTTGTCTGTCAGGGCAGGGGGGCGGTCTGGTAAAGCTTCACCTTCAACCCCCCATGATCCACCGGGGGCCCGGATTTAAACGGCAACCCTGTTGTATGGGCCAGCCCGCCTTCGTTGGTGATAATCCCCACCCGCCAGCCGGTAAACCGCTCCTTCATCACGGTGCCAAAGCTGCCATAAAGCGCATAGAGCAGCTTCTTGTTGCCGATCCGTCCGCCATAGGGCGGGTTGGCGATGACAAGTCCGGGCGGGCCATCCGGCCGGGTCAGGTCGCTGATCGGTGCGTGGGTAAAGGCGCACCGCGCCGCAACCCCCGCCCGCTCCGCATTGGCCGTGCTGTTGGTAATCGCACCGGCATCCCGGTCCGATCCGAAAAATTGCAGTGGCGTTTCTCGACGTATCGTGGCATCGCGCAGCGCCTGCATCGCGCCCGGATCGAAATTGGCAAAGGTTTCGCACGCGAAACCCCGCGCCCGGCCCGGCAGCAGGCCTGCAGCGATTTCGGCGGCTTCGATTACGAAGGTGCCTGACCCGCACATCGGGTCCAGCACCGGTTCGTTGCCGTCATAGCCGCAGGCGCGCAGGAAAAGCGCCACCAGTGTTTCGCGCATCGGGGCCTTGCCCGTGGCGGTTTTCATCCCGCGCCGATGCAGGCTGTCACCAGAGCTGTCGAGGCTGATGGTGCACAGGTTATCGTCGATCCGTACCTTCACCACCAGCGCCGCCTTGGGCGATATCTGTGCGCCCAGTTCCTCGGTGATGGCCCGTTCAATCCGCTGTGCGGCGGCCCCGGCGTGATAGATCTTGGACTTGCGGGTGGTCACTTCGACCTTAACCGGCAGGTCAGGTCGCAGCACATCGCCCCAAGGAAACTTGCGCGCGCGCTTGTCCAGTTGGGCCAGGTGAAACACCGGAAAGCTGCCCAGCCGCACCAGCACCCGGGTCGCGCCGCGCAGGCTGAGATTGGCGCGCCAGACCTCCGCCCAGTCGCCCGACAGCGTGACACCGCCCGGCATCGTGCCCTGCACGGCAAAGCCCGCGGCGCGGGCTTCCTCCGCCAGCACGGCTTCCAGCCCGGGGGCGACCACGAGAAAGATTTCCAGACCGTTATCCATCCGCACGGGTCTAGCCGGTCAGGCGCCGGACCGCGACCGGAAAAGCTAGTTCAACCGCGCCCGTAAGACTCGCACCATGTTTTTGCCCATCACCTTGCGGATCTGCGCCGCTGACACCCCAGCTTCCAGCAGCGCAGAGGTGAGCGCGGCCAGTTCCGAGGTATCGAATGCGGTCTTAACGGTTCCGTCATAATCGGAACCCAGAGACACATGGTCTTCACCCAGCACGTTGATGGCGGCCTTGATCATCGCGGCAATGCCTGCCGGTTCGATTTGGCCACAGGCCACTTCGCCCCAATATCCCAGGCCGATCGAACCACCGGTCTGGGCGATGGCAATCATCAGGTCATCAGGAAAATTGCGTTTGACCGGGCAGAAACTGTGCAGCCCGGTATGGCTGACGATCAGCGGCATGTCGGTGATCGCCAGCACGTCCCACGCCACCTGCGGGCTGGAATGCGCGAGGTCCAGAACCAGCCCGCGCGATGCAATTTCGCGTACCACGTCGCGGCCGAAATCGGTCAGCCCGGCACCCGAAATCCCGTGCAGCGACCCGCCAAGCCCGTTGTCAAAGAAATGCTGGAGACCGATCACCCGGTGCCCGGCAGCTTCCAGTTTGTCGAGGTTTTCGAGCTTCAGCTCCAGCGGATGCGCGCCTTCGACGCCCAGCAGGCCGCCCACCACGGTCTCTCCGCTTGTGCGCGCGGCCAGCACGGCGTCCAGATCAGCGCGGGTGCGGATGATGCGCAGACGCCCGTCGCTGTCGGCTTCGGCCTCGTGTAGCTTTTCGGCCTGGTACAGCGCGCGTTCCAGCAGGCTGGTCCAGGTGCGCGGCGGCCAGAGCTGCGCCATGCTGAGCGTGGTGATGTCATCCCATGCCTCGGCCGAGTTTTCATCGTAGTTGAGACCCGAAGGGCTTTTGGTGACCGCTGTGAACACCTGCAGACCGACGCCGCCTTCAATCAGCCTGGGCAGGTCTACATGGCCTCGGTCATAGCGCTGGTTGATGTCGCGGGTCCATAGCATCGTGTCCGCGTGCCAGTCGCCGACGATCATCCCGTCATGCAGGGTTTGCGCCGCATTGGTCACTGTATAGGGGCCGCGATAATCCACCGGATTCATCAGCTTGTCCGCAATCCCCGGCCCGAACCATAGAAACGCGCCAAGCCCCAACAGGACCAATAGCAAAAGACGACCAAGCCACTTTCCGAATATGCGCATCTGGACCTCCCGGCTATATGGGGTGATGGTTATCTGGCCCGCCCCGCAAGGCAAGGGCTGACGATGCGGCACATGGGAGACACAAGATATGTCCGAACCGGTACGATGGGGCATCCTGGGGGCCGCGAATTTTGCGCATAACTACATGGGGTCTGCGATCCATGCGGCACGGGGGGCGGAGCTGGCAGCACTGGCCACGTCCAGCGCGGAGAAAGCAGCCGGGTTTAAAGCCTTTGCCCCACGGCTCGCGCTGTATGACAGCTATGACGCGCTGCTGGCTGATCCCGACATCGACGCGGTCTATATCCCTCTGCCCAACCACTTGCATGTGGAATGGAGCCTGAAGGCGCTGGAGGCGGGCAAGCATGTGCTGTGCGAAAAGCCGATGACCATGGTAGCCGAAGAGTTTGACACGCTGATCGCCAAGCGCGACGCCACCGGGTTGCTGGCGGCAGAAGCTTACATGATTGTGCACCATCCGCAGTGGCAGCTGGCACGCAAGCTGGTAGTCGATGGGGCGATTGGACGGCTGGTGCATGTGGAAGGGCGGTTCAGCTATATGAACCGGGACGCGCAGAATATCCGCAACCGGCCTGATGTGGGCGGCGGCGCGCTGCGGGATATTGGCGTTTATGTCTTTGGTGCGGCGCGGTTCGTCACGGGGGAGGAGCCAGGAGAACTGAGCGCCCGTATTCGGTTGGACAATGGTGTGGATGCGTTTTCTGAGGTGCAGGCGCGGTTCCCGTCATTTACGTACTCGGCCTATGTCAGCATGCGGATGCACCCCTATCAGGAGATGTTGTTTCACGGCGAAGAGGGCGTGATACGCCTGACCGCGCCGTTTAATGCGCGGGTCTATGGCGAAGCCCGGGTAGAGCTGCACAAATCCGGGCTGGCGGTAGAAACTAAGCGGTTCCCGTCAGACAACCACTTTGAGCTGCAGGTGGAGGCGTTTGGCCGTTCGGTGTGGGATGGGGTAGACTATCCCGTACCGCTGGAGTTTTCGCGCGGGACGCAAGTGATGATCGATCAGGCATTGGAACGGGCTGAGACGCTGTGAGGAGGACGCGATGGCAGGCGGATGGGCGCGCGACGGCGCGGTAAGCGAACAGATCGAAGCCTCGATTTCGGACGAACTGGCGCGGATGCGGTCGGCAAAGCAGCCGGTGGGGGAAAGCCTGACTCATTGCGCGGAATGTGAAGAAGAGATCCCCGAAGCGCGTCGTCTGGCTCGGCCCGGCGTAAAGCTGTGCATCGACTGCCAGGAAGAACGGGATGGCGCGTACCGCGCGCGGTCGGGCATCAACCGGCGCGGGTCGAAGGACAGCCAACTGAAGTGAGCGACTGTTCCAAGTCATTTTGAAATGGGTTGGGGCCTGCCTTGTAGCAGGCGGTTTCGCGTACGAAACCACTGGGACAGAGGGGCCGCGTCATGCGTTCCCAAGCCCCGCCGCATCCAGATACGCCCGTACCGCTGTCTGCACATGCCGGAACCGATCTCCGCCAAGGTGTTTGCCACCATACCAGCGGGTGACGACGACGATGTGGCCCTGCACCCCCTTCCGTTCTAGCATGCGGAGGATGACATTGCCGGCCCCGGTCTCGCCGTCGTCGTTCTTGATCGGGCCGTCGGCGGTGATCAGGCCCCAGGTGTTATGCGTGGCCTTTGCGAATTTCTTTTTCCGGATCAGGGTCTTGATAAACGCCTTGGCCTCGGCCTCCGACGCGCAGGGGCCGCCGGAGACCGCGTATTTCGAGCCTCGGTCCGTCAGGATACTGTCGAGGATCAGCATGCCCGGTCCTGGTTGTGGGGCTTGTCGCTTTGTCCCCGCCGCAGTTCGGCCACCCCAGGGGTGCCCACCCGGCCTTCATGGCTCTGCGTCTCGACATAGGTCAGCTCCACCGCCTGCTGGTATCGCCGGGGTGAGCCATCGGCAAAGGTGCCGGTGGGTGGGCGCCGGAGCCAGTCGATCAGATGGCTAAGGGGGTTCACCCCTCCATCGCTTCCAGTTCGTCAATGAAGCCCGAGATCATGCTCAGCCCCTTGTCCCAGAAGGCAGGGTCGGAGGCGTCGAGGCCGAAGGGTTTCAGCAGGTCAGAATGGTGCATCGAGCCGCCTGCCTTGAGCATATTGAAATAGAGATCTTCAAAGCCCTCTTTGCCCTCGGCGTAGACGGAATAGAGCGCGTTCACCAGGCCATCGCCAAAGGCATAGGCGTAGACGTAGAAGGGCGAATGCACAAAATGCGGGATGTATGCCCAGAAGGTTTCATACCCGTCCATGAAATCGAACGCGGGGCCGAGCGATTCGGACTGCACCGACATCCACAGCGCGTTGATATCGTCCGGGGTCAGCTCTCCCTGGCGGCGGGCAGCGTGGAGTTTGCATTCGAAATCGTAAAACGCGATCTGGCGGATGACCGTGTTGATCATGTCTTCGACCTTGCCCGCCAGTAGCACCTTGCGCGCCTTCGGGTCGGTGGTTGCGTCGAGCATCTTGCGGAACGTTAGCATTTCGCCAAAGACGCTGGCCGTCTCAGCAAGCGTCAGCGGGGTGGAGGAAAGCATTTCACCCTGACCGGCGGCCAGCACCTGGTGTACGCCGTGGCCAAGTTCATGTGCCAGTGTCATCACGTCGCGCGGTTTGCCGAGGTAGTTCAGCATGATGTAGGGGTGCACGGTGGTCACTGTCGGATGGGCAAATGCGCCCGGAGCTTTGCCGGGTTTCACGGCGGCGTCGATCCAGCCTTTTGAGAAGAACGGCGCGGCAATGTCACCCATGCGCGGGTCGAACCCCGTGTAGGCGGACATCACGGTTTCTTCGGCTTCGTCCCAGCCGATGACACGGCTGTCTTCCATTGGCAGCGGCGCGTTGCGGTCCCAGACCTGCATGCGGTCGAGGCCCAGCCATTTGCGTTTGAGCTCATAATACCGGTGGCTGAGCTTGGGGTAGGCGGCGACAACGGCTTCTCGCAGGGCTTCGACCACTTCGGGTTCCACATCGTTAGACAGGTGCCGCCCTGACTGGGCGCTGGGCATGTTGCGCCAGCGGTCGACCACCTCTTTTTCCTTCGACTGGGTGTTATGGACTCGGGCAAAGACTTTGATGTTTTCGCCAAAGACGCGGGCCAGCTCGTGGGAAGCCGCTTCGCGCTGGGTGCGGTCCTGTTCGGTCAACAGGTTCAGCGTGCCTTCGATGCCGCGGGTTTCGCCATCGACGGTGAATTCCAGACCGGCGATGGTTTCGTCAAAGAGCTTTTCCCACGCATCGCCCACGACGCCCATGTCATGCAGGAATTTTTCCAGCTCGTCAGACAGCTGGTGGGGTTTCATCGCGCGGATGCGGCGGAAGACGGAGGCATAGCGGCCCAGTTCGGCGTTGGAGGCCAAATGGGTGTCGAGCGTGGCATCTTCGATACGGTTCAGTTCCAGCGTGAAGAACACCAGCGGGGTGGTGAAGTTGGTGATCTTTTCCTGGCAGTCGGACAGGAATTTCGCGCGGCCCGCATCGGTAGTGTGCTGGTAATAACGCAGCCCGGCAAAGGACATGATGCGGCCTGCGATTTCACTGATCTTTTCGTTGCGCTGCACACAGGCCAGCAGCCCGGCGGCGTCGAGATCGGCCAACTTGCCTTCGTAATCTGCGGCAAAGGACGCACATTCGCCTTCCAGCCAGTCCAGATCGCGGGTGAGTTCCGGTGCGTCTTCCCCGGTATAGAGGTCGTTCAGATTCCATTCCGGCAGGTTGCCAAGCGCGTCGCCACCGGCATCGGTTGCGGCGTCGCGAACGGGGAGGGGCAGTTGAAACATGGCGTGTCCTTTATGCGGTTTGTGCTGGAACCTAGTGCTGGGCCGTGCCGATCACAACCGCTGCGGGGCAACTCCAGAACAACTCTGCGCGAACAGGCGCGTCAGTTGCAGCCCGTTGCTTTTTCCTGCGCGCGGATCGTATCCACCATGTTGCGTTCGGCAGCGGTCAGGGGGACCTGGCTCGCGGACATGCCGGGGATACAATTGGTATTGGAAAAGCTGGCTTTGCCCCGTGCGGAATTGCAGCAATAGCCCTCTGCGAAAAATATCGTATTGCGCTGGAACCGGCGTATAGCGTTCGGCCTAGCCAACAGGGGCGGGCGACAAGAGCCGCAGACCATGCAGCCAATAGTGCAGGCTGCGAGTAAGTTGCCCTTAAACACTTCCAACAGCTGGTAAAATGGAGCGCCTTGCGGCGCGCTTGATATCTCGTCATCGGCCATTTGGCCTCTTCCTCGGGCTCGGCCTTGCGGCCTCGGACCACCGGCGGAGATATTTGAGAACAAAACAATGGGGCCTAGCCGTAAATGGTGAGCATCTGTTGCAGGTCTGCGAGGGTGTTGGCCTCGTTTATCGGTTTGTCCTGCCGCCAGCGGGCCATGCGAGGAAAGCGCAGGGCGAGGCCGGATTTATGACGGGGGCTGGGCTGGATGCCTTCGAAAGCGA
>JAEPNQ010000116.1 GCA_017643305.1 Marinibacterium sp. | reverse complement strand
TGGGCGCTGCCTTTCTAGATGGTCTTTGGTGGGATCGGTCAGACGGATCCGTATAAGATGTTGGGAAATTCATGATTGATTTGCCTGCGTTTTGTCTACAAATCGCACGGCAGTCAGTAGCCGGTCATTTCCAGGTATCCCTGTCCGGGATGGCTGCCGTAGGCGGTGACCGGGCCTTCCCAATAGGCCACGGAGGTGCCCATCCAGGCCTGTGGGTTCTGCGCCGCAACTTCTACGTCAAGCGCGCGGTTTGGCAATTGCAACCGCCAGGTGGTGGGAATGCTGCGCCCGGCTACCTCTGATCTTTCTATCGGTGTCAGCGTGAACGTTTTGGTGAGCAGGGACTGTGTTTCGCCCAATGGGCTGATCCATGTGCCAGACAGGAAATCACCGCGTGCACCGCGCAGGCGGAAAGCCATGAGCCGGTCGCCGCTGTCCAAGCTTAGCGAAAACCAGTCCCAGCCGGTCTGGTCCGGAGCAAGCGGTTGGGAGGACCATTCGCGGTCCAGCCAGGCCTGTCCGGTCACAGGGATGGGGGTTTCGAGGTCCAGAAGGCCCGTCACTGTGTAGGCTGGTTGCGAATAGTAGAAACTCGCCTGTCCATCGGCGGATTTGACCGAATAGCCACTGTCGCCATGCAGAACCAGTGGGCCGATGGCGGTCAGGTCCAGGGCGTAGCTGAACGCCTCTCCGCGTGCTTCGGCCCGAAGGGTTTGCAGGTCGGGCCCGTGTAGGCGCCAGTCGTCGATCCATGCCTCGAAGGGCGCCGCGCGGGCTCCGGCCTGGCCCACGCCGCCGCGTGCGAACTTCTCGGCGAAGTGATGCGCGTCTGGCGTGGTGACGGCCGCGTGACCCATCCAGATTTGCGGGCTGGTCCAGCCCGTTGCCTCGCCCGGGTGCTGGGCGGAGCGGAAAAGCGTCCATTGCGCGCCGTATTGGGTGCCGTCCGGACCGCGCAGGTTGGCGGTGAGGTACCACCATTCTATGCGGAACTCCGGGTGTGGGCCATGATCTGCCGGGAAGCGCAGCATAGTGCCGCGTTCGGGCATGGCGAAGCCGTCTTCTGTCGTGCCAAGCCCGGCAAAACCTTGGGCACCGGTCCGTGTGGCAGTGGCGCTGGCCAGCAGCGCGAGCATCTGGCGGCGGTTAACGGTCATGGGCAAACACCTGTAGCAACCGGGCAGGGGGCAGACGCAACAGGCGGCGCGCAGGCCAGAGCGCGGCCAGCGCGCCCGCCAGCGCGGCCAGTGCGCCGGCGCGCAACCAGTCCAGCGGGAAGAGTGCCATGGGCAGACGCCAGCCAAATGCCTCAACATTCACCACGGCCAGCAGCAGCCAGGCCAGCGCCAGACCCAGCGGCAGCGCGGCCAGCGCCGTCAGAAGGGCGAGCCCGCTGCTGCGGGCCAGTTCCAGCATGGCCAGTTCGCGGCGATTCAATCCCATGGCCCACGCAGGGGCCAGTTGCGGCAGGCGCGTCGACCACAGCGCCAGCAGGCTGGTCAGAATGGCAAAGGCGGCTACCCCCAGTGTCAGCACGCTAAGCGCGCCAGTCACCACAAAGGTACGGTCGAAAACGTCCAGCGAAAGTGCCTTGATCGCGCTTTGATCGACGATGGCATCGGGCGGCAGATCGAAGGAGTCTTTCAGCGCTGCAATCAGCTTCGGGGCTTGTGCCGGTGCGATGCGGATGCCCATCTGCCGGTTGGGCAGGTCGGGTACGCGGTCCAGCAGCGCAGGCAGAGCGATGATGGCCTGCGCGAGAGGATTGCCGTAGTCGGAATAGATGCCGACGATCTGCGCGCTCCAGTCCGGGCCAAGTGTGACAGTGTCGCCGGGGCGCAGATCGGCGCGGTAGGCGAGCTGTTCGTTGATTAGCACACCGCCTTGCGTCAGCCGGTCCCACGGGGCGTCCAGCGCTTGCAGCAACGGCCAGTTGTCGCGGTAGGTGGTGTGGTCGACGATGCCGTAGATGCGGCCGGGGCGGTCAGCAAGGCGGGCGTCGGTGTAGCGGATGGGCAAGACAGCATCGGCGCGGGTGTCCAGCAACGCAGTGATCTCCGCCGCTTGTGCATCGCTTTCTGCGGTCAGGTATATTTCCGCCGCCAGCCGCTGGTCGAGCCAGCCGGTGAAGGTCAGCCGGAAGCTTTTCACCATTGTACCGACCCCAATCGTGGTGGCCAGCGCCAGCAGCAGGGCCATCAAAGCCAGCGACAGGCCGGGCAGTTGCGCGGCCATGTCAGCCCAGACCCATTGGGCGACGGGGCCTTTGGCGCGGCGGGCGGTGTGGGTCAGTACCCAGTGCAGCGCGGTGGGCAGGGCCAATGCCGCGCCCAGCATCAAGCCCCCCATGGCCGCGAAGCCGCCTTCGAGCCCGCCATAGGCCAGCCCGCCCAGACCTAGCAGAACAAGCGCCGCGCCCAGGCTGGCCATGCGGGTGAATTGGAGGCGCGCGGCAGTGGCCCAGCGCGTGGGGCCGGCGGTGGCGAGGATTGGCATGCGGCGCAGGCGCAGCACGCCTTGCAGCCCTGCAGCCAGCGCGCCTGCCACGGCCATGGCCAGTGCGCCTGCGATCCAGCCGGGGCGCAGCTGCAGGCCAGTGCCGATCTCCGCCCCGTAGAGCCCACGGAGGGTGGCGGAGACATCCGGGAGCAGGGCGGCGGCCACGAGATAGCCAAGGATCACCCCAAGTGCCCCTGCCAGCAGGGCGAGACTGATAAGTTCGGCCAGCACAAGGAGGGTCAAGGTTTTGGCGGGAACGCCGAGTGCGCGCAGGGTGCGGAAGGTCGTGCGGCGTTCCTCGAACGCCAGCCCGGCGATGCCGTGAACCACGAAGAGGCCCACGGCGAAGGACAGAAAGCCAAAGGCGGTCAGGTTCAGGTGGAAGCTGTCGGTCAGCCGGGCGGCATCGGGGGCGTCGGGCTGGCGCAGGGTGGCGCCGGGAAAGAGAGAGGTAAGTTGGCGCGCGTGGGCGGGGACAGGGCCGGTCAGTTCCAGCCGGTCGATTTGGCCGCGGCGCTGCAGCAGGCGCTCGGCGGTAGCGATATCGGTGAGCAACAGGCCTCTGGGGGTTTGGTCGAAGGCGAGGAGCGGGGGCAGGCCGGGGTTTGTGGATGAAAGGGTGGCAAGCGTTTCCGGATGAGCAAGCAGTCGACCGGTCGGGCCGATAACATCTTGCGGGGAAAGATCAGATTGCGTGTCTGCAGACATTGCAAGTGCGAGGGAGAGCATGTCGCGACCCAAAAGTGGCAGGTTTTGACTGCCGATGGATAATGTACCTTCCAGCACCGGGGTCACGGGCCATCCGGCGCGTCGCAGCGTGGCATAATCGGACAGGGTGAATGGCCTGTCGGTGGGGTTGATCACGGCCCTTCCAGCGGCGGACAAGCCGTCGGCGGCGCGGGCGTATTGCGCGCGGGCTTCCGCATTGATGGCCTGTACTGCCGACCAGAGCGCAGTGGCCAGCGCGAGACCCAGCACCAATGTCAGCAGCTGGCCGGGACGCTGCCGCCAATGCGACAGCAGCGCGGAGAGGGCGGTGCGGGTCACCGAACCTGCCCGTCGCTTAGATGCATGTGGCGCGATAGGCGGGCGGCGACCTGCTCGGAATGGGTCACGAGGAAGAGCGCGGTGTCGCTGTCGGCTACCAGATCCAGCATCAGCGACAGAACCGCGTCGGAATTGGCCTGGTCGAGATTTCCGGTGGGCTCATCCGCCAGCAGAAGCGCGGGGCGCACCGCCAGCGCGCGGCCGATCGCGACGCGCTGCTGTTGCCCACCGGACAGGGTTTCGGGCATCTGCGACAGGCGACTGTGCAGGTCCAGCCGCTGGGCTACCTCGGCCGTCCAGGCCGGGTCTTCGACCCCGGCGAGCCGGGCTTGGAAGCGCAGGTTGGCGCCAACATCGAGCGAAGTGATGAGGTTAAACTGCTGGAAAACCAACCCTATCTTGCTGCGCCGGATCTGTGCGCGGCCTTTATCGTCAAGCGCGGCATAGCTTTGGCCACCAAGCGAAACAGTGCCGCTGTCAGGTTGGTCCAGCGCGCCCGCCAGATGGAGAAGCGTGCTTTTGCCACTGCCGCTTTCACCCGTCAGCGCGACGGTTTCCCCGGCGGCAACGGAAAAGGAGATATCCTGGAATACGGGCCGTCCGGCAAAGGACTTGGATACAGAACTGACATCCAGCAACATGAGCCGCCCATTGCATTTTCCGCGCGCATTCGTTTCAAACAGGGTGGAGTGCTGCGCGCCTCTGCACCTTGATCTAAGGTGAAGTGGGCCGCAATCCAGCAATCCGACGCAGGGTGTCCAGCTGGCAATGCCTTTACAGATCTTGTGGGGGTCTTTTTACTTGGCGGCGTGCTGTCTGCTGCATGTGGGTTTCATGGGGGTAACGATCCATGTGCTCGCGGGATTAGGCAACCGGCTGCATAGCAGCGGGCTGTGGCGGAACATGGTGCTGCTGACCTGCTGTTTCCTGATCATCGTTGCGTCGCACACGGTGCAGGTCTGGCTTTGGGCCTGGGCACTGATGGGGGTCGAGGTGCTGCAGGACTGGAATTCGGCGGTGTATTTTTCGTTGGTGAGCTATACGTCGCTGGGCTAAGGCGACGTGGTGCTGGGGCCGGGCGCGCGGATTTTTGGCGCATTCAGTTCGGTCACGGGGCTCTTGTCCTTCGGGCTGAGCACGGCATTCCTGGTGGCGTTGATGACGCGTTTGCTGAAGGGGTGGTTTACCTGACGCCGGCTGTGTGCGCCTGCCTTTGATGTACGCCTCCGGCGCTTGAAATCTCGTCGAAAACCGTTCCGGTTTTCTCCTTGGGTTTGGCAAGCAAGCCTGCCTCAGAGGTTTCTTTTGGAGGTATTTCTGAAAAGAAGAAGAGTTGGGCGCGGCTTGTCACTTGCCGTTTTGTTGACCGACATAGATACGGGCCCAGTCGCTGGCCATGTCTACGATGAGCCAGCCTTTGCCGGGGCCAAGGTCAAGACCGTCGTTCAGGACGCCGATCTGACCGTCACGGTCATAGGCGTATTCGCGCACTGCGTCGGTGTGGTGTACGATCAGGCCGAGCCGTGGGCCCGGACCGGAGGTGGACCAGTCAAGCATGGCAAAATCGCCGTCGGAGTTGCCACTGACAAAGATCGGGCGGCGGCCGATGATGCGGTCGATATTGATTGGTTTGCCTTCCTTGTCATCGAAAAAGCCCACGGCAGGCGCTTTGGTGATCACCGGCGTGCCGGTGTCGGTGCTGTAGGTGGTTTCGGTGTAGGTGCCGATCACCTGTTCGGGGGGGATGCCATACGCCTCTTCGGCAAAGACGCGCATGAAATGGATGCCGCCACCGGAAACGATATAGGTTTTGAACCCCTCGTCTCGCAGGTAGACCAGCAGTTCGACCATCGGCTGGTAGGTCATTTCGTCATACGCCAGGCCGGTATCGGGATGCGTGGTGCTGTCGAGCCAGTCGGCCACGCGGGCCTGAAAGGTTTCGACCGGCATGCCGGCATGGGAGATTTTCATGATCTCGACGATGGCTTCTTTCCCGCCGGCCAGCACCACCTTGTAGTCGCGATTGGCCGCAGCGCGCAGGGCGTCTGAGGTTAGGATGGATGGGTCTTCGGCCGCCATGGTGCCGATCACGTTGATGGCAAAGATAAGCTGAAAATACAGCGGCTGTTCAGCCCAGAGCGTGCCGTCATTGTCGAACGTGGCGATGCGTTCGGCCGGGGTGACATAGCTGTCTGACGCGGGGTCGGTGACCTGGTCTACAAAGCTGATGATACGCGCCTTGGCGTTGGTGTCGTTCCACGATGGCAACGGATTGGCGAAGGCCAGGGTGGCGGACAGGGTGAGGGCGAGCGGGGGGTGGATAAAACGCAACATGAAATGAACCGGTCCGGGAAAACAAAGGGCCGGGGCCGCACTTGGGCGGCCCGGGCTATGGGTTACTTGGAGCCAACGGCGGTGAGGATCTTGTCCTTGGCATCGCCGATGGTGAAGCTGCCGGGCAGCTGACGCGGTGGATATTCCTCGAACGTGGCAAGGAATTTGGACACGTAGTCCGCAGCAGGCAGCAGCAGGTAGGCGCGGTCGATATACCAGTCCCAATAGGTGTTGGACGTAATCGTGGACCGCTCATACGGGTCGCGCCGCAGGTTGAAGAGCAGCGGAATACGCAGTTCGGTCCAGGGTTCGGCCCAAGCGCGCAGGGTTTGGGGGTAACGATGCTCCAGGAAGATCGCTTTCCGGTCATTATAGCGCAGTGCCGTCAGGTCACCATCGTCGGAGAAATAGAAGATCTCCTTGCGCGGGGTGTCCTCGGCATTGCCCAGCAAATAGTCCAGCAAATTATAGCCATCCAGATGCACCTTGTAGTCGCGCCCGCCGCCGACCTCGGCCACGGACACGCCTTCCAGCAGGTCTTCCTTGATCGTGTCATTGCCAGCCATGGCTAGGAAGGTGGGCAACCAGTCCATGTGGTGCATGATGGCGTTCGACACGCGACCGGCTTCGATGTTGCCGGGCCAGCGCACCATGGCCGGGACGCGGAAGCCGCCTTCCCAGTTGGTGTTTTTTTCGCCGCGGAACGGGGTCATGGCTGCATCTGGCCAAGTGTTCATGTGTGGCCCATTGTCGGTGGAATAGAACACAACGGTTTCATCCGCGATGCCCAGTTCATCGAGCAGGGCCAGGAATTCACCAATATGCAGGTCATGTTCGATCATGCCGGCCTGGTATTCATCCATGTGACGCCCGGCGAGCTCATCGGCCTTGGTGCGCATTTCGTCTTTTACATGGGTGCGGAAATGCATACGCGTTCCGAACCACCAGACGAACCACGGCACGCCTTCTTCTTCCTTGCGTTTGATGAAGTCGAGCGCGGCGGCGACGGTTTCGTCATCCACGGTTTCCACCCGCTTTTTCGTCAGCGGGCCCGTATCTTCGATGGTGCCGTCGGCCGAGGATTTGATCACGCCACGCGGGCCAAACTGTTCACGAAATTCCGGATCGCTCGGGTAGTCTTCGTTCTCGGGCTCTTCTTCCGCGTTCAGGTGATACAGATTGCCGAAGAATTCGTCGAAACCATGGTTCGTCGGCAGCATTTCATCCCGGTCGCCCAAGTGGTTCTTTCCGAACTGGCCGGTGGCATAGCCCTCGGCTTTCAGCAGGCCTGCGATGGTGGGGTCTTCGATTTGCATGCCTTCCGTGGCACCGGGCATGCCGACATTGGACAGACCGGTGCGGAACACCGACTACCCGGTGATGAAGGAGGACCGCCCCGCGGTGCAGGACTATTCACCGTAATAGTCGGTGAAGATGATGCCTTCATCGGCGATCCGGTCAATATTGGGCGTTTGATATCCCATCAGCCCCACGGTGTAGGCCGAGATATTCGACTGGCCGATGTCATCGCCCCAGATCACGAGAATGTTGGGCTTTTCTGTCTGCGCCCATGCCGGGACAGCGAGGGCAAGACCGATGGCAGCGGCCGCAATGTGCCTCAGATTATGCCATCGGGTGTTAAAATGCATAAACATTGTTACTCCATTTGGTGTTGCAGGAACCGGGAAACAAAAGCAGGCTTGCCCTCTACCCGAACCCTGTACGCATCAAGTGGCAGGTCAGCCCAAATCTAAGCCAAACCCGCCAACGATAGGGCTCACGGTAGCGTCAGATAGGGCACCGGATTGTGTCAAATGACTGAATCGAGTGTGATTGGGTAACAAGTAAGATGTAAGTGGTGACAGAATTGAATGTAATTGGTTTGCGCGACACGGCGCTGGTTGAACCGTCTGGGGCAGGATGGTTCGCCGATCTGGATGCCGGAATGCAGGACAGATTGCTTGCGGTGGCATCTGAGCGAAACTGCGAACCGGGCCAGGCGCTGTATCGGGTCGATGATACGGGGGGCGGTGTTTTTGGCGTGATCGACGGGTGGATCACGCTTGGCGTAGCCGCTGACCACGGGCAGGAAACGCTGGTGCACGCCGCCGGGCCGGGGTTCTGGATCGGGGATCTGGCGTTGCTGTCTGAGCGGACACGGCTAATGACCATTTCTGCGGTCAACGCGGTGCGGTTTCTGTTCATTCCAGCAGAGCGTTTGGAAGAGATGCTTGCCGAAGATATTGATAGGCTGCGGGATTTCTACCGTCTGAGCAATGTTAATACCCGTACCGCGCTGCGCATTATGGGCATGGACCGGGTGAACCCGGCCGATCGGCGGTTGGGGTTGCGGCTGTTGCACCTGTTGGAAAACTGTCCGATGCGGGAACCTTGGCTGCCTTTGTCGCAGGAACTGCTGGCCGAGTTGTGCGCGATGTCGCTGTCCACTGCGCAGCGGGCATTATCGCGGTTGACGGCAGCGGGGTATGTGAAACGCGGCTATGGCGGGTTGAAATTGTGCGACCGGGAGGGGCTGACGCAATATTGCCGAGGCGACGTCAGAGAGACATTGCCGTAACCCGCGCTGCCAAGTTTTGCACCGCTGCACGGACGTCTTCCCGGATCGGGCCGGTGTTGGCGGCGTCGCGCAGGGTGGTGAACCAGTGCACAGGCGGGTTGCGCCCGGCGCTTCGGGTCCATGTGAGCGCTCGCAGAATCGCTTCGGCCTCGGGCGGGAGGTGGTCGGGAATGGTCTGACCGCTGAGCGTGGCCCAGACCCCAGTCCAGAGCCTGGCCACTGACCACGGGTTGTACCCACCTCCACCCAGCACCAACAGGCGTGGGCACATTGCGCGTAGGGCGGCGACCGTTTCCCAGTGCAGATTGTTGGATACGGTCAGGCGGGACAGCGGGTCTTCGGCCACCGCATCCGCCCCGCATTGCAAGACGATCGCCTTGGGCTGAAAAGCAGCCACGGCCGGCAGCAGAGCCTCCTGCAGCGCCAGAGTGAATTCACTGTCATTGGCGGCGCGGGGCATGGGCAGGTTGAAACAGTTGCCGCCGCCATCATCTGTTACCGCGCCGGTAAAGGGCCAGCGCCGGGCTTCATGGGTGGAAAACAGCAAAACGTCAGGATCCCCGGCAAAGGCCGCTTCGACCCCGTCACAATGATGCGCGTCGATATCGACATAGGCGACGCGCCCCATGCCAGAGCCGCGCAGGGCAAGGATGGCCAGCACCGGGTCGTTGAAATAGCAAAATCCGTTGGCCCGGTCGGCCAGCCCGTGATGCGTGCCGCCACCGGGATTGTAGGCTACTCCACCGCCTGCCACGATTTCCGCGGCCAGCAGGGACCCGCCCACCGCCGTGGCTGGACGGCGGAACATTTCCGGGAAAACCGGATTGGACAGCGTGCCCAGCCCGTGACGCGTTCGGGTGGCCTCGCTCACCTGCTGGCTGTCTTCTGCCGCTTGCAGTGCTGCCACATAGCGCGGCGTGTGAAACGCTTGTAACGCGGCCGCCTTGGCGCGGGGGCTGGTGCGATAGGCGCTGTTGGGTAGCCAGCCCAGAGCGCGCGAGAGGTCGATCACCGTGGGAACACGCGGAATGGCCAGCGGATGCACGCGGCCATAGGTGGAGCCGCGATAGATTTCCGATCCTATGAAAACTGGATCGGTCACGGGTCAGGCGGTGTCGCTGTCATCCGGTTGGGGTTTTTCCAGCAGCTTGGCCAGGAGCGGGGTCAGCAGCGCCGGTGCTGCGGTGCCCAGCGGGTCGCGGGCCAGACGGTTCAGGTTTTCGGTGGCCTGCCGGATGTCACCCATGGTGGCGTCCAGTTCATCTTCGATACGTTGGATGGCCTGATCGCGCAGTTCCGCGGCCTGGTCGGCCTCTGCTTCGGATGACCTGCCCAGTGCAAAGGCCACGATCACCCCGGCCAGGATCAGGTTCACCCCGGCGACGATCAACGCGGCCCAGTAGGGCGGCAGCACTGAACGCAGACCGTAGAAGCCTGCCAGGTTCAGCATGATCACCGCCATGCCCCCGATCAGCGCGGCGCAGAGCAGCAGCACCGCTTGGTTGCGCAGCACGCTGACCCGGCGCCGGGCGATCAGGTGTTCGGTCCGCAACAGGACCGAAATGGATTGGCCTATTCCTTTCATCCCGCCCTCCTAGCGTGTGGCCCGGCCCAGCAGGTAACCGATGCCAAGTGCCGCCAACGCCGTCAGCAAAGGTTTGTTCTGTGGCACGCCATCCAGTTCCGCGTTCAGCCGGTCCCAGACGTCTTCCAACGAATTAAACTTCAATCCATAGTCATCCAGCAGCGTTTCGAGGGAAGAGGGCCCCGGTGCGTCCTGCGCAGCGGGCGGCACCGGGTCAGGCAGGCTATCCAACTGGTTTTGCAGGGCGGCAAGCTCCCTCGCAAAGTCTGATCGGCTGGTCATGCAAAGCTCCGTTACGGCTGCGCATAGGTTCCCCCGGATGGGACGCAGTTGCAAGCAGGGTGCGCAAAGGTCATGGTTTGCCCGTATCGAAGAGGCCCGTTCATGCGGACAAGCCACACACGCCGCGTGCTGCGCGCATTGATCAGCGCTAACAGGCGGTTCAACAAGAAACGCAGCTGGGTCATGTGTAGCCATGTGGCCATGTCCATGCTACTGGCGCTGTTTCCATTCCTTTTGTTCGTGGTTGCACTGGCTGGGGCGCTGACCGAAGACGTTCATGCGGAAGAGTTCATCCAGCTTGTGATCGGTGGCTGGCCCGACGAAATCGCCGATCCGATCGCGGGAGAGGTCCGCGCGGTCATGTCGTCCCAAACGGGTGGTTTGCTGACGCTGGGTGCGGTGCTGGCGTTCTATTTCGCCTCCAACGGAGTTGACGCGTTGCGTGCGGCGATGACGCGGGCCTATCGTGGCTTTGACCCCCGGCCATGGTGGCGCAAGCGGCTTTTGTGCCTTGTCTTTGTGCTGGGCGGGTCGGTTTTGCTGGTGAGCGCGGTTCTGATCAGCGTCGCGGCGTCGCTTAATTTTCAGTTTGTGATCGAAAAGGCCCCGCGTTTGTACCTGTCGATTTTTGGCAACGACATGATGGCCCGGGTCCTGACTGGCCTGTTTCTGCTGGTGGCGGTCACGGCCTGCCATGTCTGGCTGCCCGGCATTCACCGGCGGGTGGCGCAAATCTGGCCGGGAATTTTCCTGACAGTGGTTCTGTGGGCCGCGGCGGGTTATGGGTTTTACTGTTACCTTGAACGGTTTGCCAGCTACAGCGCAACCTATGCCGGTCTGGCCGGGGCGATGTCGGCGCTGATTTACCTGAACCTAATGTCCGCGATCCTGATCTATGGCGCGGAACTGAACGGCGCGCTGAGCGATGTTGATGGGTCAGGTGATGTTGACCGGGCAAGCGATGCGGATTAGGCCGGACGCGGTGCGCTCAGGGGCAGGCAGGCTATCGGCATGACCGGCATCATCAGAATGGTCTGTGCTATCGCGGCCACGCTGCTCTGGTCCGGGCTGGCCCAGGCGCAGGGCTTTGTCGGCTCCGACACATGTGCCGATTGCCACACCGAAGCCGCCGAAGCATGGGCTGGGTCGCACCATGCGCTGGCCTGGACCGCGCCCAGCGACGCCACCGTGATCGGCGAT
>JAEPNQ010000087.1 GCA_017643305.1 Marinibacterium sp. | reverse complement strand
GCCGCAGCCACGGGGTCCTCGGAATAGGTCAGAACGGTCATCCCCGTCAGCAGGTCACCCATGGCTTCACATGGTTTACCCTCAAGGGCGATCTTGGCGAGCCGGTTTTTGGCAACACGCACAGACCCACCCGCTTCGCGTGCACGCGCGCGCAGGTCTTGCATTTCAGCAACTGTCAGACCGACGTAGTGGGAAACCACCACGACGCCAGAGCTTTCGAAGATCTGGCCGAGTTCCTCGACCACTTTCTCTTTCTGGGCTCTATCCACAGTTTCACTCCAATTGTGGAAGAGGCAGACCTCTCCCGGCTTCGTCTGCCGACACGATGTCGGCGGTCAGGTCCATTTTACGGGGCTCAGCCAAGACGCCGGCAGCCCGGGTGGGGCTGCAGAAAATCTGGTCTCTTTCCCGTCTCAGGCAGGAATTATGGAACCGAATGGCTCCGCCCACCGTCTTGGACGAAACGCAGATCAACAAACGATCAAACGCATGTTGATCTGCAGGGCATCGCATAGAAGGTTCGGGCAACTTTGCCAAGAGCAAATGTGCGAGCGCCCCGGCACGCGTATCATCCATCTTGGACCGACCATTTTCGAACTCAAGCCAAAATAACTCTGGCCACGCGAGCGACAAAGGCCAAACTCAATCAATACGTGAAACAGGAGATCATTGATGACCGCCCCGGGTATCGTGTATTTCGGTGACAGCCTGAGCGACGATGGCAATCTATATGCCGCCACCGATGGCGTGCTTCCCAATTTCATCCGGAGCGCGCTGGGAGGCGATGCCAATTCCGCCAGCGACGGAATCGTCCACAGCCAATATACGGCGGATCTGACGGGACTGAGCGTGGAGAACTACGCCATTGGCGCAGCACAGGCGCAAGGTGAATACCTGCTGGGCGATTTTCTAGATGATTTCGGTCTGGATTCCTTCGTTACCGTGCCAGAAGATGACGCCAGCCTCGACTTTGACATCAACCTGTCAGCTCAGATTGACCGATTTGAAGCAGATTACAGCGGGCAGGATTTGTCGAATACAAGTGCCGTCCTGCTGATCGGGGCCAATGATTTTGGCGCAATAGATACCACCTCTCCCACGGTCATCACACAGGCGATTGCCACGTTGACCGGAACGGTGATAGGCACGCTGACCGCCGTCTTTGATCTTGTTCAAGCCGGGGTCGGCACGGTTTACATCTCTACCCTGCCCTCGACCTCCTTCTTTCCCGCTTTCTACGACGGAGACCCGTTGGAGGCCTTGATCGGGGACCTTGTGTTCGACGCACATAACGATCTTATCGAAAGCACAGTGGAGGATCTGAACCAGCTAGGTGGAAATGTCGACATCCTCGACACTCAGACGATCGCCTATGCCATCACCGAAGACCCTTCCGGGTTTGGCCTAATCGCGCCCTACGCCGATACGCAGTTGGAAAGCGACGTACTGGACGACTTCGATCCCAACCAAATCGCGTTCTGGGACGCTGTGCACCCAACCACCGCCACGCATGGAGTGTTTGGCGCATACAACGCCCATGTTCTGCAAGGTGGTGAGGTCCACGCGATGACCGACGCGAGCACGAGGCTGACCCTGGCCGGTACACAGGATAATCTGGCTCTGGCCTATGGCGGCAACGATATCTTGGAAACCGGCGACGGCGACGACATCGTCTTCGGGGGTAGTGAAAGTGGCAGCATCCGCGGCGAAGCTAATGATGACGTGCTTTCAGGCGGGTCGGATGATGACCTTGTATTCGGCGGAAGCGGCGCAGATGTTCTGGACGGTGACGAAGGCGACGATCTGCTGCGCGGCAACATGGGGTCGGACGTTCTGATCGACGGACTGGGTAATGACACAGCGCGCGGCGGATCCGGCGACGATACGTTCATCTACACACAGGCCAGCCTGATTGGCGGGACCGATGGCGACGACACGGACCAATTCTTTGGTGGGCTGGGGATCGACACGCTGTACCTCGTGCTCGACACCGTCATGGTCGCGCTGGCTGACAGCGATCTTTCACTTGCCCTAAGCCAGCTGGGTCTGACCACCACGAAAATCGAGAATTTCGAGATTCTGGAAACCCGTGATGCCCTGTCCGATCTTTCAGGCGAAGGCTGGTACACCGATGCAGATGTATGGGGGCTGATCTGACAGGTTAGACCCAGCTGAGTCTGGCGAAACACCCTAATCACAGGCATTGTCGGCCACCCAGGTAAAAGCTGTCATGCACCTTCGCGAAGAAGTTCAGGCAGCGTCCATCTGGACACATCCAGATCGGGTCGATGCCGTTTGTTAAACTTCGTGCCAAGCGCCAGAAACGCCTCTGCCCTGCACCGACCCCTTGTTACTCAGCGCTGCTTTTTTCAGGCATATGCTGGATCAGTTCTTTGAGTTCCGTGGTCGACACGTTTTCTTTGCGCGGCAAATAGAGCACGTCGCAAAGATCTCGCAAATCGTCAAACTTTCCGGCCCAGTCATCCCCCATGGCAAACAAATCTGCGCCCAGCCGCGCTATGTCGTCACGTTTCTGAGCCCAGGTCTCTTCAGGAATCACCTGATCCACGTAACGGCAGGCCTGCAGCACCTCGACGCGGTCCGCATACGGCACCGCCGTGGTCTTGCCTTTCAGCGCATTGAACTCAACTGTTGAGCAGGCCACAATCAAGCGATCCCCCAGATCGGCAAGACGCTGCAAAAGCCGCACATGCCCTACGTGAAAAAGGTCAAACGTGCCATAGGTGATGATTGTACGCGCCGGTTTCGAAATCACGCGACCTCGTTCAAATCATCCAGGAAAAGCTTAAATTTCCTGCGCGCTTCAAGCCATGAAATTTGAAATAGGGATCCGGTGTGGCCCAACCAGACCCATAGTTTTGTGCCAACACCTTCTCCGGATTCGCTGGGATCGGATGCTGAGTGACGGTGCAAGTCTGCAGCGGGAAAAAATCCTCCTCCGCCAAAGCGCCGTAGCTGTACGGAAAGACAAAAATGCGACCGTCTTCAATCCAACACGGGAACAGGTCAATATCCAGGTCGCCGGTGCCTTGTAGCTTGAGGACCGATGGGGAGTTGGTTTTCTTGGGGTCAATGATCCCCTGATCCCTAAGCTTTTCTGTCAGTTCGTTCCATTCCTTTGCCGCTGCCGCTGCTGTGTTGGCATTCAGCACAAGTGCCAAATCCAAGTCATCGTCATGTTCGATTAAACGTTTGTCGCGCGTCACTCCCAAAAGCGTGCCCGAGTTCAAAAAACCTGATGCCCTGCGTCCGCCAAGCGCCGCAATTGCGCATCAACCAGTTGCCAAACATCGTCATGGGACCGTGAGGCAAATGTTGCGCGGGTATAACCGTGCGGCGTGATCGTCAGATCATCCAAAGACGTTTTAACCATCTCTTCAAAACGATCAAAGGCAGGCGCATTACCTTCCTTTTTGCGCAAGCGCCGCAGCTTGTTAATGGCAAACATCGTCCGGGCGGGACGTCGCCGCAACGAAACGGTCAAAGCGATCTCTGCCTCGAAATACTCAGGCAAAAGAGACCGATAAGGCATCATATCGTTCAATTCAAGCGCGTAGTTTTGCAACACCAATTGGGTGTCTTACGATAGGAGAGCAGACAAACCAATCACACGGATTTCTAAAAGCCGTTTTTGCGCGCTGCTCTGCTCGTCGCCCATTACCTATGTGGTTCTTTTCGCTGCCCCTCGCACTCCTTAACACGAAGTGCACTTTACAACCAGAGCGAATAAACGGAAATGGGCGCCGCACATTTGGTGCGACGCCCATTTCATCATTTTGTCTCTTGGCTTATTCGCCAACAACGCTGTTTACATCAACGCTCACGCCCGGGCCCATCGTCGAGCTAACGGCGATTTTCTTCATGTACGTGCCTTTGGCGCCCGACGGTTTGGCTTTGGCCACAGCGCCCACAAAGGCGCGGATGTTTTCCACAAGCTTGGCCTCGTCAAAGGACGCTTTGCCAACGCCTGCGTGCACAACACCGGCCTTCTCAGCCTTGAACTGCACTTCACCGCCCTTCGCATTCTTGACAGCGTCCGCCACGTCCATGGTCACGGTTCCAACCTTGGGGTTCGGCATAAGGTTGCGGGGGCCCAGCACTTTGCCCAGACGGCCAACAACCGGCATCATGTCCGGGGTCGCAATGCAACGGTCAAACTCGATTGTGCCGCCCTGAATGGTTTCCATCAGATCTTCAGCGCCCACAATATCCGCACCAGCGGCCTGCGCTTCTTCGGCTTTCGGACCGCGGGCGAATACCGCCACACGTACGGTTTTTCCGGTGCCGTTCGGCAGACCGACAACGCCGCGCACCATCTGGTCAGCATGACGCGGGTCAACGCCCAGGTTCAACGAAATCTCGACAGTTTCGTCGAACTTGGCCGAAGCATTTGCCTTGACCAAGTCAACAGCTTCTTCAACCGAAAGGTTTTCCTTGCCGGCGAAGGCTTCCCGCGCGGCGCGGGTTCTTTTTCCAAGCTTTGCCATTTTACTTCACCTCGATGCCCATGGAGCGGGCCGAACCCAGGATGATCTGCATTGCGCCTTCGATGTCGTTGGCGTTCAGATCTTTCATTTTCGCTTCGGCGATTTCACGCACTTGCGCAGCGGTCACTGTGCCGACGGTTTCACGCGACGGGTTGTTTGCGCCGGATTTCACCTTGGCCGCCTTCTTCAGGTAGTAGGACGCTGGTGGCGTCTTGATGTCCATGGTGAAGGACTTGTCCTGATAGTAGGAAATAACGGTGGGGCACGGTGCGCCGGGTTCCATATCCTGCGTCTTGGCATTGAACGCCTTGCAGAATTCCATGATATTGATGCCGCGCTGACCCAACGCCGGACCAACTGGCGGGCTCGGGTTTGCCTGTCCGGCAGGCACCTGAAGTTTCATGGTGCCAGCAAGCTTTTTGGCCATAAGACCACTCCTTTTACAGCATCCCGCACATCGCGATGGCGAGACAGATTTGCCCGTGGTCCGGTGCCGTCACGCGTGACGACCGCCTCCCACGTATATTGAATCGCACAGGTGCGACCAGCGCGTCGTAACCCTGAGGCAGAGACATTGCAAGCCGGTTGGGCGTGGAAACGCCATTGGCATGACGGCAATCGTCTGTCCACGCTCGCTATCGCAGCTGACTTTCCAGCAATTTGCCGGCTTTGCCCCCGTTCTGGGCCCGAGGGCGGCAGCCCTAGTATTCAAACACTGGTTTTCAAACCCGCGAAATCAGTCGCAAAATCAACGCGGACCGAGCCAAACATACAAGGCAAACACAAGCACCTGGCCGTTGGCCGGGTGATTATGTTCTGGCGGTTTGTATACTTAGCTCTGCTTGGTGACCTGCGTATATTCCAGCTCCACCGGCGTTTCACGACCGAAAATGGAAACCGAAACCTTCAGGCGCTGTGCGTCGTCGTCGACCTCTTCGATCAGACCATCGAAATCCTCGAACGGGCCGTCGTTGACCTTCACCTTCTCGCCCACCTCGAAGTGGATCAGGGTGCGCGGCGCTTCTTCGCCTTCCTGAACGCGGTTCAGGATCTGGTTCACTTCGGCGTCGCGCATCGGCATCGGGCGGCCTTGCGGGCCCAGGAAACCGGTTACACGGTTAATGTTGTTGATCAGGTGATAGCCTTGGTCAGACATCTCCATATGCACCAGAACATAGCCGGGCATGAAGCGGCGTTCCGTCGTGACCTTCTTGCCCCGCCGCACTTCGATCACTTCTTCGGTGGGTACCAGAACTTCGTCAATGTCGTCTTCCAGCCCTTGCTCCGCAACCGAGGTTCGGATTTGTTCGGCGATCTTCTTCTCGAAATTCGAGAGCACGCTGACCGAGTACCACCGTTTCGCCATCTGCCGTATCGTCCTTGTTCTGCGCCGTTCCGAATGTCTTACCGGAACAAAAAAGCGGCGTGCAACTCGAATCGTCACACGCCTTTTGGGGAATGACGGTCCGTGTAACCCGGCGGGCGAGGCAGATCAAGGGTCGCGGCGGGTCTGGCAGTTTTGACACATGGCCGATCAGAACGAGCCAGTTTTCATGATCTCCACGATCGATGACAGCACAGCATCAGCTGCAACGGAGGCGAGGATCATACCCATAACCCGGCTGACAATCGCTGCCCCGGAATGTCCGATCAGCTTCATGATCGGTTCGGCCAGCAACATGAACAGGCAGGCAATGCCAAGCACTCCCACCATCACCACGGCCGTCAATGCCTGGTTCGCAATTACGAACTAGTCATTATCCGTCAACAAAACAATCGCCAGCATCGCTCCCGGAGACGCAAGCGACGGCACCGCCAGCGGGAAGATCGCGGGTGACGGGCGTTCGGGTTCCGTCGCATCGTCCACCACTGATTTCAGATCAGTTTCCTGCTTTGGCTCGCCAAAAATCATCGTAAGCGCAAACAGAAAAAGAATCATCCCACCCGCCACCTGGAACGACAACAGGCTGATACCCAGCGCGTCGATCAGGATCTGACCGAGGACGAGGAAGAACAGCAGCACTCCGATGCTGACCAACGTCGCGAGCAAAGCGGTCTTGCGCCGCGCCGCTGCTGTCATGCCCGCTGTAACTACAATGAAAACCGGAATGGTGCCGATTGGATCGATCACCACCCACAGGGTAACGAAGCTCTCAAGAACGCTCATTTCACAACACTAGCAGGCCTGCACTCGGCCGTCATTGGCGCAAGTCGCGGCCGCGTTCAGACCAGCCCCAAAGCCGCGTCTGATGCCGTCCCGGCATAGGTGTCGCGCGGCGGCCAAGGGCGTGACCGCCAGTCCGGTTCAAACGCAAAGCTCGACACCTTGCGCCCCGACACCAGCGCACCATTGCCGGCTCCCAAGGCATAGTCATAGTAAAGTTTGACGATCTCTTCCTCAGTCACCTGCTTCGTCGCTTCATGCGCCATGCACGCGGCCCGCCAAAGTGAAACGCGGCGTAGTCCATCTTCGTCCGGCAAATCGAACCCTTCTTAGTAATCGAGGAACCAAAACCATTTGAAAACGGGTGTGAAAACCGCCTCGGCCAGCCCAAATTCATCAAACAGGAAAGTGCCGTCCGGGTTATGTTCCATCAGGAACCCGTCGATATCGCGGTAGAGCCCCAAAAGTTTGTCGCGGTGGTCCTGACGTTTGTCAGGGTCCTGGTTCATCACATAGATGTATCCGGTCATGGTGCAGGGCCCTTCACGGGCCACCAGCATGGATTCGACCGCGTGTTCCAAGGGATCTTCCCGGTGCAGGCGCGGTCCCCACAATTTTTCATCCATATAGCGTAGGATAACCAGGCTTTCCTTGATGATTGCACCTCCCTATGTGTCTAATACTGGCACTGCCGTTGTCACGCGCGTCTCGGCCAGCAAGGCCGGATCGCGCGGTTTGGTGATGTCGACCACCCGGAATTCCAAGGCGTCCTGTATGCCGAGCTGCTTATGCCACCCCTCGCCGACCGGCTGAACCGCATGGCACCCCGGCGTCGCGCGTAATTGGTGGATCTTTTGCCTGGCAAGTATGTCGACAGCCTGGAACGCTACAATGCGGACATCGCATTGATCCCGGATATGCAGTTACCCGACTGGATCAACCACAAACCCGGTTTTTTAAGCCTTTGCAGTCATCGCGCGGGCTGGAAACCCAATGATCGCCGGTCTGGCGGATGACGCGACCATGCCGCTGGAAAGCTTCTGCGAATTGTCGCATGTGTTGTTCTCCCCCCAAGGCAACATAAACGCGATGGGCAATGACGCCCTGGTGCGCGTTGGTCGCAAACGCCGAGTGGCATTGACCGTGCAGGTGTTTTCAGGTGTCTGCCGGGCGTTCCGCGAAAGCGATCTGATCGCGCTGATCCCCGAACAGTCGGCCCGCGATTTGGCAGACCTGTCCGGTCTGCGTGTGTTCCGCCCACCGATGCAGATTGACCCTGCGCTGATCATCGCGATATTGCATCGCAAACACGATAATGCGGCATTGGCCAAATGGGTGCGCGAACAGGTTTTTAAACTTTTGAAGCCAATCGACGTTACAGGCTTTGCCCCTGCGGACGACGGAAGCGTATGCGGGTTTTGAGTTTCTTCAGGTGGTCGGCGTCGTCCCCATGTGGGGCAGTTTAACCGAACATCCCTAGAATACCGCTCAATCCGGTCCGGATTAGCAGATCCACCAACGCAAAAAATATCGCGGTCAGGGTCGCCATGATGAACACCATAACCGTGGTCAGAACCACCTCCCGCCGGGTCGGCCAGATGACCTTAGCAACCTCGGCGCGAGTCTGCTGGATAAACTGGATAGGATTGGTCAGGGCCATGGGCGAAACTCTATCATGTGTATGCAGGGGCACATAGCCGGGTGATGCGGCGATTTCAAGGCCGCTGCTGCCTGACTTGTCAGGAAATCTAGAGCAAGGTGGGCCGAACAGGTGTAGCGGCCGTCAGCCCCCCATCAATGGTTAGGCACTCGCCGGTCATGAACGCCGCATTTTCAGACGCAAGGAAAGCCACCAACTCTGCTACATCTTTGGGCTGTCCCAGTCGCCCAGCGGGATGGCGAGCCAGCGTATCGGTCTTGGCCGCCACCGGATCCTGCGCAAGATCAAAAGCTTCCTCCGCCATGCCCGTATCGATCCAGCCGGGACAGATCGCGTTGCAGCGGATGTCGGGGCCATGGTCGATGGCAATGGCCCGAGTCAAACCATGCACGAACGCCTTGGATGCATTGTAAAGCGCCATGCCAGGATCAGCCACATGCCCGGAGGTTGACCCGATATTCACGATCACCCCCTGCCCCATACGCGGAATAACCGCTCGGCACATATTGAACACGCCACGGCAATTGATGCCAACAACACTTTCCCAATCGGCATCCGTGCTGTCTGGCACGGTTTTGATTACCTGCACCCCGGCACAATTGACCAAAAGCGTCGGGTCCGGGGCTGCATCGACAACACGCTGTACCGCAACCGGGTCGGCCACGTCGGCCTGCACCCATGTCACCAGATCAGGCAGATCACCGGGCCGTTCCCCACGTCCACAGGTCACGACCCGCGCACCGTCCGCTAGCAGCCGGTCCACAATCGCGCGTCCAATCCCCCGGCCCCCACCTGTGACGATGGCAGATTTTCCCTGCATGATCATGTTGTGCCCCCAGGTGCCGGATACTGCATACGATGCAGAACATCATCCCAGCTGACGGTATTGCGTACGAATTCCTGCGCCGCGTCTCGGTGTGGTGCGTAATCCCAACTGGTCATGTACCCTGTCTCCAACGCCGGTTGAACAATGCGCCGCATCGCCTGACTACGAAGAACGTCGCTGCGGATCGCGTCGCTGTTCCAGCGGCCCTTGGCCTCCGCCACAAAGGCCTGCAGAATTTCCATGTGCTCCGCACTGTTGGCCAGGTCATTGCGTTCCTCAGGGTCGCCCTCCAGATCAAACAGTTGCGGTGCGTCGACCCTGCACCAAGTGAATTTCCATTTGCCGCGCCGGATCATGCACACCGGCCAGCCCGGCGCCATTTCGGCGCAATATTCACCAACAGCCTCCGTCTGGCTTACCGCGCCTTGCGTCAGGGTCGGCCACAACGAAACCCCATCAACAGGCACTGCAAGCGGTTCCGCATCCTCCGCGATACAGCGCATTGTCGGCAACAGATCGATCAGTGAACAGGGGTCTGCCCATGTCTGCCGGCGTATCCCCGGCCCGGCAACCACCAGCGGCACACGTGCGGAACGCTCGCGCCAGCTCATCTTGTACCACAACCCTCCTTCGCCCAGCATATCACCATGATCAGAGGTCACGATGACTACGGTATCGTCGTAAAGGTCAGCCTCCTTCAAAGCCTGAATGACCTTGCCCACATTGCTGTCGAAATAGCTGACATTGGCAAAATACCCGTGCCGTGCGCGCTGGATCTCTTCCAGTGAGACAGACCCCGGATGCGCTTCGATGCCCGCCCGAACGCGAGCCGAATGCGGGTCATCCACGGGCGTTTCATCTGGCATGTCGATCTGCTCGGGGTCGTATAGGTCGAGAAATTCCGGCCGAGCCACATACGGATCATGCGGGTGGATCAACCCGATCACCATGGCGAATGGCGCGGTGTCAGACATGCGGTAGTCAAATAGCCGCCGCCGGGCCAGGAACACGGCTTCATCATCGTAATCATACTGGAAAGTCGTGGCCGCCGCTCCGGCCTGACGCACTGCGTCCATGTTGTGGTACCAGTGCGGGTGACGGCGATCCGGGTCCAGCCAATCCGGAGTCCAGGCGTTGTCTGCCGGATAAATATCCGTGGTCAGGCGTTCCTCGAACCCATGTAATTGGTCTGGCCCAACAAAGTGCATCTTGCCGGAAAGGCATGTGCGGTACCCTGTGCGGCGCAAGTAATGCGCAAATGTTGGGATGGTGGCGGGGAACTCCGCAGCGTTGTCATAAGCGCCGATGCGGCTGACTTGCTGGCCCGCCATGAAACTGGCACGCGACGGCGAACAAAGCGGGGAATTGCAGTAGGCGGCGTCAAATCGCGTGCCTTGCGCGGCCAGCGCGTCGATATTGGGCGTTTTGACCAGCGGGTGCCCATAAGCCCCCGTGAATTGCGGTGCAAGCTGATCGGCCATGATCAGCACGATGTTGGGGTGTTTTGCCATTTCGAAACCCTTCAGAAATTCAGAATAAAGGTACGGAAAGTCCCTCGGGCGGCGGCTCAAAACGCATGATTTTCAAATGGCCGCACAGCCCAGTTTCAGGCGCGCCCGAACATAGGGCGTACGTAGTATGCAGCGGCATGAACATGGCACCACTATCGGTAAGAAAGCATCGCGCAGGCAAGCCAAATCTTGCCACAAACCAGACGTGTTTTCGGCAGGCGTTGCACCACATTTCCCGGCGTTTGCCGCAAATTCTGCATGTTTTTCGGCCAGGCTGGACAGTCTGTACCCTTATTTTTACGGGGCGGCTTTATTGGGAGCATTTTAATATGGCGAATATCAGTGCCCCAAAACCCGGTCTGACCGAATTCGGCTCGTCTATTCTGGCGGCGCTGCTGGTCAAAACCGGTACGGGCAGAGGGATTGGCGGTTATATGCCCACCCTGCGTGGTGTCGTTTTCAGCATGATGATGTTGGTCGCGATCCTGCCGATTGCTGCTTTTTATAACTGGGTGGAACGGAATTCTTTCCAGCGTGAACTGGACGCGGACGAAGAATCACACCTGATTATTGCCCAGAACCTTTCCGCCGCACTGAGCCGTTACGCGATTGACGCAAAGTCCATTTTTACTCTCGCCCTGAGCAATATAGACCTCCTAGACCGGTCCAACCGCTACACTCTGGCTCTAGCGAATTTTCACATCAGTTTCATCGTAGTGCTGGACGCCGCAAACAATGAGGTTTCCCGTCTTAGCGGAGACTCCAGCCAGTCCGCCGAGTTGCCCGATCCTGCGTTGCTGCAGGAATTGCGTACCACGGCAGAGGCCGCAAAGGGCGAAGTTGTCATTTCCGGCATACGTCATCACGAAGGGTCGCCGCATTTCTTCATTCTCCGGTCGATGGGAAATGGCAAGATCGCGCTTGCCCCACTGGGCCTAACTCATATCGCCCGACTTCAGAAATCGATTGCCTTCGGTGAACGCGGCCATTCAATGATGGTGGACCAAAACGGATTGGTGGTCGCGCATCCCAATGCTGAGTGGCAGCGTATCTCGAAAAATGCGTCCAAGCTTCCGGTAGTAAATGCAATGCTGGAGGGTCGCACGGGCGTGATGCAATTCTATTCCCCGCCCATGCAGGCAGATATGATTGCCGGGTACACATTTGTGCCGGAAACCCGTTGGGGCGTCATGGTGCCACAGCCGATCAGTGAACTTGCACAACGTGCAAATAGAGTTCAGCGCGCTGCCGTGGTGGTTGCGCTGGTGCAGCTGTCGCTGGGTTTGGTTTTGAGCTGGTGGTTCTCGTCCTGGCTGTCGCGCCCGATCAGGTCCATCGCACTGGCCGCGCGGGCGCTGTCGCGTGGAGGGTTCCGCACACGCATAGGTTCATTGCCGCGACATACCCCTGCGGAGATTGCCCAGACCGCGCAGGCTTTTGATACTATGGTTGCTGACATCGAACAGATGACAGGCCGTCTGCAATTTACCTTGGCCGAGGCGGAGATGATCTCCGGCGAACGGGCCAAGCTGCTGGAGGTCGCGCAGGCCGCCTATGCTGCCAAATCTCAATTCGTGTCCATGGTCAGCCATGAACTGCGTACGCCACTGACTTCGATCAAGGGCGCACTGGAGTTGCTTAACACCTCAGTTGCAGGCGACATGTCCGATGCTACCCGGTCGCTGCTGGATGTTGCCATCCGCAACGGTAAACGCCTGGCCACGATGATCGACGATCTGCTTGACCTGGAAAAGCTGGATGCCGGCAAACTTCAGTTTCAGCTCGAAGCCGCCGATCTGGTTGAAATTATTGCCGAATCGGTCGAAGCTAACAGCGGATATGCCGCACTGGCCGATGTCCGTTTCCAATTCGACCGGCCTACAGCGCCAATCTGCGCCAATGTAGATCCGGGGCGGTTACAGCAGGTTCTCAGCAACCTTCTGTCTAATGCGGCCAAGTTTTCCTCCGAGGGTCAGAAGGTAGAAATCACGTTGTCCCAGAAAGACGGGCAGGCCGAAATCACCGTGCGCGACTGGGGTGTGGGTATCCCCGATCAGGTGGGCAACAGCATCTTCGATGCTTTTGTGCAGGCCGATAGATCAGACACGCGCGTAGTCGGCGGCAGCGGCCTGGGGCTGAGCATTGCGCGCATGATCGTTTGGCGACATCAAGGCACGCTTACGTATAAAAGCACCGAAGGCGAAGGCACGACTTTCACGGTTACCCTGCCATTGGTCAAAGGGACGGATGAATGACAGACCTGACACAGATTCTGCATGTTGAGGACGACCCGAATATCGCCGATGTTGTTCGCATATCGCTCACAATACTGGGCGGCTTTGAGGTACATCAGTTTGCTTCTGGCACCGATGCGGTGGCCAGTGCGCCCACGCTTGCCGCCGATCTGCTGCTGCTCGACATGATGATGCCGGGCCTCGACGGTTTGGCGACACTGGAAAAGCTGCGGCAAATGCCCCAGTTCGCGGCCACACCCGCAGTGCTTTTTACCGCCAAGACCATTGATCTGCCCGTTGGTGAAGATGCCGCCGTGCGCGGGATAATTGCGACAATCCGCAAACCGTTCGGGGCGGCCGAATTGCCGGGACAAATCCGGGAGCTGTGGGACGCATATTACCTGGCAAACCAGTCTCAGGACCTTCCCTCAGAACGATCGGTGGCCTGATTCACTTTTCCCGAAATGGGCCAAGCGGATTGACTGCGCATAGGTGAATGGTCAGGTTGGCCGTCAGCACAGAAACTGAATAAATCCGCGAGCCATGACGAATCCCTTTATTCTGGCCATCGACCAAGGCACGACTTCCACCCGCGCAATCCTGTTCGATCACCAAATGCAGGTGGCCACAACCGCGCAACGGGAATTTGCCCAACACTTCCCGCGTAGCGGGTGGGTGGAACATGACCCAGCAGATCTGTGGCAAACCACGCTGGCCACGTGTCGGCAGGCGATGGACCAAGCCGGGGTCGAAGCAGGGCAAATCGCGGCGCTGGGGATCACGAACCAGCGAGAAACCACCGTCGTCTGGGACAAGACCACAGGTGAGCCTGTCAGTAACGCAATTGTCTGGCAGGACCGGCGCACTGCCGACTTTTGCGCCAGCCTACGGGCTGGAGGCCACGAAGCTGACGTGACCGCCACAACCGGCCTGCTGCTGGATCCTTATTTTTCCGGCACCAAGCTGAGGTGGATCCTGGAAAACATCGAAGGGGCACGCGCCCGTACAAATCTGGGTGAGCTGCTGTTTGGCACGGTCGACAGCTATCTGATCTGGCACCTGACCGGAGGTGCGTCGCATGTAACCGACGCGACCAACGCGGCACGTACCCTGCTTTATGACATTCACAAGGGCTGCTGGAGCGAGCAGATGTGCAAGCTGCTGGACATCCCAGCCAGCATGCTGCCGCGCGTTCTAAACTGCGCTGATGATTTTGGGATCACCGACCCAGCTCTGTTCGGCGCCGCGATACCGATTTTCGGTGTTGCCGGGGACCAGCAGGCTGCCACCGTAGGACAGGCCTGTTTTGAACCCGGCATGCTCAAATCAACCTATGGCACCGGGTGTTTCGCATTGATGAACACGGGCCAAAGCCCGGTTGCATCGCAAAACCGGCTGCTTACCACAATTGCCTACCAGCTCGACGGCAAACCGACCTACGCTCTGGAAGGGTCAATCTTTGTTGCCGGAGCCGTTGTACAATGGCTGCGCGATGGGCTGAAGCTGATGGCGGATGCATCCGAAAGCCAGGCCTTGGCCGAACAGGCCGATCCGGAACAGGACGTTGTTATTGTTCCCGCCTTCACCGGTCTGGGCGCCCCTTATTGGGACGCGGACTGCCGTGGCGCAGTATTTGGCCTAACGCGTGGATCTGGCACACCGGAATTTGCCCGCGCAGCTTTGGAAAGTGTGGGTTTTCAGACCCGCGACCTGCTGGAAGCGATGCAGGCAGACATGGGCAACGCTGGCCAGGCCGTGTTGCGCGTGGATGGCGGTATGTCAGCCTCGGATTGGACCATGCAATTCCTGTCCAACATTCTGGGTGCGCCGGTTGACCGCCCTACCGTTCTAGAAACAACGGCATTGGGTGCCGCATGGCTGGCGGGGATGCGGGCTGGTGTTTACCCGGATATGGCCGGTTTTGCGGAGACCTGGAACCTAGACCGCCAGTTTACGCCCGACATGGAAGAAACCGACCGCAACGCGCGCTATGCAACTTGGAAAGACGCAGTCAGTCGAACATTAAGCACCCGTTAACGAGTGTACGCAGCCCCTTTATAAAAAAATGTTATAAACCATATACTTAAATCATGTCTCGGTTTCGTGTGTCACACGGTTTGTCACACGGTTGAGCACACGGACCACTGGCGTAAACGGACATCCTCAGCAGGGCCACAGTCGCTTCATAAGTCTACATGCAGCACAACTCCACCATGCCCTCGTTGAACTCTGATGCAAACGCCGTTCAATCGCCAGACTTCTGAGTAGTCACTTGGGAATATACTTATAGGCTGGATCGGATTTATCGCGCACGACGCTTTACGATTTTTCTGTAGGTTGCTTGTCGTTGGCCATTCGCTCTGTAGCGTCGGCAATCCGCTTCAATGCATTTACTGCTGCAATGGACGCCCAGATAATGAAAAGTGGCCAAGCAACATACAAGATGACAAGGTGATCCCTGCGCCGCCGATATTGTTGATCATATTTCATGCCTTTCGCTTGTTGGCTTGGAAGAGTTACGCAGCTACCCAACCGAAACGCAACTCTCCCCAATCCAAGATGGATTCTGACTGCGCCAAAAACGCGGGCAACATTGGCACACCCTGAGTGAGGTCGCGACGGGCTGTCCTTTGAGTGGAGCCACCACCCCCGTACTAAACACTCAGATGGCCCTCAGTAGCTCCCCCAGCGCCTCTGCATGGGTGTTCTTACAGGATAGTTGTTATGCTATCCGTAACGTGCCTATAGCTCTGGAGCACCTCACAGGGAGCCATTAGCCCAGCGCGCCCGGTGGTTCCAAGCATTCACCACAAAGCCTATCAGCGGCCTTCTGAGCGCCTGTATGGGGATGTTGCTATAGGATGGCTCGGAAAGGAAAGAGCGGAGCGCAACGCTTAGTAGCACAAAACCTTGTTTGCCTCGGCAACCATCGCAATCAGCTTGTCCGGCATCCCGAACCCGCCCGTCACGCCGTCCAGCAGGCTATCATCATAGCCGCGCGCCTTGGCGGATTTGCCAGAGACGAAAAACTCGACCCCGGCCTCTTTCAAAGCTGCGATGTGATCGCCGAGACGCCCCGTGCCCTGACCTTCGATATCGGCGTGACCGGGCGCCAGCAGGTGCACCCCATCGGCGGCCAAAGCCACCTGAACATGGTGGCTTTCGTTATGCGCAGTCAGCGCGACCAGGCAGCCCAACGTGATCTTGTTCGGCTGTTCTGGACCGGATGTGATGTGAACCAAAAGTTTCATGGTTACCCCCCCAACCCACATCCCCCAAATGGTCTGCGTTCTGACGTTAAGATCGCCTGACTGCGCCACCTGATCAAGCGTTTTTCTACCCCGAACGGCGTCAGTCGTCGCGCAACCGCCCGAAGTTGGGTGAATGGGCCCGTAAACCTGCTGACGTTGCCCCCTGATCCGGGCCGTTCAGGTGTAGAATCCGCTCCTGTTTCTTTCTTGTGATTGGGTTGTGGTCAAGACCGGCTGAGCGGAGCCAATGCGGAGCTCAAGCGAAGCCGGTCGGGTGGAACGTAGTCTTTG
>JAEPNQ010000088.1 GCA_017643305.1 Marinibacterium sp. | reverse complement strand
GCATGGCGAATTCCTTATGGTGGGCGGCTATACGGTGGTTGTGGCAACCAATGCCGGCGTGAATGTCTGGATCGCCATGCTGATCCTCGCGCCGCTGGTCGTGGGGATTATGGGCGTGATCGTGGAACGCGTCCTGATCCAATGGCTGTATGGCCGAATGGTCGACACGTTATTGGCCACCTGGGGGCTGTCTTTGCTGTTGATCGGCTTGGTCACATCGATATTCGGGGCCTCCACGGCCACCACGATCAAGCCACCGCTCGGCATTATTCGGATCGGTGACTATACCGCGTCCGGCTACGAACTGATGCTGATCGGGGTAACGGCGGTTCTGTTCATCGCGGTCTTTGCAGTGCTCAAGCTGACCAAACTGGGCTTGGTGGCACGCGGCACGATGCAAAACGCTGAAATGGCCTCTGCTTTGGGCGTGTCCACGACGCGCGTATACATGGTTACCTTTGGCCTTGGCGCCGCCGTCACTGGGCTCGCCGGCGGATTGCTGGCCCCGATAACCGGCGTCCTTCCAACGATTGGCGCTACCTATATCGCCAAAGCCTTCATCACCGTGATTTCCGGTGGCGCCTCCATCCTGGCAGGGACTGCTTCGGGTTCTGTTCTGCTGGGTGGCATCAATGGCATCTTCTCCTTCTTGGCCGGTCCCACCATGGGCGAGGTCGCTCTCTTGGTCGCAGCAATTGTACTCCTTCGCCTGATGCCACGGGGGATCACCGGGCGGTTCTTCCGAAAGTCACTATGAACAGCAGCTCCACCCTTCGCACCATGCGCCCGGTCCTGATCTTCGCGCTGATCGGTGTGATCTTTATGTTCACAGCGCCTTACGTGCTGCAGCTTTTTACCATCATCAATCTGACAACGGCGATTGCCCTGGCTGTTCTGGCTCTGAGCCTTGCGCTGGTCTGGGGATATGGCGGTATCTTGTGCTTTGGGCAGGTCGCCTTCTTTGGCCTCGGCGCCTATGCTTACACAATATCCGCAATCAATTTTGGTGGCTCAACCTGGGCCATTCTGGTGGCGATACTGGTCGCTTCAGCCTTTGCAGCGCTGTTGGGCTATTTCATGTTCTTCGGGCGGGTTTCTGATGTTTATCTGGGTGTAATTACCCTGACAGTCACGCTGATTTTCTTCTCGCTTATCCGCCGGACGTCGGGACCCGAATACAAGATCGGAAATGCGCTTCTTGGAGGGTTCAACGGGATAACCTCGCCCCCACTGAACTTGCCATGGAACACCGGCTCATTTCTGTTTCCTGAGCAGGTTTTCTACGTGGCGATGGCCGCGCTCATTCTTTGCTATGTTTTCTGTGGCTGGCTGGTGACAACGCATTTCGGACGAGTTTGCGTGGGAATCCGCGAAAATGAACTGCGCGCGGAATTGTTGGGATACGATTCACGTCTCTACAAGCTCGGCATTTTCACCATCGCGGCCGGGATCGCGGCCATCGGCGGAGTGCTGTTTTGCAATGGCGTGGGGCGGATCACGCCGGATGTGTTCAATCTATACAACGCGGCGCTGACGATCATCTGGGTGATCGTTGGGGGTCGCGGCACGTTGATAGGGCCGATTGCCGCCACTTTCGGCCTGTTCTACCTCACCTCTGCACTGGGCGGGCAGACCATCTTTAACAACAACCTCGTGCTGGGCATCATCCTGATCTTCTTTGTTTTGATTGTGCCCAAGGGCATCGCACCGACGATCATCGATTGGTACGAAGCACGCCGGAAACCGAAAAAACGTGGACGCAGGCGAGGGTCCCGCAGACGGATGCGGGAAGGAGCGGACGCATGAGCCGGCGCAGAGATCGACGCCCGGTGATCGTCGAAACGCGTGGATTGTCCATGCATTTCGGCGGTGTCCGCGCCGTAGACCAAGTTGATTTCACGCTATACGACAACGAACTGCGCTGCCTGATCGGACCAAACGGCGCAGGCAAATCGACCTTTTTCAAATGCCTCACCGGTCAGCTGGTTCCGACAGCGGGTGAAATCAAAATCCGCGGGGATGAAACCACCGGCTCCGAACCGCATGAGGTTGCAGGTCTCGGGGTTGGCATCAAGACCCAGGTCCCCAACGTGTTTGACGGGCTGTCGGTAGAGGAAAACATCTGGCTGTCAGCACGCCGCTGGCATGGTGCACGTCGTGCAAGCTCGCTCACCACCGAAACGGTGGAGCGGCTACGGCTCGGCGATATTCGCCGCGATATAGTCGGCCGGTTGGCACATGGCCAGCGCCAGTGGGTTGAGCTGGGCATGGTGGTAGCAGCTGAGCCCTGGCTCGTCCTGCTGGACGAACCCGCTGCGGGCATGACGCATGAGGAGACAGCCCGCACTGCCGAATTGATCCGTGAGATCAACGAACGGGCCGCCATCATCGTGGTCGAACACGACATGCAATTCATCCGCATGATCTCTCAACAAGTGACGCTGTTTCACGAAGGCCGCATCCTTATGGAAGACACCATGGAAGCGATTTCTGCAGATAAGCGTGCGCGCGAAGTCTATCTGGGAAGCCAGGCATGACCCCTCTCCTCAGCATCAAAGGCCTACGGGCCGGCTATGGCAAAGTTCCTGTTCTGCATGGCATCGACCTTGAAGTACAAGAAGGCGAAATTCTTGGTGTTTTGGGGCACAACGGGATGGGAAAAAGCACCCTATTGAAGACCATCATGGGTATCGTGCCCACGAGCGCGGGGGTGATGGATTTCGATGGCGAAGATCTCGTATCGCTGCGCGCATCGCGCCGGGCCCAGCTTGGGATCGGATACGTTCCGCAGGGCCGTGGAATCTTCCCAAATCTCAGCGTCCGCGACAACCTTCGGATGGGCGTTGCGGCCCACCACATGGACGAAGAAGACGCGATACACCAAGTTCTTCGCGACTTCCCCAGGCTCGAACGACTGCTTGATCGTGACGGGGGTGCCTTGTCGGGGGGTGAACAGCAATTGCTTGCCCTGGCGCGCTGCCTGATAGCCGAGCCGGACTTAGTTTTGCTTGATGAGCCGACCGAAGGGATTCAACCATCGATCATTGACGAGATTGTGGAGCTTCTGAAAACGCTCAACGAACGAACTGGCGTTTCCATCGTCCTCGTTGAACAGAGCCTCGATTTCATAACGGCCCTATCAGATCGGGTGTTGCTGATCCAAAAGGGTGCGATCGCTGGCGAGGTATCCGGGTCCGAAACCTCAAATCCGGCGCTGATCGAAGAATTTACCGGCCTCGGAGCCTCAGGCGGCATGGCTGCGCATACTTCGCAAAACACCAAGCTGCCGGGTAAAAGCGCCAAAACCGCGCCGGATCAAGTCAGCCCATCGGCCGGCCAAAAATCACAAACACATGCCGCTCCGATCGACGCGGCACCTGCCTCCTTGATGGAAAGGATGTCTTACATGACCGTCCAACGCCCCACGCACGCACAAATGAAGGAAGTTGTGGCCGAGCTTGGCATGCATATGTCAGATGCGCGGGTTCAGGAATTTCTCGACGTGATGCAGGGCACGCTCGACGCCTATGATGTCGTGGACTCACTGCCCGACTACCTGCCACCGGTTCTGTACCCGCGCACCTCGGGCTATCGTCCCACGACGGAAGAAAACCCGATGAATGCGTGGTACGTGAAAACCGATATCAAGGGCGCACCACGCGGTCCGTTGTTGGGCAAGACGATCGCGATCAAGGATAATGTGTGCGTTGCCGGCGTGCCCATGATGAACGGCGCCTCGACGCTCAAAGGGTATACCCCTGATCTGGATGCAACGATCATCACGCGCCTGCTTGATGCAGGCGCGACCATATCCGGCAAGGCGCACTGCGAATATTTCTGCCTGTCGGGCGGATCGCACACCAATGCCACCGGCCCCGTCCACAACCCCCATAAGCACGGCTATTCCGCTGGCGGGTCGTCTTCGGGCTCCGGCGCGCTGGTGGGCGCAGGTGAGGTGGATATGGCCATTGGCGGGGACCAGGGCGGCTCCATCCGGATGCCAGCGTCGTTCTGTGGATGTTACGGGATGAAACCCACACACGGCCTGGTGCCATATTCCGGGATCATGCCGATAGAGACGACCATCGACCACACCGGACCGATGACGCAGACGGTGATGGACAACGCGCTGATGCTCGAGGTGATCGCCGGGGCAGACGGGCTCGATCCGCGCCAGTACGACGTGAAAACAGACCGCTACACAGCTTCGGTGTCGCGCGGCGTATCCGGTCTTCGCATCGGTGTTATCAAGGAAGGCTTCGGACAGGCGGGCGCGGAAAGCGACGTGAACGATAAGGTCAGAGCCGCAGCGGAAACCTTAAGGAGACTGGGTGCGAGCGTAGATGAAATCTCCGTGCCCTGGCACATTCATGGCGTTGCCATTTGGACCCCGATTGCGTTGGAGGGGCTGACGCAGCAAATGATGCTCGGCAACGGCATGGGGACCGGTTGGGAAGGGCTACATACAACTTCGCTGCTGGAATACCATTCCAACTGGCGGTCGCGCGCGGACGAACTGAGCGATACGCTCAAGATTTCCATGCTGGTCGGGCAGTACCATCTCAAGCACACGCGCGGGCGGTACTATTCCAAGGCTCAGAATCTGTCCCGGCAGCTCAAGGAAGAATACAACAATGTCTTTGCTTCGTATGATCTGTTGCTGACACCGACGACCCCCATGAAGGCACCGCCGATCCCGCCGGCCGATTCCTCGCTCGAACTCTGGTGCCAGCGAGCGTTCGAAATGATCACAAATACTGCGCCTTTCGACGTCACGGGCCATCCGGCTATGTCCGTACCTTGTGGGATGAGCGATGGGCTCCCCGTCGGGCTTCAGATCATTGGCCGCCGCTATGATGAAGCAACAATCTATCGCGCCGCAGGTGCGTTCGAGCAGGCAGGCGACTGGCGGGCAATGTAATGGATTCGGAAGTGCAAAAGTGACCCTTCCTCTGAACCATCTATCCCATGTGAAAGGCAGCACGGACCGTCCGCTTATTGAAGCCACGATCCCGGCCTTTCTGAAAGAGGTATGCAACCGTCACGGTGACCGGCCCGCCTGCGTGTTCGTTGAGCAAGGGCATCGCTGGAGCTACAATCAACTGGCAGAAAAGGTCGATGGCCTGGCGGCCGGATTGCTGGCCATGGGCGTCTACAAGGACGACCGCGTGGGTATCTGGGCACCCAACCGTTCCGAATGGGTGCTGACGCAGTTTGCGACTGCCCGCATCGGTGCAATCCTGGTAAACATCAACCCGTCTTACAAAAAGGATGAACTGGCCTATGCGCTCCGCACTGCCGGGGTGAGCACATTGATCACTGCACCAGGACATCGCGAGTCGGACTATCTTGGAATGATCCGTGCGCTGGCCCCCGAAATTAGCCAATCTTCGGCTGGACGGCTCGACTGCGCCGCGCTTCCGGCATTGCGACGAGTGATCCAGTTAAGCGAGAACGACGAACCGGGCATGCTGCGGTTTTCCGACGTGTTGTCAAAAGGGTCATCTGCCAATCTGGCACGGCTTGACGCAATCACGGCAGGTCTGTCTCCCCACGACGCCATCAACATCCAGTTCACCTCTGGCACAACCGGAAGCCCCAAAGGCGCGACGCTCAGCCATTACAATGTGATCAACAACGGGGTGTCCACGGCCCGCGCAATGCGTCTGTCGCCACGCGATACGCTCTGCATACCCGTGCCTCTCTATCATTGCTTTGGTATGGTTCTCGGTGTTCTTGCGGCGACGGCTTATGGCGTCAAGATGGTGTTTCCCAGCGAAGGTTTTGACGCTGGTGCGACGCTCAAGGCATTACAGGACGAAGGCTGCACCGGCGTGCATGGCGTTCCAACGATGTTCGCTGGCATGCTGGACCACCCGGAATTCGATACCTTTGATCTGCGGAATATGAGAACCGGGATCATGGCGGGTGCCCCCTGCCCCGCGCCACTGATGCGTCGCGTCATGAAGCAGATGAACTGCGATGAAATTACCATTGCGTATGGAATGACCGAGACAAGTCCGGTTTCCTTCCAGACCGCACCGGATGATCCGGTCGAGCGCCGTGTGAACAGCGTGGGTCGTGTACAGCCACATGTGGAAGTTCGGATCGTCAACAAGGAAAATGAGATTCTCCCGGTCGGTCAGGAAGGCGAGGTGCAGACACGCGGATATCTCGTGATGAAAGGCTATTGGGGAGACCCGGAGCGAACGGCCGAAGTGCTTAAAGACGGCTGGATGCACACTGGTGATTTAGGCACGGTAGACGCCGATGGCTACGCCCAGATCACCGGGCGCGCAGGCGACATGTTGATCCGCGGCGGTGAAAACATCTATCCCGCAGAGGTCGAAGCAGTGCTTATGACCCATCCTGACATTGCCCAGGCGCAAATTTTTGGGATCCCGGATGATCGACTTGGTGAAGAGGTCGCGGCATGGATCATCGCCAGACAAGGCGTGCAGATCGATCCTGACAGTTTGCGGGAATGGTGCCGGGAACGCATGGCGCGTTTCAAGGTACCCCGCCACATTCGGTTCGATGACGACATGCCCCTGACGGCGACCGGCAAGCCACAGAAATTCCGCATGCGCGAGATCTTGCAAGCAGACATGCCATCCGCAAGCTAGGGAAAGGACCACCAATGGAAAGCCTGACAGCCATTATTCGTGCGCAAGCCGGTCATCAAGACACAGTGGCCGCAGAATTGGCCAAGGTTGGAGAATTCGCCGCTGCGCATGAGCCGGATACAATCGGCTTCTTCGTCGCCCAGGACCCGGAAGATCCCTGCAAATTCACGACCTACGAACGGTTCACAGATGCGGCCGCCCGTGATCGCCACAACAATGGCGAGGGGTCCAAAGGGTTTTTTGCAGCTGCCGGGCATTTGCTGGACGGCGATGTGACAATCGTGACGGCAAAAGAGATCTGGCCGCGATAGCCAGATCCCCCCTCTGGTAGCTGAGTCAGAGCTGTACGCCCTTCGTCAACGCGCCGTCGATCACAAGATTGGTGCCGGTGGTGAAGCTGGATGCCGGGCTGGACAGGAAAACAACGCCACGGGCGATTTCCTCGGGCTTGCCCATGCGCCCTGTCGGGTTGAGAGCCAGGGCACCCTCAAAAAGTTCCGGATTGTTCTGTTCGATGTTTTCCCAAATTCCACCAGGGAAGTACGTATTGCCCGGCGACACTGTATTGGCCCGAATACCCATCCCAGCCAGCTTCATGGCCAGACCCTGAGCATAGTGCACCAACGCCGCCTTGAACGCCCCATATGCAGGGCCCGTGAAATCCACCTCACGGCCTGACACGGATGAGATCAGCGTAATCGCGGCGGCATCCGATTTTTTAAGAAACGGCATTGCCGCGTTGACCAGACGGACCGAGTGCATCATGTCGACGCCAAACCCCGCTTCCCACGCTGCTTCATCATCACCGACAGCCAGAGCTGAAACATTCGCGACAACAATGTCGATCCCACCGAGCGTTGCTGCCGAGTCATTCACCCATGACTTCAACGCGTGTTTGTCTGACACATCTACGCCTCGACCAATGGCAGTCACACCCTTTGCCCTGAGCGCTTCCATCGCTTCGGTAACCCCCGCGTTGTCACGCGCACAGATTGCGACATTCGCGCCCTCTTCGGCAAAGATCTCCGCGCAATGGCGTCCAATTCCCTTGGTGCCGCCTGTGATCAGCACGTTGCGGCCTGTGAGCCCAAGATCCATCTGCGCTCTCCCTTCCTGATTTATGCGAGGTAAGATTTTTTCATTGATGCGCCGAGCGTGTATTTCGGATCGACCATGTTCCCAACTCTCATACGCCCGGCCTGCGTTGCCAGAAAATAGGCTTCGGACTCCTCGAACCCAAAGTCTTCGACCATCCAAGCCACCAGATCCCTGTAGGCCATGCGCGCCGCGTCTTCCATTGGACGGGCACTGCCCAGAGACATGATGAAATCCTCGGTCTCAAGACGAACGCCCGGGATCGACCATCCTTTGATCACATCAATCCGAACGGTAACGGTCGCAGGGATTTCGACGGCAACACCGCACAACTCTCCATCACCTTGCCGACCGTGACAGTCACCAATGAAAAAATGCGCCTCTTCGCGCTGGACCGGGAAATACACGACGGCACCCGGCGCGACATCGGGACAATCCATGTTACCGCCCCAATAATCAGGTTGCAGCGAACTGACCGCCTCAATCTCAGGGCTTACGCCCATTGTTCCGACAAATGGCTCGTAGGGCAGTGTCACCCGGTCAGAAAATTTCACGCCGCCTTCGGGCTTGACTTCCATCTTCTTTACCTTTTCAGGGAACGGCTGGTTCAGCATCTGCAAACCATCGGCGACAAGCGCACCAAAACTAGGGATCAGTGCCGTGGTACCTGCCGGTTGCGGACCGCGCGGAAGCAAATCCAGGATATGCACCGCAAGAACATCCCCTTTCTGTGCGCCTTCAACCGCGATCGGACCGTTTTGTGGGTTTACGAACGGCATGTTCAGCACCTGAGACGGCAGATCATCCTCGGTCTTGATTGCGCCACCAAAGGCATCAAGCGTCTCGACTTCGACGGTATCACCGGGGGCGATCCGCATCACGGGCTTCGAGTAAGGCCCATAGACGTAATGAAACTCGCCCTGCGCTTCTTCGCTCAGCCTGTGCTTTGTGCCATCGGCTCCGCCTGATGCACCGTTTCGGCCCATGAAAGAGGTTTCGACCCAGCTCATTTCCTACTCCTGTCTCGTTTCATCCTGCCACCTTCGAGCTAGCCCAAGTCCGGGTGGTGACAATGCCAATCCGTCGCGTCCTGATAGGCCGCCCCAGCCCGCAAAATCACTGATTCAGAAAGAGCAGGACCGATGATTTGCATGCTGGTTGGCATATCCAGCGCGTCAATCCCGTTGGGCAAAGTCAGCGCGGGACTGCCCGAAAAGTCGAAGGGAACGGTATAGCGCAGGATCGCATTCAAAACGTCTGGATCTGCGCCATAGTCAGCCATCTGAACAAGTGTCGGCGTGGGCGACGGCATCGTCGGGCACAGCATACAATCTATCCCTCCGAACAAAGTCTCCAGAGCCTGCGAGAATTCAATCCTCAGGATATGCCCCCGCGCTACCTCCACCCCTGAGGTCGCCAAGCCGTGCTCAATCAGATTGCTCAGATCCGGACCATATGCGCTGGCACGCGAAGGATAAGTTTCATGGTGAACCAGCGCAGTTTCGACCGCGCACATCATAACCCATGCGGCAACCAGTTCTTCATACGGAGGCATCGTAATCTCAACGACGCGCGCGCCGAGGCGTTCAAACTGATCAACCGCGTTTTCCAATGCCTGCGCGACACTGGCATCGACCCCATCAAAGGCATAGGCACGGTCAATCCCGATGCGCATGTCACGAACGCCTCGGCCAAGACCAGACATGTAATCCGGCACTGGCGCATCCAGCGATGTTAGATCCTGCGGATCATAACCGGCAATGGCTTGCAGCATGGCCGCACAGTCCGCCGCACTGCGGGTCATGGGCCCCACATGATCAAGAGAGGGGGCAAGATCAAACACGCCATACCTGCTGACCCGCCCATAGGTGGGTTTCAGCCCGCTGAGCCCACATGTTGCGCTGGGATATCGTATAGACCCACCTGTATCACTGCCGAGGCAAGCAAAACAGAAACCTGCTGCTGTGGCCACGCCAGAACCGGAGGAAGACGTCCCAACCCAGTGTTCGGCACTGAGCGGGTTCCGTGGCACCGCAACATTGGGATGGTGACCAGTATAAGCCCCCTCGGTCATCGTCAGTTTTCCGAGGATCACTGCGCCCGCAGCCTCAAGCCTGTCGACGACGGTGGCATTGGTGTCCGACATCAGCCCGGCATTGATCGCCATTCCTGCCGTTGTCGGTGCGTAGGTGGTGCGGCACAAATCCTTGATTGCAATAGGCACACCCTGGAGCGGGCCCAACAAACGGCCCGAGCGAAATGCAGCGTCAGCCGCATCGGCCTGTGCCAGCGCCCTTTTCTCACAAAGATGCGCGTAGGAATTGTACTCGGGATCAAGGGCCTTGATCCGAGCAAACATCGCCTCGGTCAATACACGTGCTGATATCTCTCCGCGTCGCAGAGCGCGCGATGTTTCACAAATGCTACGAAAGTGAACGGGGCGCGTATCCATTGGCTTCTCTCAACTGCATGTATCTCAGCAGTTTCTGCCATAAGCATCATTTTGTCCATTTTGACTATGCCAACCCGTGCCTGTCAGCCACGTCGCCGGTGCGAATTGCCAGTTCGGTAGGCAATCAGTTGAGAAGGTCAGAAACTCCAATGATCCATGGCCGGCCACCCTAGGCTTGCCAAGCGTGATCATGGATGGTCGTATTAATCAACACTCTGGAGCGTTGGCATAATGCGTTGCAATCACACCATCCATCAGCATCACAATCACTTTGGCTGGAATAACCAAAACGAACCAGTTCTCAGCATTCGGCCCAATCAAACCGTTGAAATCGAAACCATCGACAGTTCCGGCGGCCAACTCGGGCCGGGAGCATCTCTGCTTGATCTGGAAAAACTTTCTTTTGACAAGATCAATCCCGTGACCGGACCAATCTTTGTCGAAGGCGCCGAACCGGGCGACGCGCTGGCGATAACATTTCTCGATTTCAAACCGTCTGGTTGGGGATGGACAGCGAATATTCCCGGATTTGGCTTGTTGTCGGATCAGTTCCGTGATCCCGCGCTGCACATCTGGATGTATGATGCAAACTCGATGGCACCTGCGCTCTACGGACCGGGCGGCAAGGTTCCCCTGAAACCGTTCGCCGGGACCGTGGGTTTGGCCCCAGCCCAGCCGGGCACACATTCTATAGTTCCACCGCGCAGGGTCGGTGGAAATATGGACGTCAGAGACAACGCTGTGGGCACCACGCTCTATCTGCCCGTCGAAGTGGCAGGCGGTTTGCTGTCATTGGGCGACACGCACGCTGCACAAGGTGACGGCGAAATCTGCGGAACCGCTATCGAAAGCCCAATGACAGTTTCAATTAAGGTCGACTTGCTCAAGGACGCTCGCTTGCCCTTTCCCCGGTTCGAGACGAATGGCCCAGTGAACCGTCACCTGGATGCATCAGGCTTTAAGGCAACAACCGGGATCGGAACAGATCTCATGCAATGCGCACGCGACGCCGTTTCAGGCATGATTGATTGGCTGTGCGCGACAAGCCACATGACAGATGTCGAAGCTTACATGCTGTGTTCAGTGTGCGGGGATCTTCGGATCAGTGAAATCGTGGACCAGCCCAATTGGACTGTTTCATTCTACTTTCCCAAGATCGTGCTGGACTAAACCAGTCGTCTTTCTGGCAACGACCAGATGTTCATGTGCATAACACCCAGAACGTGGTCTTGATAATCGCGACGACCAGCGACGCGAATTGGTTTCAGCGCGAAAGTGCGTTGACCAGGATATCCCAACCTTTTTGCAACCGGACCGGCGCGGCGCATGCGCCTTTTGGCTTGCAGATTTCCGGCCAACAAATTTGGAGAAAAGCCAATACTTTTGTTTAGCCAACGTTTCAAATGGACAGATCGCTATTCCTTCGCCGCCCAAACATCCCGTTGCATTCAATGCGAGCCTGCCATGCGGGTTGAGAAAAGGCATCCAGATGTTGGCGGAAGACCATCCGGAAAGGGATCGTGAAGACAAACATTGCGACAGACCCTTGGCTGAAACGCCTCGTCTTGTGGCAAGGTTCGATGGATACTTGGAGCGCCTGAGGCAACGCGGTGATACTGCCCGCTACGATATCCCGATAGCCGCCTACAGAAAACCGATGGTGAAACCGCTTCAGATTGGCTGCGGGCATTGAACTTTTCGTACAGTGGCCCGGGTGCCACAAGACTGGCAAAGCTGCTTCTTTACCGCACGATGCCCGAAAACACCCCGAAATTCGAGGCAACAGATAAAGCATTGGGCCGCGATCCGGCAGACCCCGGCACATGAAACTCCGCACCCGCAAAGCCATCAGGGTTCAATGAAACAAGCTGCAAATAACCGACGGCGCGCCTGGGGTCTGCGGTTACATGCACCATATCGCTGGCTCGAATGGTGTCACACCCCTCTGGCAGTTTTTCCAGCGCCGCATAGCGCGTCTATTTATGGCGCGAAATCCTTGTCATGCAGGTAGCCGGGATTGGGTCGCAGGTCCTCCGCTGTCGCGGTAACGACACTGAAAACTGACGGAGAAACAGCAATAAATTATATGTCATATTCCCCTTTGCCTGACCAACGTAATGCGAAGAAGGTCACCTAAGTGCAATATTTGTCAGACGGTTTGAATTGCCTCCCGCTAACCCAGCTGACCCGTCCGCCCCTTGGACTTCGCGCATCGTTGTCGCATAGTGAACAGGTGAATGAAATTGCCACGACGAGGCCCCGATGTCCGATATCCCCCCGTTCCGCGCCGATCACGTAGGCAGCCTGTTACGCCCTGACAGCGTCACCGCTGCCCGCAAAGCCCATTTCGAAGACGGGAAGATCTCGGCCGAGGAGCTGAAAGAAGTCGAAGACGCCGCCATCCCCAACCTAATCCGCATGCAGCAAGATGCCGGGCTGAAGGCTGTGACCGACGGCGAAGCACGCCGATCGTTTTGGCATTATGACTTCATGGGCATGCTGAATGGACTGGAACTGGAGGAACGCGAAGAAGGTGTCCAGTTCGCGGGTGTCAAACTGCGTCCGATCTTCCCAACGATCATCAACAAGCTGAGCTTTCCCGACGATCACCCGATGCTGGAACACTTCAAATTCGTCGCACAACATACGGATGTAATGCCGAAAATTTCCATTCCCGGCCCCTCCTGTTGCCATTTCCGCACTGCGCCCGATGACATCCACCCGAAAGACTACAAGGAGGATCCACAGGCGATCTTCGACGATCTGGCGGCCACCTACCGCGATGCAGTAGGCAAGTTCTATGAGGCAGGATGCCGGTATCTGCAGATGGATGATATTTTCTTTGCCTACCTTTGCGATCCCAAACACCGCACGACCAAGGTCGAGGAAGGCATTGATCCCGACTGGCTGATCGAACGCTATTCCTGGATGATGCGCGAGGCGATCAAGGACCGTCCGGACGACATGGTCATAGGCATGCATATGTGTCGGGGCAATTTCCGCTCCACCCATGCCGCCGAAGGGGCATATGATATGGCGGCGGAGGCGATTTTCTCCACTGGTGTGGACATCTTCTTCATGGAATACGACACGGACCGCGCAGGCGGGCTGGAGCCGCTGTCGCTGCTGCCCAAGGGTAAGCAGATCGTGCTACCGGGCTTCATCACTACCAAAACGCCAGAGCTGGAGCCGATGGACTGGCTCAAGCGCAAGTTTGACGAAGCCTCACAATTTGCCGATCTCGACCAACTGGGCATTGCCCCGCAATGCGGCTTTGCCTCGACCGAAGAAGGCAACAACGTGACCTATGACGACCAGCGGCGCAAATTGGACCTGGTCGTCGCAACCGCCGAAGCAATCTGGGGCGGGGTCTGAATGCACCTCGCGGGCCATCAAGGGAGGCTGAGGCTGCATGTCCGATAGTTCAGATTATCACAACGGGGCTTGCCATTGCGGGGCCGTGACGTTTCGCGTGCTTCTCAGCGAAGGGCTGGACTCCGCGCGGCGCTGTTCGTGTTCGTTCTGCAGCATGCGCGGGGCCGTGGCCGTATCAGCCCAGCTGGACGGGATCGCATTTCTCACCGGTGAAGACGCGCTGACGCTCTACCAGTTTAACACCAAAAGCGCGAAACATTGGTTCTGCAAGCATTGCGGCATCTATACCCATCACCAGCGCCGATCCAATCCCGAACAGTTCGGCATCAATGTCGCCTGCCTCGAAGGGATCAGCCCGTTCGATTTTCCCGAAGTGCCCGTACATGAAGGGGTCAACCACCCCACAGACACTGGTGAAAGCACGGTCGCCGGGGTTTTGCGATACACGCCTTCCTAGGCCGGTTTCACCGGCGGCCTGATTGACTTGAACATTTCTGCGCCCCAGGTTGCAGCGAGCAGAGACAGAAACCGGACGGATCTATGACACTTGGCTGGCGGTTTTTTATCCATTCGATCCGGCAATTGCTGCTAAATATCGGCCCGGCACTGCGGATCAGCCTTTTGCCGTATCTGATCTTTCTGGCCGTCTATCTGAGCATCGGGCAGCAGGCGATGGTGTCCATCACACTTATGCAGGATGACCCGGCGCTGCTGGAGGAAAATTTTGGCTTGGTGGTCCTCAGCATCTTAGCTCTTGGGTTGGTGGCAGCAATTTGTTTCATCTGGGTCGCCGTGGCCTGGCACCGCTACGTGTTGCTGGAGGAAGAACCAGGGCCGTTTTTTGCCCGCATGCAGCGTGGACCGATGATGGCTTATCTGGGGGCCTCGTCCGGTTTTTTTTGGTGGTTTTCCTGCTCGTCATCATGATTTCGGTCGTGGCCGGCATCCTTGGGGGTATCTTGTTCGTATTCCCGATGTTGGGCATCGTGGTATTCACCGTCACTTCTGTCGTGCTCTCTGCCTTCGTCCTCGGCCTGTCGATGATCCTGCCCGCCGCGGCGTTGCAGGATCCGATCCCACTGGCGCAGGCGCGTCAGATCGCCTGGGCTAATCTCGGTGCTATTCTGGTGCTAAGCCTTCTGATCACTCTGCTGAACTCAGTCCCGCAGATCCTGGCGGGCACGCCACTTGGCCCGGTTGCAAACAGCGTTTCATATCAGCTGCCGTCACAATGGTTGATCACGATGCTCAGCATATCCGTAGCGACAACGCTTTATGGCTATTTCATCCAAGACCGCAATCTGGTCGTGTGAAAAAGCCCGAGCACTCGACCCGGGCTTTGACGTGAGATCTGTCTGATCCGTCAGGCAGTCAGCACATCGCCAAACTGTTCCTTTAGCTCGCGTTTCAGCACCTTGCCGGTGGCCCCCAAGGGCAGAGCATCAACAAAGACCACACGATCCGGGATTTGCCATTTGGCGATTTTGTCGTCGAACCAGCCCAAGACCTGTTCTTCGCTGGGGTCCAGACCTTCGGCCTTAACCGCGACGATAACCGGACGTTCGTCCCATTTTGGGTGCGCCACACCGATGGCTGCGGCATTGGCGATCTCAGGGTGGCCCATGGCGATGTTTTCCAACTCCACCGACGAAATCCATTCGCCACCCGATTTGATGATATCCTTGGACCGGTCGCGGATGGTCAAATAGCCATCTGGGTCCAGCGTGGCCACGTCACCCGTATGGAACCAGCCATCTTGCAGGATGTCGTCATCATTCTGGAAATAGCTGTCCAGCACCCAGTAGCCGCGCACCATCAGATCACCCTGAGTTTCACCGTCATTGGGCAGATCATTGCCTTCGTCGTCGATGATCTTCAGTTCCACGCCAAATGGCGGGCGGCCTTGGTTTTCACGCAGCTTGCGCTGCTCCGCCTCGGGCAGATCGGCATGGCTGGCCAGCGGCATGTTGGTCGAACCCAGCGGGCTCATTTCCGTCATGCCCCACGCGTGAATGGTTTCCACGCCGTAGTCTTCGCGGAATTCATCAATCATCGACGGCGGACAGGCTGAGCCGCCAATCACCGTACGGGTCAAGCTGGCAAGTTTCGCGCCAGTTTTCTTGGCGTAACCCAGCAGACCCAGCCAGATGGTGGGCACACCCATGGCCAGGGTCACGCCGTAGGTTTCGATCAGGTTGACCAAGCTTTCACCATCGAGCCCAGGTCCAGGCATCACCATCTGTGCGCCTGACATGGCGCAGCCATAGGGCGAGCCCCAGGCATTGACGTGGAACATTGGGACCACGGGCATCACGACATCACGGGCGGAGTAGCCCACACAGTCCAGCGTGTTGGACGCAAAGGCATGCAGCATGGTGGAGCGATGCGAATACAGCACGCCCTTGGGGTTGCCGGTGGTACCGGAGGTGTAGCAGAGCGACGATGCAGTATTTTCGTCAAACTCCGGCCAGGCGAAATCCGCATCCCCTGTTTC
>JAEPNQ010000034.1 GCA_017643305.1 Marinibacterium sp. | reverse complement strand
CAAACACCATCGCGAGAACCGAAATAAAGCGCAGCCGGTTGATAGGTGGTGCGTCGCGAAACTCCACAAAGCTGGGATAGGCGCTGCGATACTCGATGAACGTCGCAGTGGCGGCGATAATCGCCAGCAGCGCTGCGAGTTCGCTTGGTCCGGATGCCAGGGAGGCCAGCAAGAGTGAAGGTGTGGCAATCAAAAAGCCAACCAACAATGCCCTCATAGCTGCGCCTGGTACTTGCGCAATCACGTTTCGATCCCCTCAACTTGGACTAGCACGATGCATTGCCGGGCCATTTTCCAACTTGATCCCGCATATTTGCGGGGTGCCTCAATTTTGACTTCATTTTGCCGTGTTTGGCAGAATCGCTCAAGGCACCCAAGCACAACACCCTGTATTTGAGGCAAAATCATGCAAGTAGTGGTGTGCCTTTGCATCATTCCGGAGGTGCTTCTACGACGCAATTGGGCAGGTCTACCACATGTTGGGGATACCTGGATATAGCCCCACAATGGGCGTGCTTCGGGCATGTGGCGGCCTTAAGTCGGTAAAATTTCCAAAGATGATCCATGACAAGATCCTATCTGGAGTTATATTAATTAAATTTAATATAATGCCGAACAAGACATGATATTTTCATGATCTCTCCCGAGGCGGTCCTGAACCGTCATTCGCCTCTCTAATTTCTTATCATCCCGGGCACGGGTGGATTGATGGTAAACTTTTTTATTTACCTGATGTGCTGGGTGCCGCGTCCCGGCCAGCTCTCACCGATGTTCAAAGACATCATGGCCGCTTACTTTGCCGACGGGATCACCAGAAACCCGTCATTGTTGTTGCTGCGCTGGGGATCGTGAGATCTGCCTATCTTTTGGTTCTCACACTGATCTGGAATCATGACGCCTTTGCGGTCTTCCACAAAACCGAAGCTCGCATCGCGATGCGCAATAGTAATACTGACACTCAGGCGCTGGCGTTTGTGGGTCTGTTGTGTGTGCCAGGGCTTTGGGAGATCCTTGAATACCTGTCCCTGCTGGCCTTGATTGCATTCCTGCCCATCGCAGTTGCGCTGTAATTCGCAATGATCTGGCTGGTGTTCAAACTAAACGCCAAAAATGTCTGTGATACCGATGCCCAAGCCACGGTTGTTCTCGCGGAGTATGGCTCCGCGAATGAAAAAACCGGCCCTGTTTTCGGGGCCGGTTTCTTTTGGTTAGTGGTACAGCCGGGTCAGACCCAGGGGCGTTCCGCAGCCGCGCGGCTTTCGAAAGATTCGATGGCTGCGCCTTTTTCCATGGTCAGGCCGATATCGTCCAAGCCTTCCATCAGGCATTTTTTGCGGAATGGATCCAGCTCAAACGAAACAGCTTCACCATCTGAGGTAGTGATGGTCTGGTTTTCCAGATCTACCACCATCCGGGCGTTTTCACCCTTTTCAGCATCGATCATCAGCAGATCAACCGTTTCTTGCGGCAGGGTGATTGGCAGGATGCCGTTCTTGAAACAGTTGTTGTAGAAGATGTCGGCAAAGCTGGGCGCGATAATGCAGCGGATACCAAAATCCTTTATCGCCCAGGGGGCATGTTCCCGTGACGAGCCACAGCCAAAATTGTCACCTGCAACGAGGATCTCGGAATTCCGGTAGGCAGGCTGGTTTAGCACGAAATCGGCAATTTCTTCGCCTTTGTCGTCATAACGCATTTCGTCGAACAGGTTCACACCCAGGCCCGAACGCTTGATGGTTTTCAGAAACTGCTTGGGAATAATCATGTCGGTGTCGACATTGATTTGTGGCATTGGCGCAGCAATGCCGGTGAGCGTTTCGAACTTATCCATCTGTGCCTCCTATAAAGCGGGCTCTCTATCCCATGGAGAGGCGGTGGAGACAAGAGCCGTACCGCCGCAACATGCGCTGTCGCGGCGGTGCTGATTGTCATGTGTGACGTTCAAAGCGGGTGTCAGGCCTTCAGCTGACCACGAGCGGATTTCAGGAAGAAAGCCAGCACGATCAACCCGATACCATTAAACAGCAATTCGATCCCCAGCAGGATGCCCAGCAGACCCGACGCCACTTCGAAGAAGTTTGCGGTGATGTACGCAGCCAAAAGAACTGTCAGCACGCCCGACAGAAGCATGGGCCAGAAAAACTGGGTGTTCCGCATGCTGAAGGCCATGATCAACCGCGCAATGCCCGATGCGGCGAACAGGATTGTGACCAGCAGCGTCAGCGACAGCACGCCTTGCAACGGATGGAACATCAGCGAAATGCCCAGCAGGACCATGAAAAGGCCAATAACGATGCCCACCAGTTTGGTCCAGGTGCCTTCTTCGCCAAACCCCGCGACGATCTGAAAGACGCCGGACGCCGCGAACAGGATACCGGCCATGATGGTGACCGACACCGAAGCAGCAATAGGGTTGGCCAGAACGAATAGGCCAAAAATGATGGATAGAATGCCTAAAATGAGCCACTTGACCCAGACTTTCATGCGTGTCTCCTCAATTAGATTCACGTTCCTCATACGGGAAGCAGTGCGTTTTGCGTAAGGAAATCATTTTGAGATCCGAAAACGACCAGTTGCGATACCTTTTTTCTAAAAACCATGGGTCGTTCCACGGTGGAAATTCATTTGCAAAATACATGCACTTCGTCACGCCAATTCGGAGAAGAACTCACGGAAACCCAGGACCACCGACTTGAAGAAACCTTGCACAGAACCAGCTCGTATTTGGTCTCCGGCACCCTTATGTTCCGGTTCATAGTAAATCATTGCACAGCCGGATGGAGTGGACCCGGCGCGCGGAACTGGCTCATGGGCAAGGACGGCGGTGCTTCCAATACAAAAATGTCGATCATTTTGTTATCGATTTGGATTGATCCGCTCGGTTCCCTGCTTACCGGTGCCGAAGTCACGATCGAACGGAAGGCCGGTTGCTGGACTTAGGTCACAGTGAAAGCAGTTTCAGGTGGTCTCAGTGCATGCCATGTTTGGCTGCCGGGACGGGTACATAGCGGCTGGATCGACCGCATGTACTGAACCTTTTGGAGGGGGTGGCCGGCCCAACAGCCGACCACATTCCATTATTACATCAGGTCGCGCACGTCTGTCAGCTTGCCGGTAACAGCGGCAGCAGCGGCCATGGCAGGCGACACCAGATGGGTGCGTCCACCGCGTCCCTGACGGCCTTCGAAATTGCGGTTCGACGTCGATGCGCAACGCTCGCCGGGCTTCAGCTGGTCAGGGTTCATCGCCAGGCACATGGAACAGCCCGCAAGCCGCCATTCAAACCCAGCTTCCTCGAAGATGTCGGCCAGGCCTTCTTCCTCGGCCTGCGCGCGGACGAGGCCCGAGCCGGGCACGACCATCGCGCGCATGCCATCTTTGACCTTGCGGCCTTTCAGGATTTCTGCGGCTGCGCGGAGATCTTCGATCCGCCCATTGGTGCAGGAGCCGATGAACACCGTATCAATTTCAACCTCGTTCAGCGGTGTGCCCGAGGTCAGGCCCATGTAGTCCAGCGACCGTTTGGCCGCCTCAACTTTGCCACCTTGGAAATCTTCAGGGCTAGGTACGGCTGCGGTGATCGGCAGCACGTCTTCGGGCGAAGTGCCCCAGGTCACGACCGGCGCGATGTCTTCGCCCCTGATGGTGATGACCTCGTCCCAATGCGCATCGTCATCGGAATACAGCGTTTTCCACCACGCCAGCGCGGCTTCCCACTGGGCACCTTTCGGTGCATGTGGCCGGCCCTGAACGTATTCAAAGGTTTTATCGTCTGGCGCTATCAGGCCGGCGCGCGCGCCGCCTTCGATGGCCATGTTGCAAACGGTCATGCGGCCTTCCATGCTGAGATTGCGGATCGCTTCACCGCAATACTCGATCACATAGCCGGTGCCACCAGCGGTGCCGGTCTTGCCGATCACGCTGAGGGTGATGTCCTTGGCGGTGACGCCGGGGGACAGCTTGCCCGTGATCTCCACCTTCATGTTCTTGGATTTCTTCTGGATCAGCGTCTGTGTTGCCAGAACATGCTCCACTTCCGAGGTGCCGATGCCATGGGCCAGCGCGCCAAATGCGCCGTGTGTGGCGGTGTGGCTGTCGCCGCAAACCACGGTCATGCCCGGCAGGGTCCAGCCCTGTTCGGGGCCGACGATATGTACGATCCCCTGGCGCACATCTGTCACAGGGTAATAGTGAATACCGAAATCCTTGGCGTTCTTGTCAAGCGCAGCCACCTGGATGGCGCTGTCTTCGGTCATATTCTTGGGGTCTTCGCGGCCTGGCGTGGTTGGCACGTTGTGGTCCGGCACGGCGATGGTTTTCTCCGGTGCCCGCACTTTGCGGCCAGACATGCGCAGCCCTTCGAAGGCTTGCGGGCTGGTCACCTCATGTACAAGGTGACGGTCGATATAGAGCAGGCAGGTGCCGTCTTCGGCCTCATGGGCGACGTGGGCATCCCAGATTTTGTCATAAAGCGTTTTGGGGGACATGGGTCCTCTCCGATCTGTCGTGGTTTTGGCGGATGGCTGGAGGCTGGCGTTTATAGCCTGGCCAGAACGGTACGGGCGGCGCCAAAGAACCGTTCGCGCAGGCGCGCATGGTCCTGCATAGCCAATTTTGGGGCCGAAACCTGTGTCATGCCCTGTCAGATACAGTCCTGCGCCCGCGCATTCAAGCATGGAACGCGTGCCTGTCGGTTCTGCAACTCACCGCGCAGCCGGTTCCGTTCTACGCTTTCGTAAGGAGCGTGAATTTGGATAAAGACTTGCTGCCGAAGACGCTGGCTGATCTGATCAACGTTCGGGGTGCAGCTTATCTTGCTTCTTCGGCAGCGTGCAAAAAGACAGATATCGATATCCCTTTCTGGTAGCGCGAAGTGGGTTGTTTAAAGATGAGCCTTCCCGTGGGGTCACAACCGATTGATCGATCGGGCACGCAGGTTTATCCGTGCGAAATGGAGTCGCAGAAGAGCGACATTTCCATTTCTAGTGCCGCCGTTTCATTGATCTGACACAGGACTGCTGCTACTTCTATGGCAGGCCCGACGCGCCGTGGGCGGCTTCCGGCGCACTGAAAGGAGGACGACGTTCTGTCAATCCATACTGAAGCGACGATTATCGCTGACACGGGACCGGGCCCGATGGCAGTCCCGACTGAGCCGGACAGCGAAGTGCTGCTCGACCGAATTGTAAATTCTCTCACCGACGACAAGGCTGAAGATATCGTGCAGATCGATCTGCGTGGTAAGACGTCTATCGGCGACTACATGGTTGTTGCCTCAGGGCGGTCCACGCGGCAGGTTTCGGCGATGTCGGAAAAGCTGGTGGAGCGTTTGAAAGCGGACTTTGGCCGTATCGCCCGGGTTGAGGGCAAAGATGCCGGCGACTGGGTTCTGATCGATACCGGTGATGTTATCGTGCACGTGTTCCGCCCGGAAGTCCGCGAATTTTACCAGCTCGAAAAGATGTGGGCCCCAGTCGCAGACGCGAACTGACAACCGATCTGTAGTCTGAATGCGCGTTCATATTTGCGCGGTCGGTCGCTTGCGGGCCGGGCCCGAGAAGACCTTGATCGACGATTACCTCAAACGGTTTGACCGTACAGGTCGGGCCTTGGGGCTTGGACCTGCATCGGTCTTGGAGGTGGACGAGCGCAAGGCGCAGACATCAGCCGCCCAGTGCGTGGCGTTGGAGCGGGTTCTGCCACGAAATGCCATCCTGTGTTGCATGGACGAACGCGGGCGCATGCTGAAATCCCCTGACTTTGCAAATATACTCCGCGATTGGACCGATCTCGGGCACTCAGATGTTGCTTTCCTTATTGGTGGGGCCGATGGTCTGGAACCGGGTTTGCGTGACCGGGCACAACTGAGCCTGTCTTTCGGGGCTATGGTCTGGCCGCACATGCTGGCACGGGTGATGCTGGCCGAACAGCTGTACCGGGCCACAACGATCCTGGCGGGAACGCCATATCACCGAGCGTGACTGGCTACTGCAACTGCACCACGAATATCTCTTCCGACCAGCCATCTACGTTGCAGCGGGATTGGATCTGTGCCTGCGTATGGTCAGCACCGATTACGACACCGCCTAGAGACCGTGTAAAGGGTTTTTCCGTTTCGTGGGGATGGTGCAGCACGCGCATGCCCAGTTCGTTCCCCTGCATGTCCTGAACGCGCCAGCCATCTGCATAATGGTCCCACCCGGTATCTGGGTGGCGGATCGTGACATCGAACAGCCAGCTATTTGTAGATTGATAGGCAGTGACGGCTTCGATCACGGGGGGATCGGCCAGGACTGGGCCTGCAAGACAGGCAAGGGCAAAACAGAGGCGCATGAGGCGGTATTGGACAACCGGTTAGGCGAATTGGGGTCACGTCTGCGTGTCTTGCAGCAGCACCTGCCAGGACCGTGACGAGAATTCCCGCCGATACAGCATCAGGGTCGTGGCGATCACGGCAACCGCCAGTGGCAGTGGGCCAAGCAGCCAGGCCGCTGCGGCGAGGGAGAAATAGGTGGCCCGCATCGCCTTATTGAAACTCCGCGCAGCGGTGATGCTGACCTCTGCCGCCTGATCGGCGCGGGGGTAGGCCTTTGGGTCTTCTGGGTCGTTAGGCACGGCGGCCATAAGGATCGCGCAGTAGCCGACCAGACGGTGCGACCAGACAAATTTCAGGAATGCATTGGCGAGGCAGATCAGCAGCAAGACCAATTTGATTTCCCAGAAGATCTTGGGCGCGCCGCCGAGGCTGAGGTCACTGGCAACGTCCTGCAACAAGGTCAGATTACCGATTAACGCGAGCCCACCACCGATGGCGATCATGGTGGCAGAGGCAAAGAACGCGGTGCCTTGCCGCATCATGCTCACGACCTGAGAATCGAATATGCGGGGTTCGCGTGTTACCATCTGGCGCATCCATTTGCGGCGATACCCGTTCATCAGCCGAGATACCGACGGTCGGCTCGGTTTCGGGCTTTCGATTTGCCAGTTGATCCAGACCCAGCCTGCGAAAAGCCCCACCAGCGCCGCCGCGTCGTAGAGCGAGAAATATGAAATCACGTCCAGCCAGGTCATTTGGCGGACAGTAGGGGGTTTTGCTTTGCCTTGCCAATCCAGTATATTGGTAATATTGTTTTACCAAAAAGGAGATTTTTTGGATGGAGATGCCACGCCCCGACCCTGCGGTCCTTGCCCGAAAAGCGCAGCTTGTATCGCGGCTGCGCACGATCCTTGCCGATGACGCGATCATCCATGATGAAATGGAAACGCGCGCCTATGAGTGTGACGCGCTGACAGCGTATAAATGCCCGCCGCTGCTGGCCGTGCTGCCATCGACTACGCAGGAAGTGTCTGATGTTCTGCGCGTCTGCCATGACATGAACGTACCGGTGGTGCCACGTGGGTCAGGCACGTCTCTGGCCGGGGGCGCGTTGCCAACGGCGGACAGTGTGATCCTGGGTGTGGCGCGCATGAACGATGTTCTGGAAACCGACTATCCCAACCGTGTGATCCGGGTTCAGACGGGGCGCACCAACCTGTCAGTCAGCGGGGCGGTAGAAGAGGAGGAATTCTTCTACGCGCCGGACCCTTCGAGCCAGCTGGCCTGCGCCATTGCGGGCAACATCGCAATGAATTCTGGCGGAGCGCATTGTCTGAAATATGGGGTGACCACGAATAACCTGCTGGGGGTCACCATGGTTTTGATGGACGGAACCGTGGTGGAACTCGGTGGCGCGCATCTGGATGCGGGCGGGCTGGACCTTCTGGGGGTGATCTGCGGCTCCGAAGGGCAGTTGGGCGTGGTGACTGAGGCGACATTGCGCATTCTGCATAAACCGGAAGGGGCCCGACCCGTTCTGATAGGTTTCGACAGTAACGAAGTGGCCGGCGCCTGTGTAAGTGACATCATCAAGTCCGGGATCCTGCCCGTGGCCATCGAGTTCATGGACCGGCCCTGCATCCGGGCCTGCGAGGCTTTTGCCAAAGCGGGGTATCCGGACTGCGAGGCGCTTCTCATCGTGGAAGTGGAAGGCAGCGAGGCGGAGATCGCTTTCCAGCTGGACAAGATCAAGGAAATCGCAAACCGCCACAATCCGGTCGAACTGCGCGAAGCGCAAGATGCCGACCAGGCCGCGCGGATATGGCTGGGTCGTAAATCGGCCTTTGGAGCCATGGGCCAGATTAATGATTACATGTGTCTGGATGGCACGATCCCGGTTTCGTCCCTGCCGTTCGTCCTGCGGCGGATCGGGGAATTGTCACAGAAATTTGGTCTCGAGGTGGCCAACGTGTTTCATGCAGGCGACGGCAACATGCATCCGCTGATCCTATTCGATGCCAACAAGCCCGGGGATCTTGAGACTTGCGAGGCCTTTGGTGCCGAGATCCTGAAACTGTGTGTAGAGGCCGGAGGGTGCCTGACTGGGGAGCATGGCGTGGGGGTAGAGAAACGCGACCTGATGCTGCACCAGTACACGGCTGGGGATCTGGACGCGCAGTTGGCGGTGAAAGACGCTTTTGATCCACGCTGGTTGTTGAACCCGGCCAAGGTGTTTCCTCTGGCTGTCACTGAGGCCCGACGTGTGGCGGCTTAGCGGGATGGCTGAGCGCAGCTGGGTCTGCGCCCATCGCCCCGCCCGCCATCTCGCAGATTTTGGGGGCTGTGCCCCCGTCGCGCCAGATCGCGACTCCCCCGGAGTATTTTCGCAAAGATGAAGATGATCTGTCCTAAGAGTGAAGCCGCGCTGGCAGAGTTTGTGGCAGGGGCGGATGGCCCATTGGCCGTAACTGGTGGTGGCACGCAGGGGGTGGCCCTTTCGGGTGCGCGTGTATCCTTGTGTGGTCTATCGGGTGTGGAACTGTATGAGCCCGGCGCGCTGACGCTGGTGGTGCAATCAGGTACGCCGGTGGCGAAGATTGAAGCGCTTTTGGCAAAGGAAAACCAGCAACTGGCGTTTGAGCCGCGCGATATGCGGGTGCTCATTGGCACGCAGGGCGATCCGACCATTGGAGGGGTCTTTGCCACGAACCTGAGCGGTCCGCGTCGCATCCAGGCCGGGGCCACACGGGATTCTCTGTTGGGCGTGCGGTATGTCGATGGGGCCGGGCAATGTGTGAAGAACGGCGGACGGGTGATGAAGAACGTTACTGGCTATGACCTGGTTAAGCTGATGGCTGGATCGTACGGTACGTTGGGGATTTTAACCGAGGTGGCGTTGAAGGTTTTGCCGCGCCCGGAAACGGTGGGCACCTTGCGCTTTGTGGGGTTGACGCCGGTGCAGGCCGTTGCGGCTATGTCGAAGGCGTTGGGGTCGCCTTATGATGTGACCGGCGCGGCGCATATCCCGGGGACAGAGCCGGTGACGTTGATCCGCCTAGAAGGTTTTGAAGCGTCGGTTCAGTACCGAATCGCGGAGCTGCATGCGGTCCTGGCAGAGTTTGGTGAGGTGCATGCGGAGATGGGGACGGACGTCTGGCGGGATGTGCGCGACGTCAAGCCGTTGCATGCGGCCAGCGGTAATATCTGGCGGATTTCGGTCAAGCCCAGCGATGCGCCAGAGGTCTTGGCGCAGTTGGAGCCGGAAGCCGCTATGATGGATTGGGGGGGCGGGCTGATCTGGGCCGCGTTGCCGGAATCGCAGGATGCGCGTTTGGCCGTGGAAGGTGTGGCAGGGCATGCGACGTTGTTGCGCGGGGATGGCTTCCCCCGGTTTCATCCGGAATCGGCACCGGTGGCCAAGCTGGCAAATCGCTTGCGCGCCAAATTTGACCCACGGGGCATTCTGAACCCCGGCTTGATGAGGTAGCCGATGCAGACCCATTTTACAGACGCCCAATTGCAAGACCCTCGCATCAGCCGGGCCAATGAAATCCTGCGGTCCTGCGTGCATTGCGGATTTTGCACGGCGACCTGCCCAACCTACCAGGTGTTGGGCGATGAGTTGGACAGTCCGCGCGGGCGCATCTACCTGATCAAGGACATGCTGGAAAACGACCGCGTGCCTGATGCACGGACCGTCAAGCATGTGGACCGGTGTTTGAGCTGCCTGGCCTGTATGACAACCTGCCCGTCGGGTGTGCATTACATGCATCTTGTGGATCACGCGCGGGAATACATTGAAAGTCGCTACAAGCGCCCTTGCTCCGATCGGGCGCTGCGGTGGATCCTGGCGCGGATCCTGCCCTATCCGTCTCGGTTTCGGGTGGCATTGCTGGGGGCCAAGATAGCGCGGCCATTTCGCCGCTTGGTGCCAGATGCGCGCTTGCGGGCGATGCTGGACATGGCGCCCAAGCACATTCCGCCGGTTAGCCGGAACGATGATCCGCAGAGTTTTGCACCTGCGGCGGTTCGCAAGATGCGCGTCGCCTTGATGACAGGTTGTGCGCAGAAGGCGCTGAACACCGATATCAATGATGCCACCATCCGCCTGCTGACGCGAATGGGGTGCGAGGTGGTAGTGGCCCAAGGTGCGGGGTGCTGTGGGGCGTTGACCCATCACATGGGTAAAACAGACGCAAGCCATGCTAGTGCAGCAGCGAATATCCGGGCCTGGGTGGCGGAGATGGATGGAGAAGGGCTGGATGCCATCGTGATCAACACGTCTGGCTGCGGTACCACGGTGAAGGATTATGGCTATATGTTCCGCACCAGCCCGCTGGCCAAAGATGCCGCGCGTGTGGCGGCGATTGCCATGGATGTGAGCGAGGTGCTGGCACAGCTCGAATTGCCCAAAAGTGAGCCGCAGGGGATGGTTGTGGCCTATCACGCGGCTTGCTCACTGCAGCACGGTCAGAAGGTCAAAGATCACCCTAAGGCGTTGCTTCGACGTGCAGGCTTTGACGTTGTGGAACCCGCGGACAGCCATCTTTGCTGTGGGTCGGCGGGTACCTACAATCTGATGCAGCCTGAGATTTCGGGGCAGCTGAAGTCGCGCAAGGTCCGTACTTTGGAGGCCAAGTCACCCGAAATCATTGCAGCGGGAAACATTGGCTGCATGATGCAGATCGGGTCGGGCACAGAGGTTCCTGTAGTACATTCTGTAGAGTTGCTGGATTGGGCGACCGGGGGGCCGAAGCCACGTGCTCTGGGTTGACGATTTCCCGGAACGTCCGTTTTCACGCCGTATTTTCGCCAGATCGCCCGCGTACCACCGGGTCAAGAACCTGAGTGGAGGCGGAACGTGCGGAACTTGTTGATCGGATTGTCTTTGGTGTTGGCACCTGTGTTGGGACTGGCGGATGAGACACGGTTGCGTAGCCTGGACACCAGTGATGCGGGCAGGGGCTGGGACGCTGTCGGTCGGCTAGATATTGGCGGCGCGGGGTTCTGCACGGGGTCTTTGATTGCGCCGGACCTGGTTCTGACCGCCGCTCATTGTTTGTACGACAAACGTAAAGGCGCGCCGATCCGGATTGAAACCATTGAATTTCTCGCCGGTTGGCGAAACGGGCGTGCATCGGCGTATCGCTATGTGCGCGAAGCGGTAGTGCATCCAGATTATGTTTATGACGCTGAGGTTACCGCCGAACGCGTACGCAACGACGTGGCGCTGTTGCGCCTGCAACGTCCGATCCAGAATACCACCGTTGTGCCGTTTCAGACGGCGGACCGCCCCCGCAAGGGGGCGTCGGTTGGGGTTGTGTCTTATGCCAAGGACCGGTCCGAAGCGCCGGCTTTGCAGGAGGTATGTGATGTGATGGGGCGGCAGCAGGGCATTCTTGTGATGTCCTGCGATGTAGATTTTGGGTCTTCTGGCGCGCCGGTTTTCACTTTTGAAGGGGACGCACCGCGCATCGTTTCGGTGGTGTCCGCAAAGGCCGAGGTTGAAGGCACCCGGGTTGCGCTGGGCACCCAGCTGGACCAGCTGCTGGCCTTTCTGCGCGATGAAATGGCCGCCGGCCGCGTGATGACATCTCAGCCGCCAAGTACTATCAATCGCATTGCCGTCGGCTCCAAGCGCAACAATACCGGGGCGAAGTTCATTCGTCCCTAACGGGCTTGAAACCCGGCTTTCCTCTTCCCATTTTTCTACTGTCAGGGCGCCACAACGGGCCCTGCAGTATAGAAATCGCGTTCGTCCAGATGGAGAACGCAAAGACCATATCGCTCTTGGAAGAGGATGAAGAAGATGCGCAGTTTTGATTTTGCTCCCCTGCACCGTGCCACTGTCGGGTTCGACCAGATCGCAGACCTGATGGACCGAGTACTGACCAATGACAGTCAGCCGAGCTACCCGCCCTACAACATCGAAAAGCTGGACAATGACAGCTATCGGATTTCCGTTGCAGTTGCCGGCTTTTCCGATGCCGACCTGAGTGTCGAGGTCAAGGCAAAGTCGCTGGTTGTCGCCGGCCGCAAGGCTGACGAGGCCACCGACCTTACTTATCTACATCGCGGCATCGCCACCCGTGCGTTTGAACGCCGGTTCCACCTGGCTGATCACATTCGCGTGACTGGTGCCTCACATGAGAACGGAATGCTGCATATTGCATTGCAGCGTGAAGTGCCCGATGCACTCAAACCACGCCGGATCGAGATTGCGTCGTCGCCCGCGGTCCAGCCGAATGTAGTAGACGCCAAGGCCGTGAACTAAGGCCCAGAACCAAGGAACGACCCGTCTATCCAGATTTCCCTCGGATTGACGATTGCCCCGCATCTGTCCCAAGCCGGATGCGGGGCCATTACTGAACTATCACATACGCACCTTAAAGGCACTGACCTTGCGTACGGCGCCATAGCCACGCAGCCTTGCGGGCTCGCCCACCAGCGCCATTTCCGGGGCCATACGCGCTACGGCTTTTAACGCTTCCTCCAGTTCGATACGGGCCAAAGCTTCGCCCAGGCATCGATGCGGACCGCCGCCAAAGACTGGATGAAGTCGTGGATGATCGTCGCGCGAAATGTCGAAGTGGTCCGGATCGGCATAAATGTCGGGATCGCGGAGCGCCGTCAGCATGGAGGCGGAGATCAACGTATCGGGTGGGATCGACATGCCTTCTATTTCGTGCTGTTCGACCGTTATGCGACCGATGGAGCCGATCACAGGATCAAAGCGCAATCCTTCGGACACCGCACCGCTGACCCATTTTTCAGGGTCCTCCTTGAGCAGCGCCCATTGTGCCGGGTTCTGCAACAAGTGGGACACCGTGGCTGTCAGCGCGCCGCGTGTCGTGTCTGACCCGGCCACCACCAGCCCGACCATCTGAGCGAGGATTTCCATCTCACTCAGCTCACCACCAGTCACGCGGTCGAGGTAATAGGAAACGATGCCACCATCTGGCGTTTCACGCCGCGTTTCGATCAACCCTCCGACTCGGTCTAGCAGATAAGCCATATCCGCATCAGATTCGGCCCGAACTTCTGGCGAAACCAGGGACAGTCCCCGGATTGCTGAATACACGTGGCGAGCAAAATCCGGCATATCGGCATCCGGCACACCCAGCATCGCGCCGATCACCTCGGCCGGTAGAGGCCCGGCGATGGAGGCGAGAAAATCAACCTCTCCCTGTCCGATCAGCGAAGCGACCAATCGTTCGCATCGCACGGCCACGTCATCTCGCAAGTCGGCCATCAGCTTGCGCGCAAAAGTTCGCGCCAGAGGTCCGCGCCGCCGCCTGTGCACATCGCCATTGGAAAACAGCATGACGTTCCCGACAAAGTCATACATCGGCCCACTGGTCACACCGGAGGCATACATGCCCTCCGTCTCGATCTGGCGGGTCCAACGGTCATCCATGAATTCCTGCATCAGCCGCGCCGGAAACGCGGTGACAAACCCGTAGCGATCCAACGCCAGCGGCCCGTTTTTCCAAGCGGCTTGCAGGTATTGGTGGTCTGTCATGCCCTGAACGTAGTCAGGGATGCGCGGCAGGTCTTTGATACGTAGGCTCATGTCGCAATACCCTAGCCGACCTCGCGTGCTGGTCACCGAAAAAACGGGCCATCTTACGCATGGTCATTGTCCAGCACGGCCTGGACGGTTTGCGCAAACCGGTGCAACGCGCCTTCGTAGCGCCCGAAAGTCAGTTGGGTATTGGCCCCACTTTCCAATCCGCTCTGGATGGCCTCGCCGATCTCGAAATCTTCGGTCAGTGTGTTCATCGTGATCGCATGGTTGCGCTGCCAGTGGTCTATGCGCCCGATCTCGGTCACCGGTGCCAGAGTCGCCAGCCGCAGCCGTGTTTCACCCGGTCCAGTCGGATCCATGTAGATCCAGACAATATGGTCCTGTTGCACCAGCCACTGGGTCGTGGGGAAGATGGAATAAACCATGTTTGCTTCGGTTCTAAGGCTCCAGTTCTCGCGGTCTTCGGCCTTTAAGTCTGTCAGCGTGACGCGAGGCAGCACGCTGCGCATATGTGGGCCAAAGCATTGGTAGCTGGACAGATTGTCGGGGAAATACGGCCCAATAGTTTCGCGTGGACCACGCTGAAATGATACGCCTCGATCCCGCCTTCGACCAACAGCTTCCAGTTTGTGGCACAGGTCAGCTCGGTTTCTTGCGCGATCTGCAAGCTGTCCATGTCCAGCCATTCCATGTCGGCGGCGATGGGTGCCAGATGGGCATCAATGTCCACATCTGCACTCGGGTCCGGCACAACCCAGACCCAGCCAAAGCGTTCGACACACGGCAGGCGGATCAGCCCGTATTGTGATTTGTCGATATCGGGAAAGCCCTGTTTCTGATGCGGAATGCCGCGCAGCATTCCCGTGTTGGACCAGGTCCACGCATGGTATGGGCAGGAGAATACATGTTTGCATCCGTGCCGGTCCTCGACCAGCCGTGCACCACGATGATGGCACACATTCAGAAAGGCATGCGCCTTTCCATCGTGGTCGCGGGTCAACAAAACGGGCTTGCCCGCCAGTTCCACCCGCCGGAACGCGCCGGGTTCAGACAGTTCCGTTCCATGGCAGCCTATATGCGGTAGAGTACTGAAAACACGACGTTTTTCTAAATCAAAGCAGGCTTGGCTGGTATAGTCTTCTACGGCAGAGCGTGTGACGGTTTCGTCCAGATACGCGGACCCGGTATCCGACAGACCTTTAAGCTCGTCCAGCAATGACAGTTCTGTTTCCCGATCAATAGCATCTTCCCTTACCGGTTGGTAAGTAGTCACACTTACCAATTGGTAGGTAATCTTACTTACCGACTGGTAAGCCGTCAAGATCCTTGTTATATTGATCCCATGAAAGAGCGGTCCGATACCAAAAAACAGATGGTTGATATAGCCGCGCGGCTTTTCGCGGATCGCGGGTTCTACGGCGTCAGCATCGCCAACATCGCGGATGAGCTAAACCTGACCAAACAGGCGCTGATCCACCATTTCGGCACCAAGGAAAAGCTGTACGGCAAGGTGCTGGAAACCATCGCGACCCGCGTAGCGCAACATACGACTACGGTGCAGGACGGTGACCCGCAGGACCGGCTAGAGGCATTTTTCGAAGCGTTTGCGGCCTATGCCATATCTCATCCCAACGACACGCGTTTGCTGATGCGGGAACTTCTGGACAATAAGCGGCGCGCCGAAGAAGCCGCGCACTGGTGTTTAGAGCCGTTCCTGCGCAATCTGGTGTTGATGGTGCAGGCCACCCCGCGCTGGCACAACGCGCCAGAACCGCAGGCTCTGGCGGTGGCCTACCAATTGCTGGGCGCAGTGAAGTATTTCGTGGTGTCTGAACCCACCTTGTCGCGCCTGTTCGGCGTCGCGCAATTTGCCGAGATGCAGGATATCTACCCAGGCGAACTGCGCCGCACCGTGCGCGCCTTGCTGGCGGGGTGACCGGCGCGCGGGGAACGGGTCACGCGCCGGTGCCGCCTTACTGCGCCGACAGGCTCTGTGCCAACCGCATCAATTGTACGGCTTCAGTGCGGTAGCCATAAGGATCCGCCCCCCGGTGCTGGTTGGCCAAAGCAATGGCATCGCCCCAGCTCCAATCACCAAGGTAACTGTCATCGCGCAGCAACTGGCCAAAGCCCGCAATCGCTGCCGCAAACCCAGTATCTGCCATCCCAGGCAGGTCAGCTGTGATTGGCGTTTCAATAAGGCTGCTGCCGGTTTCGCCGGGGGCCTTGTAGCGCAGCCGCAGGAAGCCCAGCTCGTCCGACCCGTCCACCGTTTGCCGGGTGCCATACCGCAGCGGATCGGTCAGCCGCGCGTCGGAGCCCACGGGTGTGATTTCATACAACGCTGTCACTGAATGGCCCGCGCCAATCTCACCCGTATCGACCTTGTCGTTTTTGAAGTCCTCGCGGCGCAGGATGCGGGTTTCGTACCCGATCAGCCGGTACTCGGCGACCTGTGCGGGGTTGAACTCCACCTGGATCTTCACGTCATCCGCAATCGGGAACAGTACGCCGGTCAACTGATCTACCAGCACCTTCTGCGCCTCGGACAGCGTGTCGATATAAGCAGCCGTACCATCCCCGTTTTGTGCCAACGCCTGCATCGTGGCATCGTCCAGATTGCCCCGGCCGAAGCCCAGCACGGAGAGGTAAGTGCCGCTGTCACGTTCCTGCGCGATGTAGTTTTTCAGCTCCTCAGGGTCTGACAGACCTACATTGAAATCCCCGTCGGTCGCCAGAATGACCCGGCTGACGTCGCCATCTTCCGTCATGTCCCGAGCAACTGCATAGGCCTGCTGCAGCCCAGCCTGCCCGGCGGTGGACCCGCCCGCATCCAGCCGGTTCAAAGCGGATAGGATCACTTCGCGGTCAGATGCGGCAGTGGGTTCCAGAACCTGACCGGCGGACCCCGCATAGGTCACGATGGCCACCTGATCCGTGGGTCGCAATTGGCCCAGCATCAACGCCAAGCTCTGCTTTAGGAGGGGCAGCTTGCTGGCATGGTTCATAGATCCGGACGTATCGATCAGGAACACCAGGTCCAGTGGTGGGCGATCCTCCACCGCGGGCAGGGCTCCCTGAATGCCGATATGCACCAGCTGCGTGCCCGGGTTCCATGGGGTCTGCACGACCGACACGGCGGTCTGGAATGGTGCGTCTCCTGCGGGCGCAGGATAAGCGTAGGGGAAATAATTCACCATCTCCTCAACCCGTACGGCATCGGGGTTGGGAAGGTATCCCTGTTTCAATGAATTGCGCACGACAGCGTAAGATGCAGTATCGACATCAATCGAAAAGGTCGAAACCGGTTCTTCGGCCACCACATGCACGGGGTTGGGCGCGGCATTGGCGTAGGCTTCGGTATTTTCTTCCTGCGCAGTGATCCGGTCATTGGGTGCGGCCATCAACGCGGGCGCTTCCGGTGCCGCGATACCCCCAACCGGAGACGCGCGTTCCCCCCTCGCCATTTGGTCTGCCGCCGGGGCAGTGGCTGGGGCCATCGCCATGTCAGCCTCCGTCTGCGCCATGCGCGGCGCGGCGCGCTTGGCCTCCACTGGCGTTGCAGTCGCAGGCTGTGGTTCCGGTGCGCGGATCAGGCTGGTTGGACGCAACAGATCGCTCCCCGGCCCAAGGGCGACAAAAGTCACAGCGATCAGTGCGGTTGTGGCAACCAACCCGCCGCGCGAAGACATTGCAGTGATCATGGCAGAAACTCCTCTCCACAGGCCCGAACTCGGGCGATCGGAAGTAGGACGTTCGCCCACGCGCAATCCTTGGAGGTCTGCAAAATTTTTCTGCGCCATTGTGATGTTTTCCGCCTTGCGGTCGGCATCCGGCGTAGGGGTGGCTGCGTATAGGGCGGCCTTCAGGTCATCGAGATCATCGGTCATGCCCTGTCCTCCTCTTCTCGGATCCGCCGCAGATGCTTGCGGGCCTCGGACACCCGCCAACTGATTGTGCCTTCGCTCACGCCCAGAACCTAGCCAGCTTGCGCATGTGTCATGTCATCCAGCACCAGCGCCAAAGTATCCCGAAGGTCATCGGGCAGGGCGCGCATGGCTGCAGTCAACCAATCGACTTGCGCGGCGGTTTCCGCTTCAGCCGTCCGTCGCGACATCTCCCAGTCGCCCCAGCCATCGGCGGCTCTGGCATGGCTGGCCTGCCGCCTGCGCCGGTCATGCGCGGCATTCACTGCCACACGGTAGAGCCATGTCATGAACCGTGCATCCGCCCGGTACCCGGCCAGCCGCTTGGGCAAGTCGGCGCATATATCCTGCGTCAGATCTTCGGCCTCTGCCCGTGATCCGGTCAACCGAAAGCACAGAGCAAACAGCTGGTCATACCGGCGCTCCAACAAAACCGAAAACGCCGCAGCGTCGCCGTCTGCCGCTAGCTTTGCCAGGCTTTCGTCGGTTGCCATCATATCCATTACAAGAATAGGACGCAGTCGCTGGGTCAATCCTTGGCAGGATACCAAAAAATTTCGGTGAGGTTTGCTTGCCTTCCCGTGGCAAAGCAGTTCTGGTCGGCGGGCCAACCTCATTTCCGGCCCCAAGATGTTCCGCCCCTCAAACACCCCGCCCCATCTGACGACGCTCATTCTGCTGACGGCGGTTTCTGTGCTGTCGCTGAATATGTTCCTGCCGTCACTGGCGCATATCGCGCGCGATTTCGAGTCCAGCTACCTTTTAGCCAGCATTTCGATCTCGGGCTATCTGGCGGTGACGGCGGTCTTGCAGATCATCCTTGGCCCGGTCGCAGACCGGTATGGCAGGCGGCCAGTGTTGCTTGGGTGTCTCGTGCTGTTTGTGCTGGCCTCCATCTGTGCCGCCCTGGCGCAGTCCATCTGGATCTTCCTCGCCGCGCGCTTGGTGCAGGCGGGGATCATCGCGGGGTCCGCCCTGGCGTCTGCCATTATCTCTGACACAGCCGACAGATCGCATGCGGCCTCGCTGATGGGCTATGTCGGCATGGCAATGGCCGTGGCACCCATGCTGGCCCCAATGCTCGGCGGTGCGCTGGACCAGTTCTTTGGCTGGCGGTCTGGGTTCTGGCTGTATGCCGGATTGGGTGGGGCTTTGCTGTGGCTGACCTGGGTGGATCTGGGTGAAACCAACCCGGCACCTGCCGACACGTTCACCGCCCAATTGCGAGCTTATCCTGAGCTGTTCCGGTCACGGCGGTTCTGGGGTTATTCTATCTGCGCTGCCTTTGGCGTTGGGGCGTTTTACCTGTTCGTGTCGTCCACCCCCCTGGTGGCGGTGGAAGTGTTCCACCTGTCGCCAACCATCGTTGGCTTAGGCATCGGATCAATCACTGGGGGCTTCTTTGTCGGGAGCTTCCTGTCCGGCCAGTATTCGGAGCGGATGGGTCCTTTGCGGATGATCTTTGCCGGCCGGATCGTGGCCTTTGTTGGCGTGCTGATCGCGCTGCTGGTTCTGCTGCTGTGGGACAGTCATCCAGTGGTCTATTTCGCAGGTGGCATTGCTGCTGGGCTGGGCAACGGGTTGACTGTGCCGAACGCACGCGCGGGCGCTTTGGCCATTCGCCCGCATCTGGCAGGCAGCGCGTCTGGTCTGTCAGGTGCTCTGATCGTGGCGGGCGGGGCGGTCCTGACCCCATTACCCGGCCTGCTGCTGACACCGGAAAATGGAGCCTGGCTAGCCTTGGTTCTGATGCTTAGCGCGGCGCTGGGCGGGTTGGCCGCAGCGCTCTATGTCTGGGCCGTTGACCGGCAAGAGGCGCGCGTGGCGCTCAGCCCCCGGGCATGACGATCTGCACCTTGCCATCAGGTTGCGCCATAGCTTGCGGGAGCCGTTCGATGGCATGTTCCAGCGGTAGCTCTGCCGACACATCCGTGGTCCATCGGCTATCGCGAAATCTGTTCTGAACCTCGCCAAACACCCGCATCTTGCGCAGGAAAGACGTACGGCGCGACCATTCGGTTGTCCAATAGCCTTCGATCTGTTTCATCATAAAGATCAACTCACCGGGCTCAATCACTTCCATCGGCGTGGAATCGAGGCGCCCATACACAACCCAGCGGGCGCGCGGTCCCATGGCCTTGAACACAACCGCGCTGGACGTGCCCGCAACCGCATCCAGAAAGATCATGGGCTGTTCCCGTTCCAGAACCGCCGCCAGATCGGTGGCATAACTGTCGGAGGTTTCGTTCAGCACATGAGCTGCGCCGAGCGACTGGAGCGTGGCAACCGGTTCGTCCCGACGCACCAGCGCGATCATCTTTTTACCCTGATCCTTGGCCAGCGCTGCCACCAGTTTGCCCAACTGGCTGGCCGCTGCGGAAAACACAAACGCATCGCCCGGCTTGACCATCTCCAGCATTGCGGCAGCGGTCAATGGGTTCACGATCAAACCTGCCGCATCGCGATCGGCCACGCCCTTCTTCAACGGCAGGGCCACACTGGCCTGCGTAACTGCGTATTCCCCCCAGGAGCCGGAGCCATCAGGCGTTACGTAAAATCCGACGTCGCGCCCGACCAGAAACCGGCCCATCAACCCCGGACCAGCAATGACAACCTTGCCAACGCCTTCAAAGCCAGCGGACACGCCTTCACGCCGCGGTTGGCCGTAAAATCCCTGCACAAAGGCCACGTCAGACGGGTTCACCGCCGCGCGGCGCACCTGGATCAGAATTTGCCCCTTGCCAGGGGTCGGGCGGGGCACGGTGCCGTAGCGCAGGTGTTCCTGCGGGGCTTCCAGCCGGTTGCCGATGGCCTGCACTGTTTTGGCAAACCCATCATTCCGCAGCAACAGGGCGTTCATTTTGGTCATGGTGGTGCCTCCAATCAAAGGCCGCACGGCCGGCACAGAAAAGGGGAGCGACCCACCGGACCGCGCCCCTTAACAAATATCACTTAACGGATCAGACCGACATGCAGACGTATTTCATCTCCAGATAATCGTCGATGCCATGGTGGCTGCCTTCGCGGCCTAGACCGGATTGCTTGACGCCCCCGAAGGGACCCAATTCGGTCGAGATGATGCCGGTGTTCACACCAACGATCCCGTATTCCAGCGCCTCGGCCACCTTGTACACGCGGCTGAGGTCCTTGGCATAGAAATAGGAAGCGAGGCCAAAGATCGTGTCATTCGCCATCGCGATCACGTCGTCTTCAGTTTCGAATTTGAACAGCGGTGCCAGCGGACCAAAAGTTTCGTCCTGCGCAACCATCATGTCCTGGGTCACACCGGTTACGATGGTCGGTTCAAAGAATGTGCCGCCCAGATCATGCGGGTTGCCCCCGGTCAGAACCGCGCCACCTTTGGCAACCACGTCTTGCATATGCTCTACGACCTTTTCGACCGCATCCGCGTTGATCAGCGGTCCGGTGGTCACGCCATCGGCCAACCCGTCGCCGACCTTCAGGTTCTCCACGGCTACCTTCAGTTTTGCCGCGAATTCATCATAGACACCGGCCTGCACGTAGATGCGGTTGGCGCAGACACAGGTCTGGCCGTTGTTGCGGAACTTGCACAACATCGCGCCTTCAACGGCGGCATCCAGATCGGCATCGTCGAAAACAATGAATGGCGCGTTGCCGCCTAGTTCCATGGAACATTTCAGCACCTGGTCGGCGGCCTGCTTCAGCAGGATGCGCCCCACCTCGGTAGATCCGGTAAAGGTCAGTTTGCGCACACTGGGATTTTCGCAGAATTCCTTGCCAATTTCGCTGGACCGGCTGGATGGCACCACATTGAACACACCGGCAGGGATGCCCGCGCGCGTGGCCAGTTCTGCCAGTACCAGAGCCGACAGCGGCGTTTCTTTGGCCGGGCGCGCGACAAAGGCACAGCCAACAGCCAGCGCCGGGGCGGCTTTACGCGTGATCATCGCGTTGGGGAAATTCCATGGCGTGATTGATGCAGCCACGCCGATGGGCTGTTTCATGACCATGATGCGTTTGTCGCGCTGGTGGCCGGGAATGGTTTCACCATACACGCGTTTGGCCTCTTCCGCGAAGAACTCCACAAACGATGCGCCGTAGCCAATCTCGCCCACGGCTTCGGCCAGTGGCTTGCCTTGTTCGGCGGTCAGGATCGTACCCAGGTCCTGTGCGTTTTCCATCATCAGGTCGAACCAACGGCGCAGAATGGCAGCGCGTTCCTTGCCAGTCATTGCCGCCCATTCTTTCTGTGCGGCTTGCGCTGCCGCAATGGCTTCGGCTGCCTGTGCGCGGCTCAGGTCGGCTACTTCGGCCACCACATCACCCCGGGCCGGGTTGGTGACGGCAAAGGTTCCGTTTTTACCTTCAACCCACTGGCCGTTGATATATCCGCCGGTCACCAACAGTGACGGGTCCTTGAGCAGCGCCTTGAGATCGGTTGTCGCGTCGAGCATGGCCAAAGCCTCCCCTGAAAAATCCTCTCGCAGAGGCAAACCAGTTAGGGCAGGGTTTGTCTAGGTCCAAGAGGGGTGTAATCTGGTGACAAATCTTGACGATGCCTACGCAAATCGCACCTACATAGATGGTGCAGATGATTTTCCGCCGCGATGGGATGCTGCCGCTGCCGCGTTCCGGCAGGCGCTGGGGAATCGGGCGCAGCTGGGGTTGGCCTATGGATCCGGGCCACGCAATGGGTTTGATCTGTTCACGCCAGACGACACACCACACGGCACGCTGGTGTTTGTACATGGCGGCTATTGGCGGATGTTCGACCGCTCCACATGGTCACATTTCGCATCTGCCGCGCTGGCGCGGGGCTGGGCGGTCGCGATGCCCAGCTATGATTTGTGCCCTAACGTCAGGATCACTGATATCACCTGTCAGATTTCTGCCGCTGTGCAGGCGATCGCCGCCCGGACACGTGGGCCGATTTCGCTCACCGGGCACAGTGCGGGGGGGCATTTGGTTGCCCGTATGCTGGACCCGCAGGTTTTGCCTTATGATGTCGCCCGGCGGCTAGACACTGTTGTGTCGATCTCGCCTTTGTCGGATCTGCGGCCGTTCCTGCAGACCTCGATGAATGATGACTTCCAGCTCACGCCGGAAACGGCAGCGGCAGAAAGCCCGATCCTCACCACCGACCGGCACCCGGCGCGCGCCGCTGTCTGGGTCGGGGCGGATGAACGCCCGGCCTTTCTGGATCAGGCCAGGTGGTTGAGTGAAGCGTGGGATATCGACATGTGCATTGCCCCCGCAAAGCACCATTTCGATGTGATCGACGCGTTGCGCGACCCCGAAAGTACGTTGGTGCGCCTGTTGACTGGCACTTGACGGCCACTGTTTCAAAGGGTGCGACGCCTGCTGGTGACGCTCTATACCAATATGCCCTGCCGGTTCTGCATTGAGCCGAAGGCGGATCTGCCCTAGTTGCTGAGGCTGGGCCATGGACCCGCCACTCCCGGATTGCCCTCCACCGGCTGAAGCTGGTGAAGCGGATCGCTAACACCGGCAAACCGGTGCTATGGCGGCTGGATTTCTGATACTGGTCGGGGCTGGCCATTGGCCCGCACCACCCCTAGTTTGGCCAAAATCTCACATGGGGGCCAACATGACACTCAAGGTTTATCTGTCGGGCGAAATTCACACCGATTGGCGCGAACGAATCGTAGATGGCTCGGACGGGCTGGATGTGAGTTTTGACAACCCGGTCACCGACCACGCGGCCAGTGATGATTGCGGCGTCGCGATCCTGGGCGCGGAAGAAAACAAGTATTGGCACGACCACAAGGGCGCGATGGTCAATGCCATCCGCACCCGTCGGGGCATTGAAAACGCCGATGTTGTGGTGGTGCGGTTCGGTGAAAAGTACCGACAATGGAACGCGGCCTTTGATGCGGGCTATGCTGCGGCGCTGGGCAAGTCCATCATCGTGCTCAGTCTGCCCGAACATCAGCATGCGCTGAAAGAGGTTCACGCCGCCGCACTGGCCACTGCCGAGGAACCCGAACAGGTGGTACAGATCCTGCGCTATGTTTTGACAGGGACCCTGCCGCAAGACTGACACTCACTCGGCGGCCTTCGCGCGCTTGGCTTTCAACCGCGCCAACCGCTTGCGGCGCTGGGTACGGTTGCGGTGCGGGAACCTGCGATTAGGCACCGGGCGGTCCAGAAACGGGCAAAGGGTTTCCCATCCGTCACCATCGGTGATCCGCATCTCCAGCAATTTATCGGGCCGGTTCTGAAAGTAGGTGCGCACGGCCTTGTTGTGCATCTCCATCCTATTGATGAAGTGGTGTTTGTTTCTGCGCGGGTCGCCCAGACCGGGGCCATAAACCAGTTCCCGCATTGGCGTCGTGCCGCCCTTGAAATGCTCCAGCTGGGACGCATACCAGCTTTCGCCATCCCTCAGTGTCAGAACAAAGCGCGCCTCAGGCCAGTGCAGATCCATTTCCCGGTAGACCAGCGGCCAGGGATTGTCCTGAAACGCATCGAACTGGGCTGATATGGTCCGGGTGACCTGCAGATAGGTCTGCCCAATATCAGGGTCTTTGAAATTGTTCGGATCGGTTACACGATAACCCAGAATGCGCAGCGCCTTGGTCCCGGTCTTATGAAACCCAATGCCAAATACCTTCTGGTGCATGCCCTGTGTCCGCGTATCCTCACAATTCCAACCGATAGAACCGGATTGCTGTGCCCCCGAACACCTGCGCGCGGTCATCCGCGCTCAGCCCAGCGGTCAGCGTTTCCGCCGCTTCCCGCCACGCGTCATAGGTGGCCTGCAGCTGGCACACCGGCCAATCCGACCCCCACATCAGCCGCGCAGGCCCGAACACATCCAACAGGTGGTCCACATAGGGCTGCAGGTCGTCGACCGTCCAACCGCCATCGGTTTCGGTGACAATCCCCGACAGCTTGCAACAGGCATCCGTGTCCTGCGCCAGCCGGGCCATTCCAGCCTTCCAATCGTCAAACCCGTCCGGGTGGTTGCGGATCTGTGGCTTCATGCAATGGTCGATGACAACCTGCATCTGGGGATAGCGCGTCAGGATCGTGTGGAAATGCGCCAGATGCCGGGGGAATCCCAACGCATCGAACGTCAGGTCTAGATCGATCAATGCCTGGTATCCCCACTGTACGTCATCGCGGAGCATCCACTCATCATCCGGGATGTCCTGAATCATCGGACGCACGCCACGAAACTTGGGATGGGCTGCAAAGGCTTCCAACTGTGCGCGTTGGGCGGTTTGTTCGAAATCCACCCAGCCGACGACACCGGCGACCGACGGCGTCGCGTCCGCGATACCAAGCATATATTCGGTTTCCGCCACCGTATCCGCGGCCTGCACCAGCACGGTGGCGGCCAGATCGTACCGTTCGCGCATCGGAGCCAGATCCGGCGGACAATAGGGCCGTGTCAGGATAGGGTCATCGGGCGGCATCCAGAAATAGTCGCCTCGCGACGGGGCCCAATAATGCTGGTGCGCGTCGACCTGAGGCACCGCGCCGTTCAAACCGGGGCCTCCTGCCGCATCAGGCCTTCGGCCTTCAGTTCCGCCCAAAGATCGGCGGGGATATCTGCGGATGCGGCGGTGATGTTGCTGTCCATCTCCTCCAGCCCCTGGCCGCCGGGGATCACCGACACAGTGCACGGGTGCAGCAGCGGGAATTGGAACGCAGCGTCCACCAATCGCACCCCATGCGCCTGGCACACAGACTGAATGCGGGTGACCTTGTCCAGAATGTCCTGTGGCGCGGGATCATAATTGTAAAACGCACCCTCGCGCGGCCCGGTCGCCAGAATGCCGGAGTTGTACGGCCCGCCAATGATGATCCCGATGCCACGCGACTGCGCTAGCGGCAGGAAGCTGTTCAGTGCCTCCTGTTCCAGTAGCGTATACCGCCCGGCCAGCAGGAATAGATCGAAATCGCCCCGCTCGGTCAGTTGCTGGCAGACCTCCCATTCGTTCACGCCTGCGCCAAAGGCTCCGATCACGCCTTCGTTGCGCAGCCGTTCCATCGCGTGATAGCCGCCTGCCATCAGCTGATCGACCTTGGCGTTCACGTTGGCGCGGCTGCCCTGGTTCGGCACGTCGATGTCATGGGCAAGCAGGATATCGATTCGGTGCACGCCCAGCCGTTCCAGTGAATGTTCAACCGACCGCATCACGCCGTCATAGCTGTAATCGTAAATCTCCCGGCGGGCTGGAACATCGAACCATTTGCCAACCCCAATGCGGTCCTCGGGTGCGCAAGCTTCCAGCAGACGCCCAACCTTGGTGGACAGAACATAATCATCCCGCGGCTTGTCCCGCAGGAACTGGTTCAGCCGCGTTTCACTCAACCCGAGACCATACAGCGGTGCGGTATCGTAGTACCGGACCCCGGCCTGCCAGGCGCGTTCCAGCACTGTGTACGCGTCGTCATCGGAAATCGCTTGGTAGAGGTTGCCCAACGGGGCGGTGCCCATACCAATTTCGGTAAAGGATAGCCCGCCCTGGCCCAGCCGGTCCCAATGCCTTGTTTTCAAACCCATGTCACTCTCCTCCTCACCTCCCGACCATAGGTGGTCACCGGTGGTGGACCAAGCAATTCCGACAGCCTAACGCGCTCCTTGCCGCCGCCAGAAGGCAAAGACCGCCGTGGCACCAAACACGATGGCCAGCAATCCGCTGAACCCGCTTGGGCCAAAAGCATGCATAGCCCCACCAATACTCGGCCCGCCCACTAGGCCGCCGACGCCATAGGCCACGGCAAAGGCGGCATTTCCTGCCACTAGGTCGGATCCGGAAAATCGGTCGCCCAGTTCGGTCATCGCCATTGTGTAAACACCACCCGCCGCCGCGCCCCAGACAAACAGAACCGGGAGCAACACCGCCCTGGCATCGAAGATCACCGGCATCAGCAACGCGCCCCCGGCAGCGATGCCGCAGCACAGGATCAGCACCGCCCGGCGCGACGTCAGATCCGCCAGCCACCCGATGGGGAATTGCAGCAACGTGTTGCCCAGAATGCAGACCGCAAGCGCAAGCGCAGTAAAGCTGGCTGTCATGCCAAAGGACATACCGTAAATCGGAAATAGAGCCAGCACTGCTGCATCCCAAAACGCGAATACTGCGATGGCGACCAGCAGCGTGGGTGCGAGACGCAGGAAGGAAAAGCTGGACGAGGTCTGTTTGCGATGCATCCCCGGTGCCGCCCGCCGCACAGCGAGCACCACGACCAATGCCAAAGCGCAGCATGCCGATCCGATCGCGAAAGGCAGGAAGCTGTCCGACCCCGTCCATGCCAATATCAACGGCCCCAAACCGAACCCGGTAGATAACGAAGTTGCATAGAGCCCCACGATCCTCCCCCGCGACCGGGTCGATGCCAGTTGGTTGATCCAGGTTTCCGAAATGATAAACACACCCGAATCGAACACTCCCAGCAGAAACCGGAGCAAAAGGAACATGGCAAAATTTGCCCAGAGCCCCATCATCAAGATCACCAATCCGGTTGCCACAAGGCACACTGCGACCACCTGCCAGTCACCAAACCGTCGGATGATGCGGGGATAGACTGGCGAGGCCACCAGCACGCCCAGCGGCGTCATCGCTGCGCTGAACCCGATGGCCGCATCGCTATAGCCCTGCGTCTGCAGCACAAAGGACAATAGCGGAAAGGTCAGCCCGATGGTCAGCGCAAAGATAGTTGCGCAGGCAATTGCGCTGAGAATGGCGATGGTGGTGTTGGACCACCGAGGTTTGGGATGTTCCATGGGTGCACGGCCCGCGTTGACTGCGCCGCGCCGACCGTAGGGCAGGGCCTTTTGCTCGTCCAGCCGTGATACCAATCAAAACCACGATCTGGCTACATGGGGATTCTTTGCTAAGCTCCTGCTAGTGCATGGAGGGCTAGATGCAAAAGTTTCACGCTGTTTTCGGCGATACCAAGCCGGTGATCGCCATGGTTCATCTCGGTGCTTTGCCTGGCGCCCCGCTGTATGATGCGGATGCTGGGCTAGATGAGTTGGTGGCAGGGGCTATGGCGGATCTGGACGCTCTGCAGGCCGCCGGGGTCGACGCGATCATGTTCGGTAACGAAAACGACCGGCCCTATGAATTCGACGTCGACCGCGCCTCGACCGCGACCATGGCCTATGTCATCGGGCGCTTGCGCGACAAGATCACCGTGCCCTTCGGCGTCAACGTCCTGTGGGACCCGCAAAGCACGATTGCACTCGCCGCCGCCACGGGTGCCGCGTTTTGTCGGGAGATTTTTACCGGCACCTACGCCTCTGACATGGGGCCGTGGACCCCGGACGCAGGCCGCGCCATGCGGTATCGCAATGCGCTGGGCCGGGACGATCTGGCGATGCTCTACAACGTCTCTGCCGAATTCGCCGATAGCCTGGACCGCCGCCCACTGCCCGACCGGGCGAGGTCTGCAGTGTTTTCATCGATTCCCGACGCGGTGTTGGTGTCCGGCCAGATCACCGGCGAAGCTGCCCGGATGGAGGATCTGGAGGCGGTCAAGGCCGTCCTGCCGGATACGCCCGTACTGGCCAACACCGGCGTCAAACACGAAACGGTGGCAGATGTGCTGCGCATTGCAGACGGATGTGTTGTGGGGTCGTCGCTCAAGGTAAATGGCGACACTTGGAAACCGGTTGATCGAGACCGTGCCGCTGATTTCATGGCTCGGGCGAGGGCTGTAAGATGATCGATCGTCTGCGCAGTGACCTGCTGGACCTGATGCTGGTCCCCGGCCTGTCGGGCTACGAGACCCGCGTACGCCAGGCCATTCGCGATCGGTTGCCGGATGGGCTATCGGCCACCACCGACGCGCTGGGCAATCTGATTGTGACCATCGAAGGCACGGGGCCGTCCGTCATGCTGTTCACGCATATGGATCAGCTGGGCTTTTTCGTCCGCCGGATCGAAGACAATGGTCTGATCCGGGTGGAGCGGATGGGCGGCGTGCCCGAACGCGCCTTGGCCGCGCAGCCTGTGGTGCTGTGCCCGCCCGGCAGGCCGGATGTGCCGGGTATCATCACCAATAAAAGCCACCATGCCACCACGCCGGATGAAAAATACGTCGTGGTAAAAGCGCCCGATCTGACCATCGACACCGGCCTCGGGTCGCGTGCCGAGGTCGAAGCCACCGGCATCCGCATCGGCACCCCGGTGGTCTACCACCCCCGGGCCGAGGTTCTTAGCGAAACCCGGGTGACCGGTACGGCGGTGGACGACCGGGCCGGATGTGCCGTGTTGCTGGAGGTTGCCCGCCGGCTGGCCACCCGCTCCAAAAGCCCAACCGTGCATCTGGTGTTTTCCGTGCAGGAGGAATTCAACCTGCGCGGGGCGGTTGTGGCGGCGCAGGTGCTGCAGCCGGACATCGCGCTGCAGATCGACCTGATGAACGCCTCTGACACGCCCGACCTGGCGGACCGCGGGGACATGGTGCTGGGCGGTGGGCCGGGCATCAGCCTCTATTCCTTCCACGGGCGCGGCACGCTGAACGGGGTCATCCCACACCCCGCGCTGGTGGCGTTGTTTGAAGATACGGCGAAGGCGGAAAACATCCCCCTGCAACGCAGCGCGCAGGTCGGCGTGCTGACCGATCTCAGCTATGTGCAGATGGTTGGCGCTGGGGTGGCCAGCCTCGATGTCGGGTTCCCGATGCGCTATTCCCATTCGGCCAATGAAATGTGTGACTTGCGGGATCTAGAAGGGCTCACAACGCTGACCCTTGCAGCCTTGTCGCGCATTGGCCCCGACTTTTCACTCAACCGGGATGATTACCAATGACCTATACGCTTGGTGTCGATATCGGCACGTTTGAATCCAAGGGCGTTCTGGTGGACGGCAGCGGCGCAATCGTCGCGCAGGCCACCAACCCGCATGAAATGCTCGTACCCCAGCCCGGCTGGGCCGAACACCGGGCCGATGAAGACTGGTGGGGCGACTTTGTCCGTATCACCCGGAAGCTCTTGGAGACCTCCGGCGTGCCAGCAGAACAGATCGCCGCAGTGGCCTGTTCCGCAATTGGCCCCTGTATGCTGCCCGTTGATGCCGGCGGTACGCCGTTGATGAACGGGGTCCTCTACGGCGTCGATACCCGCGCACAGGCAGAGATTGACGTGCTTAATGCCCAGATTGGCGAAGACACCATTTTGAACCGCTGCGGCAATGCGCTGACCTCGCAGGCGGTTGGCCCAAAAATTCTGTGGCTGAAAAACCAGCGGCCAGATCTGTTTGCTCGCACCGCGTATATCCTCACTTCTACTTCCTACATGGTGATGAAGCTGACGGGTGAGATTGTCATCGACCATTACACTGCGGCCAATTTCGCCCCGCTTTATGATGTGTCCACGCTGGGCTGGACTGATGATCTGGCTCCAGACATCATCGACCTTGGCTGCCTGCCGCGCCTGATGTGGTCAAACGACATTGCGGGCTACGTGACTGAAGCCGCCGCTGCCGAAACCGGGCTGGCCCCTGGCACGCCGGTGATCTGTGGCACCATCGATGCAGCCGCCGAAGCGGTCAGCGTCGGGGTGCAGGGGGCAGGAGACATGATGATGATGTATGGCAGCACCATTTTCATCATCGCCTTGACCGACGCCCGCGTGCGCGACCCGGCGCTGTGGTACGCGCCGTGGCTGTTTCAAGGTCAGCACGCCAGCATGGCGGGGCTCGCTACATCAGGAACACTGACCCATTGGTTCCGAGACCAGTTCGCCCGTGACCTGACGCGGGAGGAGGCGTTTCCCGTGCTGGCTGCCGAAGCGGCTGCCTCCCCACCTGGTGCGAACGGGTTGATCATGCTGCCGTATTTTTCCGGCGAACGCACCCCAATCCACAATCCCAATGCCAAGGGTAGCCTTTTCGGCCTGAACCTGACCCATACGCGGGGTGATATGTACCGTGCTCTGATAGAAGGCATCGCATATGGCACCAACCACGTGGTTGAAACCTATTCCGATGCGGGCCAGCGCCCCAAGCGCGTGCTGGCGGTGGGCGGCGGTACGAAAAATGACCTTTGGCTGCGGGCAACTTCGGACGTTTCTAGCCTGCCGCAGATTGTCTGCGCCAAGACGGTTGGGGCCAGCTACGGAGATGCATTTCTAGCAGCCTGTGCAATTGGCGCAGCACAACCCGAAGACATCGCTGCGTGGAACCCGGTTGAACGGGACATCGCGCCAGATGCGGACGAAGTATACGCCACCCGATACCGCCAGTTTCGGGCGCTGTATGAGCAAACCCGCGACATCGCCGAAGAGCTTTCGCAGTGAGCATCTTTGCCAATGCTGCGGGACAGTTTGAACCAGTCGCCGGATGCCACGCATTCACATCATACGAATATGGAATGAGCCTGTCACCAAATCGGTTCGATGATTTTCTTTCAGTACGGGAAACACCAACCGCCGTAGACCGATACGACCGCTGAGTCTGACCTTGACCAGGCTTAGGAAATGGACTCGTTGGACAGCACCCAGGCACCGCATGGCGTTTGGGTAGCGACATATGACAGCGCGGTGCTCTGCTACGGCACAATGTTGCTGTGCCGGACGGTGCCGGGTTTGGGTCGGTTTTGTTAGCACCAGTAGTGGAGGGAAAGGTTCCTCCGGTGCGCTTCCTGCCGACTAATATTGACGAGGTCGTGGTGGACCGCCCGCACAAGTACCACGAGGGGTTGGCGGTGGTGTTCAATCAGCTGGACGCGTGGTCACCCGCCGGTCGCGGTGGAGAGGGTTCGTGCGCGGCATCTCCCATTTGACGGACCGTTTCGCGATCCGGGAACTGTATAACATGGCTACCTAGCTGAACTTGGCTCGGTCGCTGGATCTACTCGGAAACATGAGATGCTAGCAGGCTCGGTCCTCATTGCTTTACGTAGGCTAGTGGCTGGCTAAGGTCAAAGAAAGGTTGAAAAACGGATGCTTGAGTGTTTTTTTGGCAGAATCACAACGGCTGGTCAGGCGGATTTACTTTACCGCGCCGGATGCCATGCCTTTGATGATGTAACGCTCCAAAACGATGCCGATCACGATCAGCGGCAGGATCGCCGCCCAACTGAGCGCTGCCATGGACCACCAGTTGATCCCTTGCGAACCGGTCTGAGACGCCACCATGACCGGCAGAGTTTTCGCATCGGTCGACGTCAACAGCGCGGCAAAGAAGTATTCGTTCCATGTCAGCACCAGTGACAGGATGAACGCCGCCACCAGCCCCGGCAGGGCGATTGGCACGATGATGGTCAAAAACGCACCCCAGACCGACAGGCCATCGACCAAAGCGGCCTCTTCCAATTCTACAGGAATGGCTTGGAACTGGTCCCGCATGATCCAGATCACGATGGGCAGAACTGTCAGCGTGTAAAGTAGGATCAAACCGATCCGTGTGTCGAGCAGCGCAAGTTCCTTGTACAGCACCAGAAACGGCCGGGCCAAACCCACTGGTGGCAGGATCAGCTGAATAAGGAAAAAAAACGAAACGTCCGGGTTCCTCATGAACCCAAAGCGGTAGCTGAACCGACTGAGGCCATAAGCCACCATCGAGCCGAGGATAACAGCCAAAGCGGACGAACAGAGGGCGGACACAGTGGAATTCCAAAACCGTTTCAGGAATTCTTCGCGCACCGTGCTTTCCATTCCGATCGTATCGGGTGACAGACCCAGCGATTTCCACCCGCGCCATTGCGGAGTGTAGTCAACCCAGGGGATCATGTTGCCCTTCATCACGTCCGGGGCCAGCTTGAAAGATGTTGTCAGCGTCCAGTAGATTGGGAACAGGCAGATCACCGTCCACAGGATCAGGATGCCATAGATCACCACGCGCTTGGTCAGCCAGCCCGCCTTGTGCGCCAGATCGCTTTCGGAGTCGTGGAAGATCTGCGTGTTGCTCATTTCAGGTATCTCGGGTTCATCCAGCGATCCACCAGCTTCATGAAGATGGTGATCGCGACCACGATCAGGATCAGGTAGACGATGGCCAGCAACGTTCCGTAGCCCACGTTGGACCGGTCACGGTATTCCCGGAAAATAAAGCTAGTCACGCTGTCGGTTGCGCCACCGGGCCCGCCGGAGGTGACGTTTATGATGATATCGGCCAGCTTGAGCTTGAAGATGATGCGGATCAGAATCGCGGTAATGCTGACGGGCAGCATCAGGGGGAACGTGACCTCCCAAAAATTGCGCCATGGGCCCGCGCCATCTACCTTGGCGGCTTCCTGCACTTCCTTGGGGATGGCCTGCAGCCCGGCGAGGATCATGATCATCATGAACGGGATGAAAGTCCAGGCATCCATGATCATGATGGTCAGTCGGGCAATTTCGGGCGATCCGAAAAAGCTGGGGCTGTCCCAGCCCAGTGATCGCGCCAACCGCGCCAGCGGGCCAAACCGCACCTCCAGCATCGATTTGCCAATCATCCAGGACACTGCCACCGGTGACAGCATAAGCGGCATCAAGAACGCCACGCGGAAGAACTTGCGCGCCCGGATTTCGCTGGCCAGGATCAGCGCAAGGCCAAAGGCAATCGCATATTCCACGATGATGGCTAGCGTGTAATAGACCATGTTTTTCAATGCGTTCCAGTAGAATGGGTCGCCCCACATCTGGCGTACGTTGTCCAGTCCGTTGAACTGGCGGCCATCGGGGCTGGCCAAGTTCCAGTCGGAAAATGCGATACCTAGCGAAAACAGCAGAGGGAACACGACCATGGCTACCACGAACAACACACCGGGCAGGATGAACAGTGTCCGTTTGCCCTGTTCCCCGCGCAGCACCACCTGTGCCATGCACAGACAGGTCGCCCAGACGAGATAGCCAAAAAGACCTAGCCGCCATGTTTCGAATTCTAGAGGGAACGCCCCGGCCTCGGACAGGCCAAGAACAGCGAAACAGGCGATCATGAAGGCCAATCCGCCCCATTTCAGCAGGTTGCCGAACCGCACGCGACTGGCTGTGATGTTGTCCAACGTGACAACGTGTAGGAGATCACCGTCACTACTCATAACCGAGATACTAGCGAGCCATTTTGCTACTGTTAATCGATAAATATCACCTGTTCGGCATCCCATCCTCGGCAGATGCTTGGGAAATTGCCGGGTTCCCACTAAGTCTGGTTGCAGTGGTTTGATGGAAGGCGGGCGCATCCGTTGAAACAAATCTGGTTCGCGCTCGGCCTGAGCGCGCTTTTGTCAGTACCGGCCGTGGCCCAAGCGCCTTTCGCGACCTTTGAGCGGGCCAGTGAACCGGTGTTGAATGACCCCCATGACCTGACGTTGGGGCCGGACGGGAAGCTCTATGTCGCTGACAAGTTCGGGCATCGGATTGTCGTGATGGATTCCGAGACGCTGGAAATCCTGGATGTGATCGACGAAGGCAAGCTGCCGGGCATCCATGACATTTCCTTTGGTCTGGATGGCAAAGCCTATGTGGCCGTAACAGGTGGGAGTGTCGTTGCGATATACAGCTTTGTGGATGGCAGACTGTCGCTGGAAAACTATCTGGGGTCTTTCCCGAACACTGAAGGCGTGCTGGCCCATTCCAACGGTCGTCTGTACGTGATGGCATCTGGGTCCGGCGATCTGGTTGCCTTGTCCGGTATCACGATGCAGGCCATCTCCCATGGCCATTTCGGCGCGCATGACGTGGTCGAGGCACTGGATGGCACGATCTGGCTAGCGGACAATGCTCGTTCGCGGTTGATCCGATTTTCCGAGGATTTGGAACAGTTGCAGGTGCTGGATGATCCTAAGTTCGGTTTCATCGGGCCGCGTTATGTGGACGTTGATGACTTCGGGAGACTTATTGTGGCTGATCAGGATGCGCATCGTATCCTGTTGATCGACCCGGAAACCGAAAGGTTGATTGGTGTCTTGGGGGATGGGATGCCCGGCGTCGGACCCTACAGTTTTGATGATCCCGAAGGCGCACTGGTGGTGGGCAACACCTATTACTTTGCTGACAGCGACAACAATCGCATCGTCAAATATGTGGTCATCCTGAACTGACCCGGCTTGTATAACGCCTGGTCCCTGCGCCTAATGTCCGGGCGGAGGACCACAGATGATCGAAGAACCCAAGGCCCTGACCATTTCCCGCCCCTCGCGCCGGCCGACGGCAGCGCAAATAGAGGCGTTTCAAAAGGCCCCGACCTGTTTTGTCGTTGACGCCATGAACGGCAGATCAGCGATGGATGCTACTATCAGACCACTGCACCCTTCTGCTCCGGTCAAACGCGTGGCAGGCCCGGCGCTTACAGCAGGCAACGGCCCGGGAGATATTCGCGGCACGTTTGGTGCGGTGAATTTCGTGCAGAATGGAGATGTAATTATCGCCTCTGCAGGTGGTTATCAGGGGTGTGCCACTTGCGGGGACCGGCTGGCCGCAATGATGGTCAATCAGGGTGCAATGGGGTTTGTCACCGATGGTCCGATGAGGGATCTTGCCGGTATCCTTGAAACCGGTCTGCCGTGTTGGTGTACGGGGCTCACCCCCAATACGCCGTTTTCCAATGGGCCGGGAACGGTTGGCTTGCCAATACAGATCGGCGGCCAGCAGGTCGAAACTGGTGACATGATCATCGCGGACGAAGACGGGGTCGTCGTGGTGCCCTTTGACCAGATTGCCGATGTTCTGGTTCGACTGGAACGGGTGATCGCAGCCGAAGCTGCACTGGATGCACAGATCGGTCAAAGCAGCGATTTGCCAGAACATATCCGCCAGGTCGTCGAAGGGGACGACGTGGAATTTATCTGACCGGGCTTATTGCAGGTGGTGTTGGCTGGCCTGAACATCTGGCGCCCAAAACAGCCGTCCTGCCCCACCGGGTGGCATGACCGGGCCTTATGGCCCGCAGGTGATTCTCGCCATCTTTACCCGTGCAGTGAAAGAACTGGCGTTGAGCCAGGCGTCTGTAAGCCGGCGCGTGCGAAATCTGGAATACGCGGTTGGCGCGGCGTTGTTCCTGCGCGCCAATCGGTGGGTCCGGCTGACCCGTGCAGGGCGCCTTTTGCAGCAGGCCACTGCACCTGCCTTGCGCAACATTGCAGCGGCGAGTGAGGAGGTCCGCGCACGACAGCGGGGGAACCGGCTGATCATCGGGGCGGATAGCGCGCTGACCACGATTTGGCTGAGGCCCCTGCTGAACCAGTTTCGGGATTGGTTGATTCGGCAGGCGCCTAGTCGTTAGACTTCAGGCTGTGTTCCAGCCCGCTTCATCCAGCGCCCGCGCGTAGCCAGACGCCAGTTTCATGCGTGACTCCAATCCTTTTTGCAGCAAAATCTGGTGCATCTTGGGCAATTGCCAGCAGGGCACATGCATGACCAGATGATGTTCCAAATGGTAATTGACCCAATAGGGCGCCACAAAGACCCGCTCCAACAGCCCTGCGCGGGTGGTACGCACGTTTTGCAGCGGGTCGTCTGACCGTTCGGTCGCGCCATGTTCCGCGATGTTGCGGACGCGCAGTACCAGCTGGAACCATGTCATGTAGGGCATGAACCAAAAGGCCAGCCCGTACCACCATTCGCCAACCAGACCCATCAGCAGGATAATCCCGAAAAACACCGGCAGTGATTTCCACAGATCCCGCGCTTTGAACGCCTGCGCGGCATCCTGCGTCGCGGCGTGGCGTGCGTCATCATCCCCAGCCAGCCGGAAGGACATGAGGATCTGGCTCATCAACTGTTTGTATCCGGTCTGCCCCGTTAGATCGCGCAGGAACTTGCGCTGCAGTGATTTGCGCGTTGTCGGAAACTTGGCGGACAATACAAGGTCCGGGTCCTTTTCGGTCTGAGTGAACCGGTGGTGAGACAGGTGATAATGCCGATAGGCCGCCAGTTCTGCCAGGATTGGCCTCCCGCAGATCCATTCGCCCACGAAATCATTCAGCTTCCGGTCGCGGAACAGCGCGTTGTGCGCGGCCTCGTGCATCAGGATTGCCAGACCCAGTTGCCTTGACCCTATGACCGTGATCGCCAGTAGGAAAGTCGCTACATTCGGCCAGACCGCAAACAGCAACACGACCACTGCAATTGTGCCCCAGCAGTGCAGGACCATCAAAGCACCCATCAGATTGGACCGTTCGGCCAGTGGCCGGATTTCATCGGATGTCAAATACGCCTTGCCCGGTGTCATTGAGGCTCCTCTCCCTCGAGCAACGTTTCAGAGTAAGGGCGCGCCTGTCAAATCAAGCGTCGCGTCACAGGATCCGCTCCCGGGCTACGCCCGCCAGTCGAAAAACCCCGGGCCGGCCTTTGCCAGCAGGTCACGCGCCAAGGCCTCCCCCAGCGCGGCTGCATCTTCCAGCGGGGCGGTTTCGTCACCTGCCAAACATTCCGACCCGTCCGGTCGCAGGATTTCACCGCGCAGGCGCACCGTCCCATTTTGCAAATCTGCCAGGCCGGCAATCGGCGTTTCGCAGGACCCATCCAGGGCGGCCAGATACGCGCGTTCTGCCGCCAGCCGCTGGCCAGTTGGCGTATCATGAATAGCGGCCAGCATGTCCCGAACGCGCATGTCGTCCAACCGGCATTCGATGCCAATCGCGCCTTGCGCAACGGCAGGCAACATCGTTTCGGGGTCCACCGGGTTGGCTGGAACGTCTGCCAACATACCCAGCCGGTTCAGCCCGGCCATGGCAAGAAACGTACAATCTGCTACATTTTCCGACAGTTTACGCAGCCGTGTCTGCACGTTGCCGCGAAATTCCACCACCTGCAGATCCGGCCGCCGGTTCAGCACCTGTGATCGGCGCCGCAGGCTGGAGGTGCCAACCACCGCTCCGGCGGGCAGGGCCGCGATTTCGTCCAGATCAGCGGACACAAACGCATCCCGCACATCTTCGCGCGGCAGATAGGTATCGAGGATCAAACCGTCAGGCTGTTCCACCGGCATGTCCTTCATCGAATGCACCGCGATGTCGATCTTGCCACTCAGCAGGTCGGCCTCAATCTCCCGCGTGAACAGCCCCTTGCCGCCGATTTCCTTCAGTGGGCGGTCAGCCTCGATCATGCTGCGGTTGTCGCCGGTCGTCTTGATGACAACGATCTCGAATGCCTCCTCCGGGAGGTCCCATGCGGCCCCCAATCGGGTGCGGGTTTCATAAGCTTGCGCCAGGGCCAGCGGCGAGCCGCGCGTGCCGATGCGCAAGGGGGACTGGGGCGTGGGGTGTTCTTTAGTCATGTCCATTCAATAGGCGGGCAACCCTTGCGTGACAATGGCCACGCTTGACATTTCCACGCGCTCGCCTGACCCATGCTTCAAGGCTAAGGAGATCACGATGACGCCCACAAAAAAAATCATGCGTTCCCTTGCAGGCGAAAAGATGCCCGTACCGCCGATCTGGATGATGCGGCAAGCGGGTCGTTACCTGCCGGAATACCGCGCGACAAGGGCGCAGGCGGGCGACTTTCTTAGCCTTTGCTACAACAGCGATCTTGCTGCGGAAGTTACACTGCAGCCGATCCGCCGTTATGGTTTTGATGCTGCGATCCTTTTTGCCGATATCCTGCTATTGCCACAGGCGCTGGGCGCGGATCTGTGGTTCGTTACTGGCGAAGGTCCGCGCTTGTCTACCATCACTACGCTTGACGACATGAACAGCCTGAAACCGGCGGAGGATATCCACGAAATCCTGTCACCAATCTATGATACGGTTTCGATCCTATCTCGCGAACTGCCATCTGATACTACTCTGATCGGGTTCGCCGGGGCCCCGTGGACGGTGGCGACCTATATGATCGCCGGACGCGGTACGCCGAACCAGGGCCCGGCCCATGCGCTCAAAGTTGAAGCGCCGGAGCTGTTCGATGCGCTGATCGATCGTATCACTGAGGCTACTATTCTTTACCTCGGCCGCCAGATCGAGGCGGGCGCAGAGGTGGTCAAACTGTTCGACAGCTGGGCAGGTTCGCTCAAGGGCGATGACTTTGACAGATACTCGCTGGAGCCCTGCCGCCGGGTCATTTCCGCGCTTAAGGCCCGGTTCCCCGATACGCCGATCATCGCGTTCCCGCGCGAGGCTGGCCCGCGCTACGAAGGCTTTGCCAAAGCCACCGGCGCGGATTGTGTTGCGCTCGACAACTCGGTCGACTCTGCCTGGGCCGCACAACATGTGCAAAGCGATGGCTGCGTGCAGGGCAACCTGGCCCCCTGGCACATGGTCACTGGCGGCGACGCTCTGGTCGCGGAAACCCGCGCCATCTGTAAGGCATTTTCCGGAGGCCCGCACATCTTCAACCTGGGTCACGGTATTACGCCCGACGCGGATCCTGCAAACGTGGAACTTATGATCGAAACGGTGCGCACACCCGTGTGACATGCGTTTCTACCATAAAGACCGAAAACCCACTTGACGGCTCCACGCCGCTGACATATCCGACGCATCGCATGTGGCGGTGTAGCTCAGTTGGTTAGAGCAGCGGAATCATAATCCGCGTGTCCGGGGTTCAAGTCCCTGCACCGCCACCATTTTCCTGCAGACATCCCGGCACAAGTTGTATTGAACTGCGGTTCGATTTGGCGCTGTCGGGAGCGCAAAGGTCAATTCAACTGCTGCACTGCAAGGGCGCGAGCACAAGTTTGTGCTGCCTCATGGTAAATTTCCATTCCGAGCTCGAAGCTGTTACTCGCATTTGCGGCAAGGAAGTTGAAAGGCACAAGGGCCCATGGGAACTACGGCATTTTATCGCCTTTAATCAGATCGCTTGCTTTCTCTCCGATCATTATGTGAGCAGCCCGATCTGATTGGTCCAAGGTAATTGTTAGTGCATGATCGGGCTGGTTTCCATTTGGATGATGGTTTCGGGAGCCGGTGGCCGATAGCCCAATGCACTGTGTGGCCTCTTGGTGTTGTAGTGTTTCCTCCAT
>JAEPNQ010000045.1 GCA_017643305.1 Marinibacterium sp. | reverse complement strand
TTCTGGCTGCGGCGCCGACACCATTGATCGCATGGAAACCTCCACTTTGATGCGTCTATGCTAGGCGCAAAGCTTCACAGGGGGAAGGCCCGTTGACCACGCTGACGACATGGCGTTTGACACTTCGCCTCCGCAAAGCGCAGGACGATCCCGCCTAAGCCAGAATTCAGTCTGAAGCCAAGGTTGCGCGATATCTCGCTAGCGGCGTCGACGGCGCCAAGCAAGCGGCGGAAACTGCAACGCAGCTCGTGCCGATGTTCGCGGCGCTCTGGTCTGATCCCAAGGTTCCCGGCTTTGGCCACTGGGCTGTGATCGAAAGGGAAAGCGAGCACCCGATCGACAATCTCGGCCGGCGCTAACTCGACGATTTGGGGGGTGAGACAGAACATCTCTATGCGTTTCATCCGTCTTCCCATCGAAAGGGTTATGCGACCGAAGGCGTGCGCGCCGCGCTTGAGTTTGGGTTTGCAGCACTGAAAATTTCCCGGATAATCGCGCTGGCAGCGCCAGAGAACGCCGTATCGCTGAAGGTAATGGAGAATGTTGGGATGACGCGCTTGCCGGGCCTGACCAAAGCGTTTGGCTTGCAGGTCGTGAAAACCGAAATTATGGCGGCCGCCTAACGGAAAGGACAAACATGAAAATCGGACTGATCGGCTGTGGCCGGATGGGCGCGGCGATGGCCGCCAGACTTGGCAAAACTGGCACGGCGCCGCTGTGCTGGGATATGAACGCCGGAGCTCGGGCGCGCGTCGCTGAGGCCGGCGCGCCCGTTGCCTCTTCACCCCAGGCGGTGGTGGAAGCGTCCGAAATGGTCATCCTGTCTCTTCCAAACGCCGCTGCCGTGAACGAAGCGATGGCGGCGGTTGGACCGGCGCTGCCACCGGACGCAATCGTTGTGGACACGACGACGTCGGAGCCCGGCGTGTCCCGCGCTCTCGCCGCCGTAGGTGCCGCCGCAGGATGGCGCTTTATCGACGCCCCGGTCAGCGGCGGGCCGACGGGCGCGCGATCGGGCTTGATGACGATGCTTGTCGGTGGAGATGAAGGAGCGCTAGCCAAAGTACGCCCCGACCTTGATCGCTTGGCGGCGAAAATCGTCCATGTAGGCAATTCGGGTGCAGGCCATGCGGCGAAGATCGCTAATAATATGCTTTGCGCCGCAAATCTCTCTCTCGTCGCTGAAGCCGTTCGGCTGGCGGCGGCGGCGGGTGTGGCGCCGGACAAGCTGCTGGAAGGAATCAACGCCGGATCTGGGCGCAGCGCTGTGTCTGAGATAAACTTTCCCCGCTGGATACTCTCAGGCGCTTTCGACAGTGGGTTTACCATGGGCCTGATGCGCAAGGACGTGGCTCTGGCGGCGGCGTTGGCGAAGGATACGCAGACGCCCATACCAGCTTTCGGACCCATCGCCGACCTTTGGAGAGGCAGCGCCGACACCTTGGCGGATGAGGCCGACTTCAACGAAATCGCGAGGGCTGAGCTATGACCGACCGCGCGGCGCTTTTCAGCGATCTGATGAACGACCTCAGGCTTCCAACTGCGCCTGTAAGTTGGATCGATGGCGCACCACGGACGGGCGCTGGGGAAGATATTGAATTGGTCGATCCTTTTATCGACGCGCCTTTCACGCAGTATCGCGACGCCGGCGCCGATCTGACCGCTGAAGCGGTCGAGGCGGCAAAAGCAGCGCAAATCGGCTGGTGGCACGGTCGCAGCCACCATGATCGTGGCCAGATCATGCAGGCGATTTCAGGGACCATTCTAAACCATTCAGAACACCTCTCCACGCTGGAGGCGCTGACCGCTGGCAAGCCGATCCGGGATACAAGGGCCGAAGTCGCCAAAGTTGCTGAGATGTTCGCGTATTACGCCGGATGGGCCGACAAGGTGCATGGAGAGACGATTCCGGCGCCCTCCGGCCATCTTGTCTATACGCTGCGCGAACCTCATGGCGTGGTCTTTCAGATCACGCCGTGGAACGCGCCGATATTCACAGCCGGCTGGCAAATTGCGCCGGCGATCGCCGCTGGAAACGGCGTCGTCATCAAACCATCTGAGTTGACGCCAATCACGACCGCCGCGCTGGTCGCGCTGGCGGAGGACGCGGGTCTGCCGAAAGGTCTGGTTAACGTTCTCGCCGGCCTCGGCCCCACTGTGGGCGAAACGGCGATCGAGCATTCCGGCGTGGCCAAGGTCGTCTTCGTCGGCTCGCCTGCAACCGGTCGGCGCGTTGCTGCATCGGCGGGCGCCGCGCTGAAAGGCGTGGTGTTAGAGCTTGGCGGCAAATCCGCAAATATCGTTTTTGAAGACGCAGATTCCTCCGCCGCCGTCAAGGGCGCCCAGGCAGCGATCTTTGCGGGCGCTGGGCAAAGCTGCGTCGCCGGCTCGCGCCTATTGGTGCAGCGGTCCATCGCTGATGCGTTTCGCGATCGTGTCGCGGAGGGCATGGCCAAACTTCGCTTAGGCGATCCTCTTGACGACGCCACTGAAATCGGCCCTGTCGGCAACCGCGCCCAGGCGGCGCGCATAGCCGCCGCCCTCGCGTCTGCAGAGGGCGACGGCGCAACCAGATTCGCGCCGAGCGTGCCAGGGAAAGGTCTGTTCGTGCCGCCAACAATCCTTGACGGCCTTCCCCCCACAGCGCCTGCTGCTGAGGATGAAATATTTGGACCGGTCGTCACGCTTTTGCGCTTCGATGATGAAGCGGAAGCCATTGAAATCGCCAATAGAAGTGAATATGGGCTCGCCGGCGCGGTCTGGACTAGTAATGTCGGGTGCGCCCACCGCGTGGCCGCATCAGTGCGAGCCGGAACGTTCTGGATCAATAGCTACAAAACAATCCATGTGTCTGTGCCCTTCGGCGGGTCGGGCGCGTCAGGCTTTGGTCGCTCCAGCGGAACGGATGGTCTGGCGGAATACAGCCGCCCCAAAGCTGTTTGGCTTGATGCGTCGGACCTGTCCCAAACGGCATTCGGATATGATGGTTGAGAGCGTTATACTTCCCTTAGCCGACGATCCAAAGGGATAGAAAGGTTTTGTCAGAGCGACTTAGCTTGAGACAGGGCGGGGGGCGGACTAGCGTCTATTCATGACCATACGCTCCCCCTTAGAGTACTTCTAAACCTGTCCAGAGATCATCCGCTTGTGCGTGATGCTTTATGTCCGGTTCCCGCTATTGTTGAGAAATGTCGAAAACTTACTGCACGAACGCATTATAGTGGTCAGTCGCGAGACGGTCCAGTTTTGGTGGAAGCGTTTTGGAACGATGTTTGCGCAAGAAATCAGAAATCGTCGGATCTCCGGTTTTCAATAAAGCCGTTGACGATGAAGGCGAGGCTATGGAAAGCTTTGTCAACAAGACACGCGTGTGGTGTGCCCCTATCGGATAATCCAGTTTGATTGTGAGTGCATTACTGGCCTTTGGTCCATCTGGATGTGCGCGACAACCTCGGCCAAAGTAGCCATGCAAGATCCTTTCTATTTCCTCCTCCCCCTTATAACATTCTGTCGCTAGAAAACAAAAGTGGCGCGAACGATTCATTTCTACGGGCTTTGCCAAGGACCCGCCGCTAGCCCAGCTGCGCGCCCTGATCTTAGAGTCTGTTTGAAATTCTAAATGGCGAAATTGTTTGCTGCGCGAACCACTCGCTTACATGGTCTTTGCGAAGGACCCGCTGCTAGCCCAGCTGTTCCTCTTCATCCGCCAGCTGCAGGACCGCATGGGCTTCGCGCTCCAGCGCGCCAGCGATCAGCCGCAGGGATGTCAGATAGGCATCAGTCTGGGCTGCAGTCGTTCCTTTCACATGACAATCAAGGATCTGCTCGATGGCCACCTCGACCTGTCGAGCAATACGGGCTTCGCGTATGTGCATGGTGTGGTCTCCAGTCGAGGCCATGATGATGCGCCAGCGTGAGTGTGGGGATGTGGAATTCTTTTCCCACACATTTTGTTACCGACGCACGGTCGCGAGCACGCAATTGAGCCGATAGAGACATTGCGCACATTTCTTTATCTATAACATATACTTGCGTTTACGTTATGTGTTGTGTGGGAAGGGGATTCCACATTTCCACACCAAAGCGCATGTCTGCCGCGAGGAGGCGTTTTTCAGGTTTCATTGAACAGAAATCCACACTGCGCAGCGCCACTGACATAACGCCCCAGCCCCCTACGCTGACCGCTGGAGAACTTGCCGGAGCGTTTCCAGCCTGCGCGTATAAGGATGCCGCCAACGCGCAAGGCATCAGCCCTCGTCTGGCGCCCCGTCTCAATCCCCATTTCCTCGAGGATTTCACGGGTGCACACCTCCGTTATCTTATCGACGTAATTGAGCACTTGCGCCGTCCAAGGATCATCGGAACTCCGGTCCATCACGAGGACGGACGCTTCCTTTTCGGTGTCTCCGTCAAGCCACCACTTTTCACCCCTTCTGTACAGTTGAACAGCCTCGGCCCAAAGCTGGTCCCGGTCCAACTTCAGGTCATCCAACCGAATGTCACCGACAGCCACAGGCCAGAAACGTCGGCCACCTGTCTCATCCGACATCCAATCCTGCCTGTTCGTCGTTCCAGCGAATACACAGCGACGCGGCTCTATGACCTCGGAGCGCCCGTATGCTGGTCTGTATCGCTCGGTCGTTCGGGAGAGAAATGCCTTTGTGCTCTCGATGTCCGTCCGTTTCATAGACGCAAGTTCTGGCAGCTCGATAATCCACTTGCCTCGCAAGCCTGCCGCGGCGTCCTTACCACCCAAATCGCCCAAGCTATCGTGAAACCACTCGTCACCGGCCAGTATGCGGAAGAACGTTGACTTGCCTCCACCCTGCGACCCTTCAAGAATTGGCACATTGTCAGCCTTGCAGCCCGGGTTCAGTGCCCTTGCAATAGCTGAGATCATCCACGCCTTTCCGACCGCAATGTTAAATTCGGTATCATGAGCACCGCAGTAGGTTGATGCCGAGACAAAGAAGCGGCTGTTGTCTTCTCTTCTAGCCGCATTGTCTGAAGAAGAGCCAAGATCGGAACATTGAGCAGTTCTGCCCAGAAATTAGCTCAATCGATTGTCGACGGCAGCAAAGTCCGCATAGCTGACCTTGGTGTTCACAGCAGCTAAGGACCGCTTCCCGCCGATTCCACCGAAATAGCGCTATAACTTGCTCCTTGCATCAGCTTGCACACATACCTGTGCGAGGGAAAGCAAAATGCCGGCAAAACAAAGCTTCAGACTGTATCGTGACATTGTTCTAAGCGAGCCCAGCCAACCTGTTTGGAGCGCCATAGGCAAGATCGGTGGAGGTAGATTTCTACTGCTCGGTCAGCTTGAGATCTACTCGAAATCTGACAGCGCTTTATGGCTAGAAATCAGCCAAATGGGTAAGCAGATCGGCAAAAGCAATCGCGGAAAGTTGGATGTCCTCAAGCGTAGAAGAAAAGACACCGATCCCCATCTATTTGGTTTTCTGAAAATCCTTGAAGAAACCTATGCCGCCGCCGCGTGGATGTGCCGGGATGACGAAGATGCCAAATATGTGCATTTGATCCTGCTGAAAACAAAAAAGCCGCCCGTTCTGGAGGCGACGCTTTCAAAATCTGCTATGTGAGCCACTACGCGGGCTCATGATGCCGGCGTCCAGAACAGGGCTCTTTCACTTATCTGGTAGACCAAAAATTTCATGATTTGCTCCCGGTCACGCGTGTGGGATCAGATGATAGACTTCGCCGATGACCAGCGAAACGTGGATGATAACTGCTGCAATGTGCAGCTGATGGTATCTTTTTTTGCACACACGCAATTGCTGGAGGCATCCCCGCTTGCTTTCGGACTGCAGGCACAATTCATCCCACTTCAATCCAGCAACAAGGCCCTGAAAAGTGTTTGTCGAACCCACTTTGAAACCATGAATTTCCAGCCCACGTTCCCCAAGCAAGCCTCCGATTTCGCTGTCGTGAATGTGTTATTCCCTTTATAAATAATGGTGTTGAAAACGACGCTAGGAATACTGCAGGTTCACCAGCGCAGCAACTCGGGTTAGAAACAGCCATGAAACATCTTCGTTGGATGGCACGCTTCGTTTCAGTCATCATTCTATGCTTCAGCCTTATTTTCACGGGGTTAAGCTTTGTGGGGGGCGCTGCGATAACCGCTGTCAGTCAGGCTCTGTTCGCGATTACGGGAGTGCGCACTCAAGTCCTTAAGCAGGCTGACGACCTCGCAAGCCTTGGGAAGCAGTTCAGTGATGAGAAGGCTGCAAAGGCACTGGTTGATGATGAGTTGATTGAAAGCAAAGCCGCGCAGGAGCGTCTACGGGTGCAACTTGCAGATTCCTCCTATGAACTGGGCAGAGCAAACAAGCGCATCTCAGGCCTATCCACCGGACTTGCGGATGAGCAGACCCAACGCTTAGCGGCGGAGAAACTCGAGAGAGAGGCACGTCAAGAGCTAGCCTCAAAGGCAGACGACGTTGTTCTGCTAGAAAGGAACCTCAAAGGTGCCACTGCCGAACTGGCAGCAGAGAGAGCACAAAGGCAAGCTGTTGAGGCTGCTGAACGCGAAATGCGAACAAAATTGGATAACGCAACACGCATGGTCCGCATCGCACAACAAAATGCCTTTGAAACGACAATCGAAACGGCAGACGGCACAATGACGATTAAAGCTGCTATGAAAAAAAGTCGCTCTGGGATGACGCACAAAACAAATAGAATGGCGCGACGCCGCGTCTCAGGCATGGCTGCGGAGGCAGTGCCTTACTTTGGTACGGCAGCCATCGTTGGACTTACAGCAATTGATATCAAAGAATTGTGCGAGATGGCCCGCTCGTCGAATGAGTTGTACTTCTCAATTTTTGAAGAGGAACGCCCGACTGAAGATGACCCGACAGTTTGCTCTATCCCAATACCTACCAGGACAGAATTGTGGGAAATGGCAAAGAAGGCACCGGGGCAGGCTTTCTCCGCTGCTCGTGAAGCTTTGCCTGACCTCCAGGACATTCAGCAAATAGACAGTTCCGATGTATGGTCCTTTGGGCTGTCAACTGTGGAAGGCGCTGCAAAGCTTTACGAAGGAACCAAAACCACGGCGAAACTTACTTGGGCTACCCTTGCTGACTTGTGGCGGGATTGGAATCGGTAATCTGGGGTGACAAAGACACCGTCACACCGCTTGATCAGGGGCAAGAACGCGCCGCGCTGCTTCCAAATGCGCGCCTTGCAGTGTTAAACTCCGTTGGACATATCCCCCAATCTCGTAGCGCCAAAGGAGTTTGCCGATGCGCTGTTAGGCGCGTTAAAACACATCACTTCAATAAATGACCTCGACCGCCCATGAAAACATTCACACGACGATCCGCACTTGCCCTTGGAGGAGCCGCTGCAGGTTGGTTCGCGGCTAAACGATACGGAAGTCACTTGCCGGTTTACGATGGCACAACCCGGTTAGACACCACGGCCTCCGCCAAGATCATAAATGACGCGAGCGGGCTTTCTGCCACACCGATCCATAAGCATCTGATGCTGTCCGAGAACGCCGATGACGCCCTTATCCGCGTCTTGAGGACAGAAATGACCCAAGCAGCCAAAATTAATCGCCCCGTGAACATTGGTGCCGCGCGCCATTCTATGGGCGGTCAGGCAATCCCAAGGAACGGTACGGCAATCACGTTCGATAATGGCTCGATCGAGTTAGACCAAACCAATCTAACCTACCGCGTACATGCTGGGGCGCGCTGGTCGCAGGTCATCACGGCACTGGATGCAGAAGGGTTTTCGCCTGCTGTTATGCAATCCAACAATGACTTTGGCGTTGGAGCGACCTTTTCCGTGAATGCCCATGGCTGGCCGGTGCCTTACGGCCCTATGGGTGCGACGGTGCGTTCACTGCGCATGCTCTTACCCTCTGGCGATGTGGTGGACTGCTCCCCGACCAAGGATCCCAACCTCTTCAAACTCGCCATGGGGGGCTACGGGCTGATTGGTATTATCATCGATTTGGTCGTGGACATGGTCCCAAATTCTCGCCTCTCGCCGACCTATGACACTATGGCGGCCACGGATTTCCCAACGGCTTTCCAAAACGCCATCGACGATCCTGCGGTCACAATGGCCTACGGACGCCTGAACGTCGAACGAGAGAGCTTTTTTGAGCAAGCTCTGCTAGCCACCTACCGGCAGACCGAGGATCAAAACGATCTACCAGCCGCATCTGGCTCTGGCTGGATGTCGCATGTGGCCGGGCAACTTTACCGCGCCCAGCTTGGCAACGAAGCGCTAAAAACCTTTCGGTGGTGGAACGAAACCTCGCTCTTGCCCGCCATTGGCGGCGGCGAAGCGACGCGCAACTCGCTGATCAATGAACCGGTCGTCACGCTCGATGACCGCAACCCTGACCGCACGGACATTCTGCATGAATACTTCGTCAGCTTTGACGCCTTTGACAGCTTCTTGGAGGCCTGCCGCGAGGTAATCCCAGCCTCCTATCAAGAGTTCTTGAACGTGACCCTTCGCTATATCGCGCAGGACGATCAAAGCACTCTGTCCTATGCGACACGACCCCGGATCGCCGCCGTTATGTCGTTTAGCCAAGAGATGACACTGCGCGCCGAAGCCGACATGCGGCGCATGACAGAAACGCTGATCGACCGGATCGCGGAAAGCGGCGGGGCCTACTACCTGCCGTATCGGCCCCATGCCCGCCTTGATCAAATGGCCACTGTCTACAGCGGTGCCGTGGATTTTGCTGCCGCAAAACGCACCATCGACCCGCAACTTATCCTGCGCAACAACCTTTGGGACAGCTATCTGGAGCATCTATGACCGGCTTACAAAAACTCTGCTTCGCCTATTTCGCTGTGCTTATGATCGCAGCCTCGCTGAATTATGTTCCAGGTCTCACCGACGAAGACGGGCTCGCCTTCGGCATCTTCGCGCTGGACATCTATGATGATGCTCTGCATGTGGCCTCCGCCCTGTGGGCGCTGGTCGCGGGCTTGACCTCTCACAAAGCCGCGCGGACCTTTATGGTGCTGTTTGGGCTGGCCTATTTGGGCGACGGCATATTCGGGTTTTTCACAGGCTACGGCTATCTCGACCTTGGCATCTTCACCAATGGCTCCGCCGGGATGGATCTCTCACTCGGCCGGATCCTCGCAAATGTGCCGCACCTTCTCCTTGGCGGCATTGCGGTATGGGCCGGGATCAAGAACATCGGTCGCCCAGCGTGAAAACTTTCTGGCGCTGGCTCAAACGCGGCGTCATCGCAGTCGTTTTGCTGATATTGGGACTGAGCGCACCCGTTGCCTATGTCGAAACCGCCTGTCGCCCGACGGGCGAACCCGTGCCATACCAAGCGATCCTCGTGGCTGAGCATCATCGCCCAGAAACCCGTACCCTGCTAACCTATCCAGAATGGGACATCGTCCACGCCTATGATGATTATGGGCGCGTTCTTGCCACTGGCGATCCCCACGATTTTCAGTTTCTGAAAAGCATCTCAGGATTTTGGAGCGCGCTCTGCGCGCTCTCGGAGGCATCGGGATCTCATGGCCAGATCGATGCGGACACCAAACAGATGGTTTATGTGATCGGGGTCAGCTTCACGGCAGAGTTCTTGATGAAGGCGGCCTATGAAGAAACCATCGGTCGGCTATTTGTAATACTCAGAGGCGACGCTCGGGCGCCGCTTGACGATCTATCGGCGCAGCAGGCTGAGGGCTATGCAGACTTTCTGAAGCAGGTACCGTGGTACAAATGGGACTTTGAAAGTGATCGAGCAGCACTGGCCGCCTCGGCAACAAACGCCTTAAGAGACCGCGAAAGAAACATCGCGCTTGGCCTCGAATATGCGGCAAAGGCGGCCTATGCCGGGGTGATCGCGCAGGCCGTCGCGCAGGTCGGCCCTGATGCGCTGACACTGCGCATGATTGTCCGCGCGCCTGAAGCTGAGTCATTTAAAGGTTTCGAGGATGTCACCGTCATCGCGCATGGGAATGGGGCCACAGAGATAGAGACCATCCGCTACCGCGCCTTGACCCATTTAATGACAAAGATGGCGCAATCCGAGGTCGATTTTGTTGAAATCGCGGGCAATGATGAAATCATGATGACTGTCTTAAGCCGAGATGTCACACATCCCGACGCAATATACAGCCGTGCGCGCCAAGGCGCTGAGGACTATCGCCACCTCATAGTGATGCCTGTGAGCCGCCTTGCCGAGACGCTCCGCGAACTCAAGGCTAGCGATACTATAGTGGAGCATATCCATGACTATTAAATCCGGCCTCGCCGCAACCAGTGTGATGGTAATTGGATGGCTATCCCTACTCGGGCTGGTTAGCATGACGAATGATGCCGCCCCGGCCTTTGTTGTGCTGTTTCCAAATGCTGAGTTGTTCGAAAGTCTCAGCCAACAAACGAGCATCCTGTCGGCTACACAATTCAGTGTCACGCTGGCCTCGGACGAACTAAACTTTGCTCGCAGTCTATACACAAAAGGTGCTGTCCTTGTGCTCCCAGCAGGCCTCACCGGCTGCGGCTGAGCGGGCCTCAGAATTCGCAGCAAACTCGTTGCCCGACATTACTCGCGGACGATCAAACCTGATCCAATTGCGCCGGCATATGCGCTGATCTACGAAATTTACCGGCACCAACCAGTGTCCTGAAACCCATGTCGTGTCGCAAGCGCGTTGTGCGCCGTATTACATTGTGCGCAAGGAAGGCATTCGCCCCCTTGGTACTCAGACACCACCGCGGCGACAGTGTGGCTGACCTGCGCATCAACAAATGGTGGCCTTGAAAATGTAGTTTTCCGGCACACTGCGGTTTTGCTAGGTTTGATGCCACCGTTCAACTTGCGGTGGGTCTGCGGTCATTAAATCACGCGCCTCCTGAAAGTGCACACCAACTTGACCTTGGCCAGCTCTATTTGGACGCGTACGCCTATCTGAACCAAAGTGGCCGTGGCAGATCTTTTTTGTTTCCTCCGTTAGCATCACAACGCGTCAAATCGAAACAGAGTATCCAAGCAAAATTGAGCGCCGCAAACATTTGGTTCCTGAATTCTCGCGCGCTCTGGATCTGACCTTCCACGATCTAAACGAATCTCTGAAGCAAGCCTAGTCGGATGCAGCCCTGGGTATTTTTCTGGATCAATAAGCCATGCCGGTTTCCTGAGTGCGCGAAGCTTGGCGCAGCGTGTGCGGAGATGGCCGCCAGTTCCTCCCTGAAAATCGCCCCCGAAGCCAAGACAAAAGGCTGTTTTGATACCTCCTTGCCGACAGCCGCACTCCCGATCCACGCGGGAAGCAACCATGATTATGTATGACAGAAAGTTGACATGATGCATGCCTTTAGGCGTGACGGCCACATGACTATTCTACAGGGCGCGCAAAACATGTTTGCTGGTGGCCTACTGGAGAGTTTCCTCGTAGAAGACATCGATGCCATTCACAAACGCCCCGGCGCACCGGTTGGAAAGGTATCCAAGCGGCCGGGTCAAAACTGTTCCAACGAAGACCTGTCCGAAATTTTGATCGTACGGCAAGCCGGTCATGCCTCAATGCCGCATGTGGGGCGTTATGCAATCACCATCGGGGTGCGGCTTGAGCGTGACCACCTGCCGATAAGCAGAAACGGGAGCGAGTAGCCATGTTTGAAGCACAAATGAACACGCTTCGCGTTGAAATGGGCAAGAAAGGCCTCGATGTCGCGATTATCACTGATGACGACAATGTTTATTATCTGACCGGGTACTATGACTACCTTCACATGGAGTTTGGCCGCCCGACCCTGTTGGTGGTTCCGCGCGAGGGGGCCAGTCTTTTGATCACACCGACAATTGACCTAAACACGGCTCAATCCAAGGCGCGTGTGGACAGGATAGCAGCGTGGAATGACGGCATGGGAGCGGAGTGGCGCGCCGAATTGCCAACTGCTGTCAAAGGTGCAAACTGTATTGGAATAGAGCCTAATCATATGCCCGCCCTCGTCCGTTCATATGTTGACGACTTGATAGGCGCAAAAAACCTCACCTCGGTCACACCGATCCTTACGGGGATGCGAATGATCAAATCAAGCCAAGAGCTAGAGCTTGCTCGTCATGCGGGTCAGGTTGCAAACGCCATGATGAACGCTGGCCGTGTGGCCATCGGTGATGGCGTGCCAGAATTCGAAGTCGCTCTTGCCACATCGCAAGCAGGGACGCGAAAAGCGGCTGAACTCCTGGACGCCCATTACGACGACGCCGATATGTCGCCGAACACGCATTTCCTGCAAATCATGGCCTCCGGTGAGACGATCACCAAGACCCATCACCGCGCCACGACGCGCGTCATGAAGCGCGGTGAGCCAGTGTTTCTTTGTTTCTGTGGAATGACCAATTTTCACCGCTTCAAACTGGGGTTCGACCGGACTTTCTGGATTGGCGAAATAGCCGATAGGTCCCAGGTGGCGGTCTATGAGGTCGCACTGGCAAGTCAGCAAGCGGCCCTTGATGCCTTGCGCCCAGGGGTGACGGCAGAAAGTGTGCACGCCGCTTATGCAGAAGTCATTCAGGATGCAGGATACGATTATCCGTTCCGATGCGGCCGTGCGACAGGTTTCAGCTTTCTGGAGACCCCGCAACTCGTGACCGGCGACACAACGATCCTCGAACCCGGCATGGTTCTGGCCGTGGATGGCTCTGTGACGGTTGATGCTTTCCGTGCCCAGATTGGCGACAGTTTCATAATTACACAAGACGGCTACGAGCCAGTGACTGATCACCCAAAAACAATTGATCACCTCGTCTTGTAAAAAGTGTGTATGACTTGCCAGCGTTTGGTAGCAGGAAGAGAGACGTCACAGTAGCAGACATTGGTGCATCAGCAGCCAAAGCCCTCTTTGTCCGCATCGCTGTCGTTGGGTGCAAACGGTGGCGAATTGCTTCTTAGCGCCCCAAGTGACAAATGCTGCGCTGCGGTTGGTTGGCCGTCAAGGGCTTTCCACGTTCACCATCAAAGCATAACTTCGTGTTTCATTAGCCCGCGGAAAATGCGTCGCAATTGCTTGCACTTACGGTTTGAGATTTCTAGTCAGTCAAGGAGAGCTGGCTGGGGTGATGACAAACCAGCTGCACGGAAGATTGGTTTCAAGGGTCTCGGGAACACATGATCTCATTTGATTTTTCAGGCCGAGTGGCCGTTGTGACTGGTGCTGGAGGCGGCATGGGTCAACAGATCGCCAACATGATCCTCAATGCTGGCGGATCAGTCATCATGATCGACCTGAAACCTAAACCTGACGACCTAGGCGGCACTGCCGATAAGCGCCTTTACGTTCAGGGCGACGTAACCGACCACGTTTTCGTTGACGCTACGATTGAAGAGGGTGTCCGCCGGTTCGGACGTATCGATTATCTTGCAAATGTGGCCGGTGTTCTTTGGTTTGACCGCGATGCTTCGCTGCTCAATATGGATATGGATATCTGGGATCGGGTGTTCGACATCAATCTTAAATCTATGGTGCACATGGCTCGCTCGACAGTTCCACACATGCGCAAAACTGGCGGCGGGGCGATGGTTCATTTTTCGACCACACAATGTCTACGCGGGGACCCCAAGCCCCAAGATGCATATTCGACCGCCAAGGCCGGAGTCGGTGCGTTGTCAAAATCACTTGCGATGCAACTCGCCGCGGACAATATCCGCTCGAACGCGATATATCCCGGCCTGACGTTGACGCCGTTGCAAGATCGATGGGATACAAATGAGAAAATTGATGATGTGGGGCGAAGCGTGCCGCTAGGCCGTATCGGCACCCCACAAGAACTCGCGTCAGCTGCTGTCTTTTTGCTGTCAGATGGCGCGTCCTACATCACAGGCATTGATCTGGTCGTCGATGGAGGTCTGCTCTTGAAGTGACACGGCTCCGGAGATTAGGGGCTGACGCCGCCGCGGCAGCACCCTGCGCCGAGGAAAGCGCCCTGAATGAAAGGTTTAGTCATCGTGCGGCGAAAGACGAAAATAGCACAACCTCGAAGCTCGCATTTCACGTGCATTAGTCGTCAGCCCGAGACTTCGAAGCCCTGACGGCGACGCACGTTGCTTGAAAGGGATCGCAAAAGGGACATACCTGTCCAAATCAGTCACGTCGGAAAGGATCAATTTTTTCCTTTGAGGAGCTAGGTATCTGGCTTGTTCAGCGTGCGTTTCATCGGGAGATGCAAACGCTCCCGATTGCGCATGGTGCTGTTTGTGCAAAGTTGCACCAGATAGTGCGGGCCTTCAAATTAAGGATGGTTGCTACAGGTCAGTTCGTTACTGCCTGATGCACTTCAATGACGTTGCCCTCTGGGTCATGGAAGAAAACCTGATGCCACTCCTTGGCGAAGGCAGTCCCGTAGTCTGAGTAGGGAATCGAGTGCTGATCCAGCAGGGCTTTGAAGGCTGCTATATCGTCCGTCCTGAAGGCAATATGACCACGTTCAACTGGGTTGATAACCTCTCCGTTCTTAAAGGCCACGGCCAGATCCTTGGTGGCTAGGTGCATCTGCATCTGACCATCGGTGGCAAACCTGATCTTCCCATCATAGCCACTGGTGGATGTCGCCTCAGGTCTCGGGAACGAAGTCATCGGGATGTCATTCAGACCAAGAATGTTGATGTAGAAGTCATGCAGCCTGTCGACGTCCTCAGCGACATAGTTGATGTGGTGAAACTCTAGCTTCATGGCTTTAACTCTTTTCTTCTTAATGTGGGTCGTCAGGGATTTTGGGACAAATCGCGGCCTGCACTAAAGAGGGAATAGCTTGTATGGTTGGTTTGATTATGCGACGGTTTTGCAGTGAAGCAAGTTCCCCATTTCGATCGTCTTCAGTAAGACTCTTTCTCGGTTCCCAAACATAGCCGATCCTCCAGATTGAGGGATAATACATCTTCGTTTGGCGGACCACTTTCGGGGAGCTAGTCCAAATCGGAGAAACCGAGGAAGCGGGTCATATTGCTCACTGGTCGACGTCGAGAGACCACGGAGTTCGCGATAAAGGTATCATCGGGCCAACCAAGCGCAACGCAGGTCAGTATGACTTGATCTTCGGGAATGCCGGCAACTTCACGAACAACCGGGCTTTGCATGATCCCCTGACCATTAATAACGGCTCCGAGGCCATGTGCCCAAGCGGCTAAAACCAAACCGTAGGTCATCGCACCCGTGTCAAAATGGGCAATCGTATTCTTCAGCAGCGACCGGTCGAAGCAGACCACAACAGAAACAGGGGCATCAAATTGCCGAAACCCTCGCATGACCCAATCCTGTCGCCGCTCTTTGTCGTGACGCTCTATCCCCATAGCTTCAAACAACTGAACTGCGATCTCGATCTGTCGCTGTCGGTGCTCGCCTTCGTAGGCTGCGTAATCCTCGATCTCACGGCTCGGTGGAACACCAGAAAGCATTTTTTGAGTGTTTCCGCGTCGCACCTGCTCAAGCGGCTCTCCAGTTAGAACATGAAGGTGCCAAGGCTGGGTATTCATTGACGAAGGGGCACGATTAGCCAGTGCGATGACCATTTCCAGTACGTCACGCGGAACGGGATCATCCTTGAAACCGCGGATTGAGCGACGCTCGTTCATAACTTTATAAATGTCCAAAATCATACCTCTTTCAGGAGTTTGAAGAATTTCTGCCCGCCGACTGAGCAGCCTAATCGTACTGGTCCATCGTGACGGTTAGTGCATCATCGGCCTCTGATCCATAAGTCTATGGTTTTTAACCGCCCTTCAGCCGTTTCAAAACTGGCGAACCAACGATTTTTAGGTTCCCAGTCAGTTAGGTAACCGGACACCATCCTTGCAGGTGATTTCGCCAGTTAACACTCGAAGGCAGTGCAGAACTGATCCATCAGATGCGCTGAAGATGAAGATACCGCCAAACTTAACGCCATTTTCTGCTTTCATGTACTTTTCTTCTTTGTCACCGCTGTGCTGGCTTCTGCCTCTGTTGGTCAGCGGACAAAAGGATGCGCGGTAGTGCGTGACGCGGATATGATCGCCGTCTTCGGTCTGCTCATGCGGTTCAATGGGGCAGATGCCCCCGGGCTGGAAACCTGCGCGGGTCAAGATGCGAAGCGCTGGATGGTTGGTGATGACTGGTGGACCTCAGTGCCAAAGCGTCGAGCTTTCGTCCAACACCAACGTATCTACCGTCAACTTTGTTCACGCCCACCAAATATGATGTGCTTAGCGGAAATCTTTAGGTGGTGTGTTGGCGACCGATTCCAAATGCACAATGTTTGATGGAGAGGACGGTCAAGTCATTGTTCCAGATCGTTCCGCCGACGATCCCGCAACGCCTTTTCGACGGCTTGAAGCAGCTCGATACGGGAAACTGGCTTCACTAGTCTAATGTCGTCCACCTGAACGTTTTCTGAACTGCAATTTCTGTTCTTAAACCGGACAAATTTAGTGGATCCGCGCAAACAAAACAAGTTGCCGGAGGGCCGATTACGTCGTGTTTTGATGGCTCGGCTGAATATTTGCAGACAGCAAAAATGCTTTCTTGGAGCGATTTCAATAGATGTGATCATAAGCAAGAGCGCGCCATGACGAACCAGAAACAACTTCCACACAATAAAAAATCGCAGTCGCAGATGGAGACGCGCTAACACTTGCTTCGCCTGTTTGAAACGCGGCCCTTCGATGACGCAACATTGCTGAAAAATTTTGGGTTACTCGCCCGTTCGCAAGCGCGGGCAAAACTCTTCTTCCTCTGTGAATAATACGAAGCCGTCCTGCATGTTTCGAGGGATGTTTTTGTCTTTGGAACTTGGCTGGGCCAGGACATGATCGTATTCGAATCCCCGCGCGCCTTGCTGGAACCCTAGAACTCGTCGCGGGCACTGGTCAGTTTCGATACGTTTGAAGGCGACGAAAGCACAAACGATACAGACCAGCGCTCTGAAACAGCGAAGTATGATGGCGACACTGCCCCCAGAGCTATAAGGAGTACCTCGCACGGCGGATGGCCCATCATCATAGCGAAAATGCGACCAGCTTGCCGCGAAACACAACCGCGTCGAAGGGGATGCCTCCGTTGCGTTGTGCTATTTCGATATGACGCCTACCGAGCTGACGAAGACAACCCTTGAGGCGGTTGCCCGCGGCTGCATCAAGCACTCTTGCCGCAACTGCTGTGTTCGAAAATTCACTGCAAATCTGATTTTGGACAGCCGCATGATCTGTCGGATAATCACCAATCTGCAAATACGTGCTGATATTCCCAACACTTGGATCCAAGCCATCATACCGGAGCCGGTCTGCAGGGCTGATCCCCAGCGCGGACTTCCGGTTGAGGCCGAATGCCCGAAGTCTGTTCATGATCGCTTCCGAAAATACCGTACCCCCATCCATTGGAAACCTATCGACATAGCAGGGTGCGCACCGGAACTCAGACTGGACGGTTTTCTGGGTCTGCACACCCATGAGATGGATGCCACCGGGGTAACGCCGCGCAACGCCATCCCACCAACCGTCCTTCTCACTGTGGCCAATCAGGACCACCGCGTTGCGCACCTGACGCAGCAGTTTTTTGAGAAAGTCGGGAAAGTTACGCGCGACGGAAGGTTTGAATTTTCCCGGTTCGCCGATCGACAGGATAAGACCGGTGATATCAGATCTGATGCGGATATTCCCCTCCGAACCGTCGAAACCCCAAACTCCCGGTTCAAACCTGCCCTCCGGCTTGTTATCGATGCGGCACGACTGTTCCGGAGGAGGATCCACATGACGCCGTTTGCCTTTAACACGACCAAATCGCTTGTGATCGAAACCGGAGCCGCCGCGCGGTTGGCCGAGGTTGCCGGAGCGGCGGTGGGGCAGACCTGTCTGCTGGTCACCGATCCCGGCCTGCGCGCGCTGGGGTTGGCGGATGCGGCGATTGCCTCGCTCACCGAGGCCGGGCATGTGGTGGAGATTTTCGATCAGGTGGAAGCCGACCCTTCCCGTGAAACCCTGATGGCAGCGGTGGAGGCCGGGCGACAAGCCGGGGTCACCGGCGTTGTGGGCTTTGGCGGCGGGTCTTCTCTGGATGTGGCCAAGCTGGTAGCCTTGCTGCTGGGCTCTGGCGAGGATCTGGACGAAGCCTGGGGGGTGGCACAGGCCAAGGGCCCCAGATTGCCGCTGGTTCTGGTACCTACCACCGCCGGGACCGGATCCGAAGTGACGCCCGTTTCAATCATCACTGTGGGGGCGGAAGAAAAGCGTGGCGTATCCTCGCCCGTAATCCTGCCTGACATCGCCATTCTGGATGCGGATCTGACTGTGGGCCTGCCTGCCCATATCACTGCTGCAACGGGTGTGGATGCGATGGTGCACGCAATTGAGGCGTATGCGTCGAAGAGCGCCAACAACAACCCCCTGTCCAAAATGCTGGCGCGTGAAGCCCTGCGGCTCTTGGGAGCCAACATCGAAACCGCTGTGTTTAATGGTCAGAACAAGGACGCACGCGGTGCGATGCTGCTGGGCTCCATGCTGGCCGGGCAGGCCTTTGCCAATTCGCCCGTGGCCGCCGTACATGCGCTCGCCTACCCGATTGGCGGCACGTTCCACATTCCCCATGGGCTATCCAACGCGCTGATCCTGCCCCATGTGCTGAGATTCAACGCGCCGGAGGCCAGCGCGCTTTATGCCGAGATCGCGGCAGATGCGTTCCCTCACCTGTCCGAGGTAGATGGCAGCCAGGCGCGCTGTGCAGCATTCATCGACGCGCTGGCCGATCTGTCGACCAAGCTGGGTATGCAGACACGTCTGCGCGATGTGGATATTCCCAAGGACGCAATCGCCAAAATGGCAAGCGACGCGATGCTGCAAACCCGACTGCTGGTAAACAACCCGCGCGATGTCAGCGAAAGCGACGCGTTCAACATTTATACGGCTGCCTGGTAATGGCCGACCACGCCCCTGTCCCGACCCGCGCGGATTATGTCACGTTCCGCGCCATCCAAACGCGGTGGATGGATAATGACATGTACGGTCACATGAACAATGTCGTGCATTATTCCCTGTTCGACACAGCAGTGAATGGGTGGCTGATCGATGAGGGCCTGCTGCATCCCACAACCAGCGACACGTTCGGACTGGTGGTGGAAACCGGCTGCAAATACCATGGAGAAATGGGATTCCCGGACGTGATAACCGCAGGCCTGCGGGTGGCGCATTTGGGCAAAAGCTCCGTCCGGTTTGAGGTTGGGCTGTTTCGCAACGATGAAGACATCGCTTCGGCCAACGGGTTTTTCATCCACGTCTATGTGGATCGCGCCTCGCACCGCCCAGTGACAATAGCGGATGCGCGTCGTGCAGCCTTTGAAGGCTTGCTGATGGGTGGGAAATAGCATCGTTACCCATGAATTCAGATGCTTAAATCCAGCGCCGCCGCCTGTTTGGCCAGCACGAATCCCCTAAACCGGCGGGATTGCCCGCGTGATCCAAGCGGAGTTAAAATGACGGAATCGGACAATTGCGGGTCTCAGGCTAGGTCTTGAGTTGCGGCCGGTTTTCTCCTTCAAATTTTGTCCAAAACTTTCCATGGTCGGAGCTTGCTATTCTGTTTCTGGTCGCGGGGAGAAAAATCCGCCCTCGTCAAACTCCCCGGCATCTCGTTCCGACAGCCACAGTTCCGTGCCACAGGCAAAGCTTCGGGGCTTCACACACTGCACGGTTTCGCTAAAGTCGTGCACGTAAACAAAATTTGTGACGAAGATTACATGTCAGCCGCCCCGATTGCCGACAAAGACACCGAAGGATGGGTGCAGATCGCAACTGCCGATCAATTGTCTGCACCCCGGCCGTTGATGCCGGTCACGTTGCAGGACCGCAGATTGGTTTTGTTTCGCGATGAATCCGGCGAACTGGGCCTGATCGGTCGACATTGCCCGCATCGCGGCGCGGATTTGTGTTTTGGACGGTTGGAAGACAATGGGCTACGCTGCCCGTTCCACGGCTGGCATTTTGACCGGACAGGGCAATGTATGGAACAACCCGCCGAACCTGAAGGATCTCAAATGTACAAAGCCATCAAGGTTCCGATGATCCCTGTCTCGGAACGGGATGGCCGAATATTTGCATGGATCGGGCCGGCCGACCTGCCGACAAGCTGAGAAAGGACCGCCATGATCAGCCAGAAACTGAACGACCAGATCACCCGCATCGGCCCAGACACACAAGCAGGCGGGGTATTGCGCCGTTATTGGCAACCCGCCGCTCTGGCTGATGAATTGGAGGGACGCGCAAGGGTACCCGTGAACCTGCTGGGCGAACGTCTGGTTCTGCTGCGCGACGATGCAGGCACCCTGCGGCTGGCCACACGCCATTCCAGCCCGGATGAACTGCCAACGCATTACCCCGACCCCGACGCTATCACCGTCGACCCCGACGGCCCAGTCTATCCTGTCGATCTGCGCAAGGGTGTGGTGTTTGCCTATCTCGGACCCGACGCACCGCCCGAATTTCCCAACTTTGACTGTTTCCGCGCGCCCGACACCCACGTTTTTGCCTTCAAGGGGTTGTGGGAATGCAACTGGCTTCAAGCGCTGGAAATCGGCATCGACCCCGCACATGCTAGCTTTCTGCACCGGTTTCTGGAGGACGAAGACACTCAGGACAGCTATGGCAAGCAATTCCGGGACAAGGCCGCGCATACCAATATGCCTATGACCCAGGTGCTTCGCGAATACCCGCGCCCCGACATTGACGTTAAGGAAACGGATTTTGGCCTGAAGATCACTGCCTTGAGGCATATGGAGGGCGGTCTGACCCACGTCCGAGTCACCAACCAGATCTTCCCCGAAGCCATCTGCATTCCGATGTCGCGGGAAATGACAATCACCCAGTGGCATGTACCGGTCGATGACGAAACCTGCTACTGGTACAGCTTGTTCACCAGCTATCAGGCCCCTGTGGACAAGCAGTTGATGCGCGAACAGCGGCTGCGCGAGCACCGTCTGCCGGATTACGCACCGCTCAAGAACCGCGATAATGATTATTGCTATGACCCCGCAGAGCAGGATACGCTGACATATACGGGCATGGGAATGGACATCAACGTACATGACCAATGGGCCGTCGAAGGCATGGGCGCGATCCAAGACCGCACGCAAGAACATCTGGGCCGCAGCGACGTTGCGATCATCCGCTATCGCCGCATGCTACGCCGTGCGATTGCCGCGCTGGACGAGGGCCGCGTGCAAGACCTGCCCATGTGCAACGGTGTGAAGCCGTCGTCCATCGTGGGCCCGCTGTCCAACGACGCCATTGCCGACAGCGCGGACTGGGACGCGGCCAGCCACCGTGCCGACATGCAACGCCGGGCGGAATGTCCTTGGGACGCTTCGGTTTGACCCTGGTCGACCGGATCAGCGCCGGCAAACTGGCCAGCGCGGGGGTCTATGACGCTGACGCGGTGGCCCGCGCGGCGGAGATTGTGGAGCGTGTAGGCTCGGACGGATACGAAACCATCCGCCTGATGTTTCCCGATCAGCACGGCATTCTGCGCGGCAAGACCATCGTGGCGCGCGGGCTAACCTCCGCCTTTGTCTCCGGTCTTGGTGTGCCTTCGACCTTGTTGCTCAAGGACACATCCCATCGCACCGCTTTTCCGGTCTGGACCGAAGATGTCGCGCTGGACGCCCTGCCCCTGCGTGGCGCAAATGATGTGCTGATGGCCCCCGACCCGGCAGCATTCTACACCGTGCCATGGTCGCCCCATTCCGCGTTGATCCTGTGCAACGTGTTGCATCGCGGGGGGGACCCGGTTGGTGTCAGTTCCCGAGCGGTCCTGTCCAAAGCCGTGGCCGCCCTGCAAAACGCGGGCTACGACGCGCTGATGGGGTTGGAGACGGAGTTCCAGGTATTCGAGGTCAGTCAGGACGGCCTGGACCATGCCCAGGCCACCATGCCCCCTGCCCCGGTCACCACGCGAAACACCAACGCGGGCTGGCAATATCTGACTGAAACCCGCTATGGTGAGGCCGAGGCGCTGCTCGATGATCTGCGCCGCACCTGCGACGCAATGGGACTCCTACCCCGGTCGATGGAGATCGAAATGGGGCCCAGCCAGTTCGAGTTTACCTTCGACCCGGCTGACCCACAGACCCAGGCCGACCGCGCAGTTCTGTTCCGCACGATGGTCAGGGAAGTCTGTCATCGCAACGGCCTGCATGCGAGCTTCATGGCGCGGCCCCGCCTGCCCAATGAGGCGGCCAATGGCTGGCATATCCACCAGTCGGTGCAGGACCGGGACACCGGCAAAAATCTGTTCACGTCGCAAGCCAACACGCTGACCGACACCGCCAATGGCTGGATCGCGGGTTTGCTGGAACACGCCGAGGCGTCCTGCCTGCTGACCACCCCCACAGTGAACGGTTATAAACGCCATGGCCCCTATCAGCTGGCCCCGAACAAGATCCAATGGGGTCGGGACAATCGCGGTGCGATGATCCGGGCGCTATTTGAGCCGGGCGATCCGGCCAGCCGCCTGGAAAACCGGGTCGCTGACAGCACCGCCAACCCCTATTTCGCCTTTGCCGCGCAATTGCTCTGCGGTCTCGACGGGGTACAGCGCGCGGTCACACCGCCACCGGAAACGACCCGGCCCTATGATGATGGTGCCCGCAAATTGCCCGTGACCCTCGGAGAGGCGATTGCTGCGTTCGAGACCAGCGCGTTCTATCGACAAAAGTTGGGTGATGGGTTTGTGGACTACCTCGCCCACCTTAAGCGTTTCGAATGGAACAGGTACCTGGCCGAAATCTCGGAATGGGAACAGGCCGAATATTTCAACCTGTATTGAAATGACCGGGCCAATCCTGACCCCTGTTGCCGGCACCGTCTTCGAAGACACGATCGATGGCTATTTTCCTCTGCATCTGTCACTGCGCCAGATGCTAAATCGCCAAGACTTTGCCGCGGCGCTAGTGATCCTGCGCCATGCACCGATCATGCATCTGCCGGGGCTGCCCGAAGACGCGCCGGTGCCCCTGCGCTTACCAGACGGTAAGGCCGGTTTGATCCACCGACTGATGGTGTTGGCAACACGCGATGAAAAGGGCGCGTCGCTCCAAAGTGTAGGCCGTTGGCGCTGGCTCACGACAGAGGCTCCTTTAGGACCAAGCACACGGTTGGCAGAGCCTGCATTCTTGCGCGGTATAGGCTTCAAGTCCGCGATTGATGACACATCTGTTTCTGTCTGTGGCGCAGAAGCAAGCCGGATCGTCCTGACACGCCTTGCTCAGCACACCTCGCCAAGCGTGGTCGCAGATTTGATCCGCGAACAGACCGGCTGGTCAGACTGCCGGGCCTGGACCCTTCCGACGCAGGCAGGTTTCGTGGCAGAAACCGCTGATGTTTGCTGGGGCAACCAGATCGTCGACCGCGACGCCCCTCTCGTACCGGGCTGTCTGCTCCTAACCGACAAGGGAACCGCTCCCCACAAAGACATCGCGCGCGCCTTGGCCAAAGATGCCTGAGCACCCCGTCTCGCAATCGGGATCGCTACAGCCAGCACCGAACCGTATTACGCCTGTGAAGAATAGCTGACTACGTAGTTTTCAACTGCTGGAACGTGATCGACAATTTTGAAGCTCTAGGCACGAACCTGCGAACCCTTGCTAACACTTTGATCGACAGGAAAACATAGCCGACGCCACGGATAACGACATCCTACAGGGCGAGAGCCTCGGCAAGGTTCTGAATGGCAAAGCCACCCTTCTGGATGGTAACAACAAGAACACTCCGATAGGCCGCGGTACGTCCAATCTGCTGGCTGGCGGCGGCGACAGCGACACCATGAATGGTGGCGCTGAGAGCGACCTGTTCGTGTTCTCGGACGGCGACGACAAAATCAGGGAATTCAACGAAGACAACGGGCAGTCAACCTTGGCGGTGGAGCCTGGAGCAACGGTTTCAGCGACCCGTCGAGTGCTCACATGACCTAGGTAGGCAACGGCGTGGTGAGCGATGACCTGGCTCCCAACACGCTGACGCTGCTAGGTGGGGATTTGCCCGGCCTTAACAAGAACAGCTTCATATTCTGATCAGGTATCGGGTGCGCCGAACAGGTCCTTTACCTCATCCGGCACCCGGCAGGAGGTCAACTTTCCTTCAGCGGTGCGTTTCACCAGCGCGCGGGTTTCGAACCCTTCAACCGCCAGCACGTCGCCGCGCATCAGCCGGTGCTCGACATCGAAACTGGACCGCCCAAACCGCGTGATGCGGGTTTCGATTTCCACCAAGTCGCCGTGGCGGGACGGCACGAAGTAATTCGACTTTGTCGTCAGCATCGGAAAGCCCACAACATCATAGCGGCGGATCAACTCAGGCTTGGGTAGCCCCGCGGCGGCGAAATGATACGCGGTGGAGGCATCGAACCAGCGGAAATAGTTCGGAAAATAAACGATATCCGCCGGATCACAGTCGCCCCATTCAATCGTAACGGTGCGTTTGCTCATCAACATATGCGGTCTCCTCCTCTGCCCTTCATCTGCTTTGGCCTGAACAACGCTTGGTTTCAACACCTGCCAAAGGCGAGAATCGCATCAACCCCGATCCGGCGCAGCAAATCGAGGTTGACGTCGCCGGTTTCCGGCAAGCCCACATCGCGTTGACAGGACCGCACGGCAGTGGTGGTCGCGCCTTCAAACACCATGTAAGGCCCTTGTAGGAAATAGCCTCCTGCCAAAAGGTAGGGTACCAACTGCTCTACACGCGGGATCACAGCCAGACCCACCATCAACAGCCCCGCCAGCAGCAATCTCGGACCTGTCATCCCCTTCTCTCCGGTTCGCGCAATCTGCCACAACTGTGCCGGGTGACAAACTATGGCGCAAGCGCAAGGGAGTGCTATTGTCTATCTATGGCATTGAGCCACCGGCCCCGAATAATTGGCGGGTTCGTCCTGCCGATGGCATCTCGGCGGGATAAGCGTTGGTCCCCTGGGAGCAGGCGTCCGATCCCAAACCAGGCCGAAGCGGGGGGTCCCACCGCGCCAAACCCTCACCCAAAACATCCCCTACCGCACCGGAAGGCGGTCGGATCCCAGCCACCAGGGACGGGGTCAGAGCGACATCAACGCTGTGTACCCGGCGTGCCACCTTCTGAGGGACCAAGCCATATCCACCAAACATGATCGGCATTTCAGCAACCAAACATTTTATGACGGAAAGATCCTATGTAAGCGCAAGTTTCTGCAGCCATGATTTAACGCCTACTTCGGGATTATGTCACCGAAAATGATGAGACTACGCGTCAACGTAAAAAGGCTCCGTCTGACAGACGGAGCCTTGGCGTTTGTAATGTAACCGTAAGTTAGTGGCAGTCAGGACGCGTGCCGGGCAGCAGAACCTTGTCGATGACATGGATGACACCGTTGTCAGCCTTGATATCTGCAATCACCACGTTGGCCATCTCGCCAGTGCCGTCTGCGATCATCACGCCATCAGACGACTTGGTGATGCACAGACGTTCGGACGTGAGGGCGGGCTTGAAGTAGTTGGATCCAGCGGGAATATCCGCTGCGGCGAGGTTGCGGTCGTCGAGTTGGTATAGAAGCAAATTGGTAAGCTGGTCCTTGTTTTCCGGCTTCAGGAGTGTCTCAACGGTGCCCTGAGGGAGTGCTGCGAAGGCATCATTGACCGGCGCATAAACGGTGAACGGGCCTTCGCCCTGCAGCGTTTCGACAAGACCAGCCGCAGTTACGGCGGCGACCAAGGTTGAAAACCGATCATCGCCAGCGGCATTGTTAACGATTGTATTGGCCGAAGCCGCGGTTCCGGTGCAAGCAACCAGTACTGCCGCCTTAAGTGTCGTAGACAATTTCATTTTGAAACCTTCTAGATTTTGTTCCAATGCCAAAATGCATGTGATCGCTGTACGGAGGGGTTCACACATCGGACCAGTCGTTCACACGCCTGTGATGGAAAAATTGGCAAGTGTGCAAGGTGACTTTTGTTTTGACACGCAACCCATGAGACAACTTCCGGCCACGGAAGCGAGGCTGCCCGCGCCCAGAAAACAGGATTGGAAGGCAAGCGCAGTCTTTGGCGGGTTTTGTGAGCAAGGCTTTGGATAAAGGCTTCCGACCATTTCTGAGCGTTTTTTGGTCCTGCCCTTAAATCGCGCCTCAGCGTGTTGAGTTACCATTTGAGACACGACATGAAACGCAACAGTCCTTCGCGGGCGTCAGTCGTACGTACCGCCTGCGGACAATATGAAGGCGTCAATTTCAATGCCGCTAAGGACATCCTGTGTAAATCGGGGGCCGTGGCGGACATTCGCAAGACGCTGGGAGATCCGGGGCAACGGGCGGGAACGTCAAAGGTCCATGTAGCGTCATCATGTGCTGACCTCACTCATGGTTTTCGGTCAGTGGAACCTTCCAAGTACTCCACATTATCAGTGTCCTGTAGCGGGATCGATTGCGAGGGCCTGCGAAATGTGGACTGAACGCAGCTACAGGGCCTGACAACGCATTTTTCTTGTTGTCTTAGAGCCTTAGCTGACTTTAGACATTCCCTGCATCAGGAACCGCAGTTAGGCGGTAGGCTTACCGACTCACACCATTGTGGCCACAAGTTTGCCGCGGGATTGCGCCTTTGTCTAAAAATGACCGTCTTATGCCAATATCAGACAAGTTCGACTGCTAAGTCATTGATTTTTTGGCGCACCTGAGAGGATTCGAACCTCTGGCCTCTGCCTTCGGAGGGCAGCGCTCTATCCAGCTGAGCTACAGGTGCGTGCCCGAGGCTTTTATCGAAAGCCGGTGACTGGTGCAATCACAGAACCAAAACGATGTGCATTTTGTCCAGGCGCACTCAGACCGGTTTCTGGCCACCGGCAAGCATGGTTACTTCCGGGATCATCAGGTCGATCATCACATATGCAAATCTTTCTACTGCAGCGTGCCAGTCAGCGCGCTCTGGGTCTGGTCCAGAAGGGGGTGCACCCGCAGACGCAGGTGATTGGAAAAATCGTATATGGCGCCGTTGAATAGCAACACTTTTGTCGCCAGAGAGTTTGAAAACGCCCCTCTTCCAGCGCGACCAGACCAGCTCGGCCATTGAGGGCAGCAGGGACAGGGCAACTCCGTTGGGTAAAACTGGCAAAGAGCCCATCAGCCCGCAGACATGGGAACTGGCGAATTGAACAAATGCGCCATCGGCTTCATCGCAAATGCATAATTCTGCAGCAGATCCAACCGCTGACACGTGACGCAACGGCAAAACCGGTCAAGCTTGTTTTCCAAGTGACCCAAGAGGACTGTTTCTGCCGGAAACAGGAGAACTGGATGACACGCGATTATTCAGACGAAAAAATGACCCTGCGCTTGTTGAAACATGCCCAGTTTCAGGGATTCAACAAATGGTTTGGGATAGAGCTGTTGGGGGCAGGCAACGGACAGGTAGAGGTTGAAGTGGCCGTACGCCCCGAGCTGACCCAGCATCACGGTTATGTACACGGTGGCTGCGTATCTTCGCTAGCGGATACCGCCGCGGCCTGGGCGGCAGCGACTGCGGCGAAAACCGATGTGGTGACGTCGAATTTTACCTTCCATTTCCTGGCCCCCGCCAAGGGCAGCCATATCCGCGCCCATGCGCGGACCCTGAAATGCGGGCGGCGACAGGCAACAGTTGAGGTGCAGGTTTTCGTGCGTCTTGAAGACGGGTCAGAAAAGCTCTGCGGCGCCGGGATCGCGACGATCGCCGTTTTGGGCAAACTGGCGGCGTAATACAGGTTTGCGATGCCGCGCGCGCCTGAATGACACGGGCCGCCAGATCGACCGGGTGGCGCGGTTTACAGGTGATAGAGCCATGTTTCGGGTCGAATTCCAAGTGGAGGATCGTCCAGCTGTGACTAGGCGATCCATCCGTGGCGATATCACTTTGTTCTTTTCGAATTTGTACAACTCTTCAGCAACAAGCAGTCCCCCACCCCATCGTCGGACGGCCTGCCGGCCTGGCCCTCTCGAAAATGGATAAGTGGCAGGTTACCGCCCCCGTTCACGCGCTGGGGCGCGCGTGAAGAAGGATGTCAGGCGAACAGCTCATGCGCCAGTTCCAGCGCCTCCACCAGCGTGTCCACCTCCCCTTCGGTGTTATACATACCAAAAGACGCCCGACAGGTTGCCGTCACCCCAAGGTGATCCATCAGCGGACCAGCGCAATGATGCCCAGCTCGTACAGCCACGCCTTTTTTATCCAGAATGGTGGAGATGTCATGCGCATGCGCGGCCCCGTCCAGCGTGAAGGAGAAAATAGCGCCCTTATCAGGCGTTTTGCCCTGCACCTGCAACCAGTTCAGCCCGTCCAGGCGCGTGCGGCAGTAGTCGCGCAGACTGTTTTCGTGGGCGGCAATTGCGTCCATGCCGATACCCATCAGGTACTCCAAGGCCACGCCAAGCCCGATGGTTTGCACGATGCCCGGCGTGCCTGCTTCGAACTTCAATGGCGGATCATTGTAGGTGACAGCATCCTTGCTAACCTCACGGATCATATCGCCACCGCCTATAAAGGGGCGCATCTCGGCCATCCGCTCCTGCCGCATGTAGATCGCGCCGGACCCCGACGGGCCGTAGAGCTTGTGGCCTGTGATAGCATAGAAATCACAGCCCAGATCTTGCACGTTAACCGGCATATGCACTGCGGCTTGCGACCCATCCACCAGAACCGGCACGCCTTTGGCATGGGCGGCATCGCAAATGGTTTTTACATCAACTTTGGTTCCCAAAACGTTGGAAAGATGCGTGATTGTCACTAATTTGGTTTTGGGCCCGATCGCGTCGATCACCTTTTGCGGATCCAGTGCACCCATGGCGTCCACATCCACCCATTTCAGGACCACGCCCTGCCGTTCCCGCAGGAAATGCCAGGGTACAATATTGGCGTGGTGTTCCATCACCGACAGGACAATTTCGTCCCCCGCCTGCATGCGCGGCATGGCCCAGCCATAGGCAACTGTGTTGATCCCTTCGGTCGTGCCGGAGTTCAACACTATTTCATCTTCCGACCCTGCATTCAGGAACCGGGCGATGATCTCGCGCACGGCTTCGTATTTCTCGGTGGCAAGATTCGACAGGTAATGCAGACCACGGTGGACATTAGAATATTCTTCAGCATACCCGCGTGTGACCGCATCAATCACCACCTGCGGCTTCTGGGCCGACGCGCCATTATCCAGGTAAGTCAGCGGCTTACCATTCACCTCACGCGCAAGAATCGGGAAATCAGCCCGGATCGCGTCTACTTTATACATCGCTCAATTCTCCAATCATCGGCCCGGCCATGGTGCTCATCACAATGCTGATCAGAATCAGCGCCACGACGCCGGCAGAAATCAGTAACCCAGCCGCCTTGCCCAGCGAGCCAAGCCTGTGGCCTTCATTCACGAAATGCAGGCCGATCCAGACACCGACCACAAAGATTCCTGTCGATGCCATCATCGACAGGAGACCTGAAGCAAAGGACAGCAGGACCACCGCCCCTTGCGCCACGATCCGCAGAAACTGCAACCAGGTGAACAGGACCAACACGTCGCGCAGGCTGCCCTGCCCGCCCATCCAGCGTCCAATCTGCGTCATTGCCCAGACCATGGCCACAAGCCCCAGCGTAACCAGCACAAAAAACTGAAACGGGCTGGGTAATGCAAAGAGTGGCGCGCCTTCGGGCACCGGGGTCATCACCATCGCAACGCCATAAAGCAGCGCATTTAGCACTCCCATAAGCGTCAACGCCATCCACAATGTCGTGGTGGGCACGTTCAATCCCAGCAGCACCCGGGCGGCCAAGTCTGGCGTACGGATCGTCTGGAACGCAAGGTCTTTCAATACGATCTGGCTCATTCCGCCGACCTTTCGGCCCGGCGCAGGCAGCTAAGCCAGAACCACGAGAAAACGGCCAGCCACAGCAGGCCAACAGCCATCTGCACAGGACCGTCACCGATGAAACCGGCCACCAACCCGTGCAACAAAATCAAAGGCGTAGACGCCAGCAGAGACCAGAACAGAGCCAGACGCGCCCCGAACCATGTGCCCTTGCCACCCACAGCACGGGCGACCAGATGCGACATCGCAGCCAGCAGATACAACGCAAGCGGCAGGATAAAAACGGTGCCCAACAACGCACCGCCCAGCAAAGCGTTCAGTTCGGTCCCTTCCAGATGCGCCCTGCGGGCCAGAACCGGCATCTGCGCGACAAAAGACAAAACGCAAAACCCCATCACGTAGACCAGCGCGCGATCTTCGCGCTGACCTGTCGCCATCAGCCGGGCCATAACGCGCCCGGGCGCCCGGTAGGTCGCCACGATATCTGCCGTCACCGCCATCAGCGCCGCCGGTTCAACCAGCCTGACAGACGATCCACAATATCTGCGGCCAGCGCCTCGTTCTCGATCTCTTCCACCGCTTCAGCAAGGAAGGCCAGCGTCAGCAGGTCCGTCGCTTCGCCTGCAGGCACGCCACGAGACCGCAGGTAGAACAGCGCCTCTTCATCTATCGCACCCGAGGTCGAGCCGTGGGAACAGGCCACGTCATCAGCGTAGATCTCCAGCTCAGGCTTGGCCAGGAACTGGCTGTCGTCATCCAACAGCAACGACTGGCTGATTTGGTAGCCGTCAGTTTTCTGTGCGCCGTCCTTGACCAGGATCTTGCCTTGGAACACGCCGGTGGCACCGTTGCGCAGCACTTTCTTAAACACCTGCCGGCTTTCGCAATTCACAGCGTCATGGGTTATGAACACTGTGTCGTCATGGTGAAAGTCACCATCACCCACACAAGCACCGGCCACATGCGCCACCGCATCGTCGCCGGTCAGTTCCACAACAACTTCATTGCGGGTCAGGACACCGTTTACCGTCAGAGTAAAGGTCTTGAACACGCTTTCAGTGCCCAAACGGGCGAATATGTGCGTCGCCGCCCGACGCTCATGGTCGCGGCCCTGCGTGCGCACATGGTGCAGCGTGCCGCCATCGGCTATTTCCAATTCCATGCATTTGTTGAACCGCGCCGCCGCCGGGCCGGTTTCCAGCAAGGTAACCTCTGCGCCGCTGTCAACCTTGACCACGTGATGCAGGATAGCGTCCGAGCTTTCGTCGCCATGGTGATACACTAGGCAGATTGGGCGCGACGGGGTGCCATGCACATTGATTAGCAGCCCATCAGTGGCAAAGGCGGTGTTCAGCGCCGCCAGGGGGCGTAGTACCGGATCCTGCCCACGGGTTTCCAGCGCGCCGTAGATGTCACGCGCCCAATGTATGTCGGCCCCGCCAAACTCGGCCAGGCGTTCGATCGTGACACCCTCCATCGACAGATCATCCGAAGCGACGGGGTCAAACACGCCATCAACAAAGACCACTTTCAGCCGGTCAACTACGTCGAACATCAGCACTTCGTCGTTCACGAAACTTGCGGCCACCGGCGCAATAGGCTGCACCAGTGTGTCGGGCCGCGTGTATTTCCAATATTCATCACGCCGCTTTGGAAGGCCCATGGCCCGCACCCGCGCCAGAGCATCGGCGCGTGCCGACTCGCTCCACCCACCTTCAGGCAAGGTTAACACGGCCAGCCTGTCTTCGGTTGCGTCCGGTTTGGCTTGAGCCACAGCCATCACGCCACCTCTGCCAGGATATCGGCATAGCCGTTGTTTTCAACTTCCAGCGCCAACTCCGGCCCGCCGGTCTTAACGATGCGGCCATTGGCCATAATGTGCACGACGTCGGGTTTGATGTGGTCCAGCAGACGCTGGTAATGCGTGATCACCAGGAACCCACGTCCTTCGTCGCGCAATGCGTTCACGCCTTGGGCCACCAACTTCATCGCATCCACATCGAGCCCGCTGTCGGTTTCATCCAGAATGCACATCTTGGGTTCCAGCATAGCCATCTGAAGGATTTCGTTTCGTTTTTTCTCACCGCCAGAGAAGCCAACATTCACCGGACGCTTCAGCATATCCGCGTCGATCTTCAGGTCCTTGGCCTTGGCCCGGACCATTTTCAGGAAGTCCGCCGCGCTCATTTCCTCTTCGCCACGCGCCTTGCGCTGAGCGTTCAGAGCGGTGCGCAGGAACGTCATGTTGCCGACGCCCGGGATTTCCACCGGATACTGAAATGCCAGGAACAGTCCAGCTGCGGCACGTTCTTCGGGTTCCATGTCCAGCAAGCCTTCCCCATCCAGCGTGGCCTTGCCGTCGGTGACCTCATAGCCATCGCGGCCCGACAGGACATAGGACAAGGTCGATTTGCCCGAGCCGTTGGGGCCCATGATGGCGTGCACCTTGCCCGCCTCGACGGTCAGGTCCACGCCTTTGAGGATTTGCTTACCCTCTTCTTCAAGCTCAACGTGCAGGTTTTTAATTTCCAGCATTTTTCTTACCTTTGTACGGCAGGTGCGCTGTGAATGCGCACGCTAAGGATTTTGGTTTAGCCCGGCATGTTTTTGGCGAGGGCGGTGCCCTCGAGCCGGGTTTTGGTTTTGGTCAGGTCCCGATCTGGGACCATCAGGAAGTTCCTGTTGTTCTTATAGCGCTGCATCACCCCGGCCCAGCCATAGCCGTGATCCTTGCACCAGTCGAAAAAGGCACCCTCTATATCATTGAGCACCTCTACAAAAAGCATTGGCTTGGCCGCTTTGATCACCCCTTC
>JAEPNQ010000061.1 GCA_017643305.1 Marinibacterium sp. | reverse complement strand
GTTCGACGATCTGCTTGGAAATATTCATGCCCGGACCGGTGCCTCCGGCGCGCCTTTGGTCTGACCCGTCAATCTGCATGAACTGGGCAAACACCTTGTCGTGCGCACCTTCCGGAATACCGATGCCGTTGTCCTCTATATAGATGCGGGCCTTCCCACCCAGCGCGCGGAACCCGACTTTTACACGGCCCCCGTCTCTCGAGAATTTCAGCGCGTTGGAGATGATATTTCCCAACACTTGCATCAGGCGCCCTTCATCACCATTGATGAACACGTCGGTGATGTCCGGCAGATCGCTGACCAGTTCCAGCCCCAGGCTATCGGCAAAGCCATGATTGGCGTCCACCGCGTCCTGCACCAGTCGACCCAGTTCCAGCGGGCGGAAGTTATACACCATCTCACCGGCTTCGAATTTCTGTAGGTCCAGAATGTCGTTGATCAGATCGGCCAGCCGCGCGCTGTTCTTGGTGGCAATCTCGGCAATCGGGGCCATCTTTTCCGGCACAGGGCCCAGCGCGCCGGACATGATCAGATCCAGCGAACCTTTGGTCGACGTCAGCGGCGTGCGCAGTTCGTGGCTGACGGTCGATACGAATTCTGATTTCAGCTTGTACGCTTCAAGCGCCTTGATGTGTTCGGTCTGCAAGACCTCCAGCTGTTTCAGCCGGTCCCGGTACATTTTCAGAAATACGAAGGAACAATCGATGATGAAGTACATCACAAAGGCCACCGTCCAGACATGTAGCCAAGGTTCTGACTTCAGTGGTGGGTTGTACCGCCAGATATCGATGGAGGCGATGAACAGGAACGTCGCCCCGTAGATCGTCAGCCGTAGGATCAACGCAGGAACCAGTTGATGGTTGTTCATCGCTGCAAACAGCGCGGCGGCAAACAGGAAGAACATGGGGGTAAAGTGCCCCGTACTGCCTTGTTGCAGTGCCACGACAATTACGAATAAGGAAATGCCCAGCGCGCTAAGCGCAGTGTTGGCCATCACCGTTGCCAGGAACCGTCGCGCGGTTTTGGTGTCATTGCCCTGCCAGGCCTCCAGCCGGCGGGCCAGCGACAGGTCCAGCAGCTCGGTCATCAAAACGGCAGCATAGCAAATCAGCGCTGCTGTAGAACTGTAATAGGCCGCAGCCAGCATCGTGGCGGCAAAGAAAATGGCTTGGCGTTGCCAGATCAGGTTGTTGATGCAATTCGTATAATCCTCCAACTGGCGCTTCAGCCTTACGCCGCTGAGCCAGCTTTCAGGATTGGACATTCCGTTTTCGATGAGCGCCATGGGGTAGTTTTCTTTAAACTGCTGCCTTTTGTTGGGGTCACCCTGTCAAGACACAGTGGTTTCAGTTCGTCGAAAATCAGGTCATCTGGGGGCAATTGTGGCATGCGCGCGTCCGTGGCCGGGGCAAACATGAAAAAGCCGGGCACATTTGACCCGGCTTCCATCGGAATTGGAGCAAACTCAGCGCTGGCCCAGTGACCGTTCTTCCTGCAAAAGCTGGTTCAGAACCGCCTGATACGCCTTGCGTTCGCGCGTATCCTTGTCGTCCGGGCGAACCCGGTCGCGGAGCATCCGTTTGGAGAAGGTCACAACCTCCTTGGCCGCCGTATCACGGGCTTCGACCGATTCGACCGCTTTGTTCAGTGCATAAAGCGCGCCAAACTTGGTCAGCGACCGTGTGCAGACTGCATCGCCAATTACCGCGCGCACCGTGTAATCGGTCTTACGGCGGGCCTGCAGTGTGCCGATCAGCTGGTTCAGCTGCGTCGTGCTGGTTTGCGGTAGGATGTTTTGCTTGCCGTAGGTAATAACCAAGAAGATCCCGTTGCCGCGATAGGACAGCATCGAATCTTCGCTTTTGGTCAGCTTTGAAAGTGCGTGCGCAATGTCGTGCAGGCTGTCGCGGAAGTCGCTGGACGAAATGTCGGCATAAAGCTGGCGCCCGCCGTCTATCTTCACCGCTGTCACGAAGGAATTGAACCTATGTCCGCGGCTCAGCTGCATGACATAGTTTTCGAACTCGGTGAACCCCAGCGCGCGGTTGATCCCTTCAATGGTGATCGGATCCACAAAGCTGAACTGCAGGTTTGTATCCAGCTCTTCCTTCAGCTTGCGGGCAACCGCGATGCTGTCTGCCGCGCGGCTGTGTTCGTCGATCAGCTTGCGCGCGGTGCCCAGACGGCTGCGCAGCTCCAGCAGATCGAACGGCTTGGTCACATAGTCGGTCGCCCCGGCTACAAACGCCTGGTCGACGTATTTCTTTTCCGACATTGCGGTCAGCATGATGATCGGTGAATACTTGTATTCGTGCCACTGCCGCAGTTCCTGGCAAAGGGTGATCCCGTTCATCTGCGGCATCTGAATGTCCAGAAGGAAGCAGCCGAACGGTTTCTTCTGTGCATTGACCAGCTTTAGCGCATCTGCACCGCTGGAGGCGATGGAAACGTCGAAATCGCCCAGCGCATTCAGCGCAGTTTTCAGCAATTCGAGGATGCTGACTTCGTCGTCAACGATCAGAACGCGCATCTTCGCCGCGTTGCGCGACGCTGATGCGGATGATCCGCCGTTTTGGCCCGAGAGTGCGCCCGAGATCGACATGTTTTGCTGCCCTTATCCGTTAGTTACCGAGATTTCTAATTAGGTATTGTGCCGACAAAGGGGCAGATTAGTGACGGACGACGGACAAATCCGCGCCAATACGGTGTCGCCAACTGTTAATTGGCGCGAAATCACATCAATCCGGAGGCCGTGCGGCGGGATAATCGCCGGCGCCTTGCGCCTTAGGATTGCCACGATTCCCCGTCCGGGGGCTGGTGAAACCGGGGGGGGTATGCTTTGGATACGTCGGCACGGCTTAAGGACCGCCACATTGGACCCTCGTTATCTGACAGTTATCGGTGCTTGCCTGACCCAGTTCATGGTTATCGGCATCCTGTTTTCGTTCGGCTTGTTCTTCAAGGAATTGCAGACAGAGTTTGGCTGGTCCCGCACCCTGCTGTCCGGGGCCAACGCGCTGGCTTTTTTCATGATGGGTGTTCTGGCCATGCTGGGCGGCAATCTGACCGACCGGTTTGGACCCCGCGTGGTCCTGGGCGTGTCCGGCGTGGGCTTTGGCATCGGGTACATGTTGCTGTCGCAGGTCAGTGCACCGTGGCAGATGTATCTGCTTTTCGGCACGCTGATCGGACTGGGGCTGGGCTTTCATGACGTGGTCACGCTGTCCACAATCGCGCGCTGGTTTGAAGCGCGCCGGGGCATCATGACCGCAATTGCCAAGGTCGGCACCGCGCTGGGCCAGATGAGCATTCCGCCTTTGACCGCTGTGCTGATCCTCGCCTTTGGGTGGAAAACAGCGATGATGTCGCTGGGCGTGGCGGCGGCCATCCTGCTGCTGATCGCCGCCTTGCTGATGCAACGCCCGCCTGCGCCGGTCGTCGCCCCCGGTCAACCGGTTGAGCCGGATGGCGGTTTTGCCCAGATCCGCCGGTCGCGGGTGTTCTGGACACTTTGCGCCATTCAGTTTCTGTTTTTCCCGTCGCTGATGACCCTGCCGCTGCACCTGCCGGTATATGGTATGGATATGGGCATGACCCGCCCACAGGCGGCCTTGATGCTGTCCGTCATCGGCGCGGCCAGCATTGCCGGGCGTCTTGCCGTGGGTGGGCTGGTGGACAAGATCGGCGGCCGCAACGGCTATCTCCTTTGCTTCAGCGCGCTGATCATCGGCCTCGTCGCCTTCCTGACCGTCAGCAACCTGACGCTGCTGATGGTGTTTGTTGGCATCTATGGCTTTGGCCATGGCGGGTTTTTCACCGTCGTGTCCCCCACCATCGCCGAATATTTTGGAATGCGGGCGCTGGGCGCGGCCTTTGGTACCGTACTGTTCTTTGGCACGCTCGGTGGCTCGGTCGGACCCATCCTGGCCGGGCTCGCCTTTGATCTGTTTAGCAGCTACATGCCTGCCTTTGCCGTCCTGCTGGTCTTTGCGTGCCTCGGGGTTGTGCTGGTAATGACCCTGTCGCGTCCTGGAAACCCGGCGTTATCTACCACTTGATCGGAGGCTGCACATGCCCGGACCATTAGACGGTTTTCGCATTGTCGATCTCACAACCATGATCTCCGGGCCGCTGGCCACCATGATCCTTGCTGACCAGGGCGCGGAGGTCATCAAGGTCGAACACCCCGCAGGCGGCGATCATACTCGGGAAGTCGCCGACCGGCGTGGCGGGTTTGCAGCGGCTTTCCTGAACAACAATCGCGGCAAGCGCTGTGTCACTCTCAACCTCAAGGACCCGCGTGGGGTGGAGGCGGCGTTGAAGCTTTGCGCCACCGCAGATGTCTTTGTGCAGAACTTCCGCCCCGGCGTGGCCGAGCGGATCGGGCTGGGCGAAGCCGCCGTACGTGCTGCGCGGCCCGACATCGTTTATGCCTCTATCGCAGGGTTCGGGTTCGAAGGCGACTGGGCCGGTAAACCGGTCTATGACCCGCTGATCCAGGCGCTGTCCGGTCTGGCCTCCGTCCAGGGCGGATCGGATTTCGCCCGCCCGCGCCTGATCCGCACGATCCTGCCCGACAAGGTCACCGCCATCCAGGCCTCTCAGGCGATCACCGCCGCGCTGCTGGCGCGCGAAAGGTCGGGGCAGGGGACACACCTGCATCTCTCCATGCTCGACACGGTGGTGCATTTCCTCTGGAGCTCGGACATGACCGGCTACACTTTTGTTGGTGATGAGATCATTGAGGAAGACACTGGCAAGGCGCAGAGCTTTGTTGAGCTGATCTACCAGACTGCCGATGGCTGGATGGCCGTTTCGGCCCATACCGACCGAACTTGGCGTGGGCTGTGCAACGCAGTCAATCGGTTCGACTGGCTGGAAGACGACCGTTTCAAAACCGCCGCCCTGCGTGAAATCAACAAACCCGCCCGGCTGGAACTGACACAGCAGGCACTGCTAGCCGACACCACCGCCAACTGGATGCAACGGTTGCCTGCCCATGATGTACCCTGTGCGCCTGTGCTCGCGCGCAGGGAAATGTACCAGCACCCGCAGGTGCAGGCCAACGGCGTGGTGATCGAAACCGATCACCCGCAGGCGGGCCGCTTGCGGCAGGCCCGTTCACCCGCGCGGTTTTCCACTACGCCGCTCGATCCGCCCAAACCCGGCCGCCTGCTGGGCGCGGATACCCAGGACGTGCTGGCCGAGCTGGGCTACGACGCCCCCCAGATCGACCACTTGATCGCCGATGGCGTCGCCACCGGCCCGCAGGAGTTTTCCGAATGATCGATTTCTATTTCGCCCCTACGCCCAATGGCTGGAAAGTCGCCATCATGCTGGAGGAATGCGGGCTGGAGTATACCCCGATCCTGATGAACCTCGGCGAAGGTGAACAGTTCAAGCCCGGCTTCCTCGCGATCAGCCCAAACGCCAAGATGCCCGCCATCGTCGATCATGACCCGCCAGCAGCTTATGGATCCGATCCAGTTCCGGTCTTCGAAAGCGGTGCAATCCTGCTCTATCTCGCGGAAAAAACCGGGCGCTTTGCCCCGCCGGACACTGACCGCCGCGCGCGCAAGGAGCTGATGGAATGGCTGTTTTGGCAGGTCGGCAACCAGGGGCCTATGGGCGGGCAGCTCAGTCATTTCCGCAACTATGCACCGGAAGATCAGCGCGAATACGGTTTCAACCGCTATCTCGGGGAATATGACCGCAACCTTGGTGTGCTGGAAAACCGACTGGACGGGCGTGACTATATCCTCGGCGACTATTCCATTGCCGATATGCTGGCCTTCCCATGGGCCTTCATCGCCAAACCGCTCGGCGCTTCGCTAGAGGCGTTTCCTAATGTCGCCGCATGGCGCGGACGGCTGAAGGAACGCCCGGCCGTGCAGGCGGCCATCAACCTTTGGAAAGACCGCCAGAACCGGGGGCAGACACGGGTGGATAACAACAAGGTTCTCTTCAACCAATCGGCCGCCTCGCTGAAAGGCGGCTGATACGGGGCCGGCATCACTGCTCCGGCCTGAAAATTCTGGCCTGCCAACGCTTTTGGCGTTAGACTAGGTCTCAGACCCCGCAAAGGGGCGTTTTCGAGGCAGTAGAGCGGGCAGGCTCATGACAGAGATGGTGTATGGCGCGGTCCCTTTTGGGGATGGTGAGCCAATTCTTCCTAAATGGTGGCGGACAATCGACAAATGGTCGATGTCCTGCGTGATGATCCTGTTTGTGATTGGCCTGCTGCTGGGCCTCGCCGCCTCGCCCCCGCTGGCCGCACGCAATGGGTTTGAACCCTTTCACTATGTCCAGCGACAGGCTGTGTTCGGCGGCGCGGCGCTGGTGGCGATGATCATTACCTCGCTGATGTCGCCCACCTTGGTACGGCGGCTAGCGGTCATGGGGTTCCTTGCGGCCTTTGTTGGGCTGGCCCTGTTGCCATTTTTTGGCACCGATTTTGGCAAGGGCGCGGTGCGCTGGTACTCGCTGGGCTTTGCCTCCCTCCAGCCATCGGAATTCCTGAAACCGGGCTTCGTGGTGGTCGCCGCCTGGTTGCTGGCGGCAGGGCAGGAGATCAACGGCCCGCCAGGGCGGCTCTGGTCCTTTGTGCTGACCGTCGTGATCGCGGCTATGCTGGTGATTCAGCCTGATTTCGGACAGGCCTGCCTGGTGCTGTTTGGCTGGGGTGTCATGTATTTCGTCGCGGGTGCGCCGATGGTGCTGCTGGTGGGGATCGCTGGATTTGTTGTGCTGGCAGGCGTGCTGGCCTATTCCAGTTCCGAACATTTCGCCCGCCGCATCGATGGCTTCCTATCGGCGGAGGTCGATCCTACCACGCAGCTTGGCTATGCCTCGAACGCCATCCGTGAAGGCGGGTTGTTCGGCGTTGGCGTAGGCGAAGGGCAGGTCAAGTGGTCTCTTCCGGATGCGCATACTGATTTCATCATCGCCGTTGCAGCGGAAGAATACGGCTTGATCCTCGTCATCATCATCATCAGCCTCTACTGCTCCATTGTTGTGCGATCGCTCCTGCGCCTGATGCGGGAACGTGACAGTTTCATCCGGCTTGCAGGTACGGGGCTGGCAGCCATGTTCGGCGTGCAGGCGATGATCAACATGGGCGTCGCCGTACGGCTGCTGCCTGCCAAAGGGATGACGCTGCCTTTTGTCAGCTATGGTGGATCGTCCCTGATTGCGGGTGGCATTGCGCTTGGAATGCTGCTGGCCTTCACCCGAACGCGGCCCCAGGGCGAGATTTCTGACTTCCTGAGGGGCGTTGGTCGGTGACGCCGTCTCCCTCCAAAGAAAACGATCCGGAAAAACAATTTTCTGGACCGGAATTTTCCAAAAATTCCGCAGTGTGTGGGGCAACATGAGCGCGCCGCTGCTTCTGATCGCCGCTGGCGGCACGGGCGGGCACATGTTCCCGGCACAGGCGCTGGCCGAGGCGATGTTGCAGAAGGGCTGGCGCGTGAAGCTCTCCACCGATGCGCGGGGCGCAAGGTACACTGGCGGTTTCCCGTCAGCCACCGAGATCGAAGAGGTCCAAAGCGCCACCTTCGCCCGGGGCGGCGCGCTGGCTAAGCTCGCGGTTGGCCCGCGGGTTCTGTCCGGCATCCTTGCTGCGCGCGGATCGATGCGTCAGGACCGACCCTCCGTTGTTGTGGGCTTGGGCGGCTACCCGTCGATCCCGGCACTGGGCGCGGCCTGGCTTCTGGGCCTGCCGCGCATGATCCATGAACAAAACGGTGTGCTGGGCCGCGTGAACCAGATCTTTGCCACCCGCGTGGCGCAGGTAGCCTGCGGGACATGGCCGACCGCGCTGCCGAGCGGCGTCAAAGGCATCCATGTCGGCAACCCAGTCCGCGCGGCCATCCTCGACTGCGCCGCCGCGCCCTATACGGCACCGGGGCAGGGCGACCTGAACGTCCTCATCATGGGCGGGAGCCAGGGCGCACGCATCCTCAGCGATGTGGTGCCTGCCGCGCTGGCTGGTGTGCCAGAGGCCATGCGCCCGCGTCTGCGCGTCAGCCACCAGGCGCGGCAGGAGGATATGGAGCGTGTCACCACCTTCTATTCCGATGCAGGCATCACGGCGGATACGCAGACCTTCTTTACCGACGTGCCCCAGCGCATGTCGCAGGCGCAGCTTGTCATCACCCGATCGGGCGCGTCCACCATTGCCGATCTCAGCGTGATTGGTCGCCCCTCGATCCTGATCCCGCTCGCCGCTGCGATCCGCGACGAACAGACGGCCAATGCCCGTGCGCTTGTGGAAGCGGACGCAGCCGTCCTGATTCAGGAACGCGACCTGACGCCGGACGCCCTGACCCAACAGATCCTCTCCATCCTATCCGACCCCGCCCGCGCCGCCGCCATGGCGCAGGCGGCGCTCACCACCGGCGCGCCCGACGCGACGCAGCGGTTGGTGGAACTGGTCGAAAACCTCGCCCAAAAGGACCTGCAATGACCCCAGCCACCAAGCTCCCCGGCGATATCGGCCCGATCCATTTTGTCGGCATCGGCGGCATCGGCATGTCTGGCATCGCCGAGGTTCTGCTGAACCAGGGCTACGTGGTGCAGGGGTCTGACCTGAAATCCTCCAAGATCACACAGCGGCTGGCAGGGCTTGGCGCGGAGATTTTCGAGGGCCAGCGGGCCGAAAACCTGGAACATGCCGAGGTGGTTGTGATCTCCTCGGCTATCAAACCGGGTAACCCGGAACTGGACGAAGCCCGCCGTCGCGGTCTGCCCGTGGTACGTCGGGCCGAAATGCTGGCCGAACTCATGCGGTTGAAATCCAACGTGGCCGTCGCGGGCACCCATGGCAAGACAACCACGACCACCATGGTTGCTGCTCTTTTGGATCACGGGCGGTTCGACCCGACCGTGGTTAATGGCGGCATCATCCACGCCTATGGCTCCAATGCCCGCGTGGGGGAGGGCGAATGGATGGTGGTGGAGGCCGATGAGAGCGACGGCACGTTCAATCGCCTTCCCGCGACTGTGGCCATTGTCACCAATATCGATCCAGAACATATGGAACATTGGGGCACCATCGAAAACCTGCGGCAGGGGTTTTGCGACTTTGTGTCGAACATCCCCTTCTACGGGCTTGCTATCTGTTGCACGGATCATACTGAGGTGCAGGCGCTGGTGGGCCGGATCACCGACCGCCGCATCGTGACCTACGGATTCAACGCCCAGGCCGATGTGCGCGCCACCAACCTGACCTACAAAATCGGTATCGCCCATTTCGACGTGGTTCTGCAGGGCGAAGACAAGGTGATCGAAGGCTGCACCCTGCCAATGCCCGGTGATCACAACGTGTCAAACGCGCTTTCTGCAGTGGCCGTGGCCCGCCATCTGGGCATGAAACGCGATGAAATCCGCGAAGCGCTGGCCAAGTTTGGTGGCGTGAACCGCCGCTTTACCAAGGTGGGCGAGGTCAACGGCGTGACCATCATCGACGACTATGGCCACCACCCGGTTGAAATAGCTGCCGTGCTGAAAGCCGCCCGCCAGGCCACCGAAGGCCGCGTGATCGCCGTACACCAGCCACACCGATATTCCCGACTTTCCAGCCTGTTTGATGACTTCTGCGCTTGTTTCAACGAAGCTGACGTCGTGGCCATCGCCGAGGTTTTCGCAGCCGGAGAAGCCCCGATCGAAGGTGCCGACCGCGATGCGCTGGTCGCTGGCCTCATCCGACACGGCCACCGTCATGCCCGCGCCATCCTGGACGAAGAAGACCTCGAGCGCCTCGTTCGCGAACAGGCCCGCCCGGGCGACATGGTGGTCTGCCTCGGCGCGGGCACCATCAGCACCTGGGCCAATGGCCTGCCCGCAAGGCTGGAGGCGCAAGCCTGACCCATGCGCAGCGCCCGGTTCTTCAACTTTGCCCATACACTCCCGCCGGGGGCATCCCATAGCTGTGGCCCACAGAACACTTGCAATTCAGCCTCAAACCCATCCCCCGTCGCCGCCCCGATCAGGGGGGCAGAGTGGAGGCTTCCCTCGAACACGAGGTCAGTAACATGACCAACCAGCTCAAAGGTCGGATCGCACCCGGATTGTTCGCAGCCTATGGTGTTGGCGTCATGGTTGCTGCGGGCATCTACGTTCTGATCGGTACGGTCGCGGCGCAATCCGGCCTCTGGGCCCCGCTGGATTTTCTGATGGCAGGCGTGATCGCCGCGCCAACCGCACTCAGCTATGCCGAGTCTTCCACCTTCGTGCCCGAAGCGGCGGGGGAGGCAGCCTACGTTCGCCTTTCCTCGCAATTGCTCGCCGCGCTGGTCGGGTTGGCGATCGTTGCAGCAGGTACCGTTTCTGCCGCGACGGTACTGTCGGTGGCGGCTCTGCTTATCACGTTTGGAGCGCTGTTATGAACGTCACAATTCTTCTGGCGATAGCCTGGGTCTTTGCCGCGACCGTCGTGGCGTTTTTGCCCATGCGGCGGCAATATCTGCCGGGCTCGATCCTGCTTGCTGCCGCGCCGGTCCTGATTTTGCTGCTCTGGGTGCAGGTGCATTGGGCCGTAGGTCTGGGCGCGCTCTTTGCCTTCCTGTCCATGTTCCGAAACCCGCTGCTATATTTCTGGAAGAAATGGCGCGGTCTGCCGGTGGAGCGCCCGGAATGAGCACCTCTCTGATCCTCGCCGCCATGTGGGCGGTTGTCGCCAATATCCTCGCCATGATGCCCTCGCGCGACAACCACTGGACCCGCGCTTATGTACTGATCGCCGTGGGCGTGCCGATCCTCGGTTATGTTACCTATGAAAATGGCCCGCTTGCCGGCTTTCTCGTGCTGCTGGCCGGGGCCAGCATGTTGCGCTGGCCGGTGATCTACTTGAGCCGTTGGGTCAAAGGGATCTTCAGCGGGGGACGGTGAGGGCCTTCCTGTCTGTCTCAGTTGCAGCTGCCATAGTCGGGTTGATTACAATACGCCGCGCTGCCATCCCGGCCAGCCCGAGGGCAGCAATCGATACTGAAACAATCGCATTCATTTGGATTTCCGCGATCATTACAGCTAATTGTGCTGTTTCCTCACGATGATTTTCTCTACGCCAGATCACCGCGCGTTAGCCCAACGGAAAAAAGGCCGGGCAAACGCCCGGCCTTATAATCTCACATGGATTTACGTTGGCGGCTTCAGGCGTCCTTGCGGATCGCCTCGTTTTTCGGGTCATAGGGGCTGTCCTGCACGATCTCGGCATCCCACAGCGCGTCCTGCATCCGCACCTTCAGCTTTTGGCCCACCACGGCCAGTTCCGGTGTCACATAGCCCATGCCGATGGATTTGCCGAATACAACGGAATAGCCGCCCGACGTCAGACGCCCAACACGCGTGTCACCATCGTAAAGCGCCTCCCGCCCCCAGGGGTCCGCATCCGCAGGCCCGTCGATCGTTAGCGTCACGCATTTGGATCGGATGCCCTTGGCTTCCATCTCCGCCTTGCCGTGAAACTCCTTCGAGAGGTCCACGAAGCGGGGCAGGTCGGCCTCCAGCGGCGTCGCATCCCGGCCCAGTTCGGTCCCGAAGGCGCGGTAGGATTTCTCCTGTCGCAGCCAGTTCTGCGCGCGGCCGCCGACCAGCTTCATGCCGTGCTTTGCACCTGCTTCCATCAGCTGGTCCCACAGGTAGTTCTGCATCTCAATCGGGTGATGCAGCTCCCAGCCCAGTTCCCCGGTATAGGCCACGCGGATGGCGCGTACGGGGCACATCTTCAGCTCGATGTCCCGGCAGGAAAGCCATGGGAAGCGCTTGTTCGACAGAACAGTCGCGGGATCGGCATCACAAATTAGCTCATTCAGAACATCGCGTGATTTTGGCCCGGCAATGGCAAAGACACCCCATTGCGTGGTCACGTCCTGAATTTCGATATAGCCAAATTCGCCTGCCTTATTTTCGGCAGCCTTCTTAAGAAAATCTGCATCATAAGCGGTCCATGCTCCCGCGGAGACGAGGTAGTACTCCTCTTCCGCCAGCCGAACGATGGTGTATTCCGTGCGCGTGGTGCCAGCCGCGGTCAAAGCATAGGTCAGGTTGATGCGCCCGACCTTGGGCAGTTTGTTGCAAGTGAACCAATCCAGAAATGCAGTGGCGCCGGGGCCTTTGACCACGTGCTTGGTAAAGGCGGTGGCGTCGATCAGCCCGACACCTTCGCGCACGGCCTTGGCTTCGTCCACCGCGTATTGCCACCAACCGCCCCGGCGGAAGCTGCGCGCGTCGTGGTCAAAGCTGTCGGGCGCATCCAGTGGCCCGTAGTAATTTGGCCGCTCAAATCCGTTCACACAGCCAAACTGCGCGCCAAGCGCCTTTTGCCGGTCATAGGCAGGCGCTGTGCGCAGCGGGCGACAGGCTTCGCGTTCTTCATCAGGGTGGTGCAGGATATAGACGTGCTCGTAACATTCCTCGTTCTTGCGCGCCCCATATTCCGTGGTCATCCAGTTCTGGCCATAACGCTTGGGATCGAGCGAGGCCATGTCGATCTCGGCCTCACCCTCCACCATAATCTGCGCAAGGTAATAGCCGGTGCCACCCGCCGCTGTGATCCCGAAAGAGAAACCCTCGGCCAGCCACATATTGCGCAGGCCCGGGGCTGGGCCGACCAGCGGGTTGCCATCGGGAGTGTAGCAGATCGGGCCGTTATAATCGTCCTTCAGACCCACGGTTTCCGAGGACGGAATGCGGTGAATCATCGACATGTATTCTTCTTCGATCCGCTCCAGATCCAGTGGGAACAGGTCGGCGCGGAACGCTTCAGGCACATCGTATTCGAACCGCGCAGGCGCGTTGCGTTCATAGGGGCCCAGGATCCAGCCACCGCGTTCTTCGCGCACGTACCACTTGGCATCCGCGTCGCGCAGGACGGGATGTTCGCCATGGGTTTTGCGGTACTCCACCAGCGCCGGGTCGGGTTCGGTTACGATGTACTGATGTTCCACTGGAATCGCTGGCATCTTGATGCCCAGCAGCCGCGCGGTACGCTGGGCGTGGTTGCCCGTAGCGGTGACCACATGTTCGGCGGTCAGAACCGTCTGTTCATCGGACGGCACGAGGTTGCCGCCTTTTTCCACCATCTTGGTAACCGTAACCTTCCATTCTGACCCGGTCCATTCATAGCCATCGACCTGCCATTTTCGCTCGATGATTACGCCTCGCTGGCGTGCACCCTTGGCCATCGCCATGGTGACGTCGGCGGGGTTAATGTAGCCATCGGTCGGGTGATAAATCGCGCCTTTCAGGTCCTCCGTCCGCACCAGCGGCCAGCGGTCCTTGATATCGCTCGGGCTCAGCCATTCATAAGGCACACCGCAAGTTTCGGCGGTGGAGGCATAGAGCATGTATTCATCCATCCGCTCCTGTGTCTGCGCCATGCGCAGGTTCCCCACCACAGAGAACCCGGCATTCAGCCCGGTTTCTTCTTCCAGCGTCTTGTAGAACTCGACCGAGTACTGGTGGATATGCGTGGTTGCATAGGACATGTTGAATAACGGCAGCAGACCGGCGGCGTGCCATGTCGACCCTGATGTCAGTTCATCCCGTTCCAAAAGCATCACATCGTCCCACCCCGCGCGGGCCAGATGATAGGCAATCGATGTCCCGACGGCACCGCCGCCAACGACCAGTGCTTTGAGATGGGTTTTCATGGGTAGCCCTCGGTTTAGCTGTTTGGTTGGGTTTATGCCTAAGGTGGGCGTCAAGGGCCAAGCCGATCCGACCGGATATGGGGGGAAAGCGACGCTGTGGCGCGGACCTGGCGTTTTCCTGTGCGCTGCGCCCGCTCAGCCCTTGCCATCATCCTTGGGTGCCACATTAGCCCAGATCGGCAGATGATCGGAACTTTCCCGTGCTCTGGGTGACTGGTCCACCCCAGCATCGCCGATCTCTAGCTTGTGGCCATGGGCGATCCGGTCCAGCGCGGCTATCGGGCGGCTGGCGTGAAATGTCTTGCCGGGGGCCACGATGTCGTGGCTTTCGATCAGGTCCTCCAGCCCCAGCGTATCGGACCATTCGTTGAAATCCCCGGCCACGATGCTGTGCGCTTTCTGGTCGTCATCCAGGCTGTCCAGGATGGCTCGGATTTGCTGCCGCCGCCAAGGGCGCAGCAAGGCCAGATGCGTGCCGATCAATGTCAGGTCCTCCACCTGCACCATGACCGCGCCGCGCGGCTCCAGCCCCGGCAGCTCTAACTGTGCGGTGTTCTGCACCGTCAGCCCCTTGCGCACCAACACGGCGTTGCCATGCCACCCCAGGCTCACGTCATTCGGGGCCAGCGGGGCAACGGTATAGTCGGTTTCGGCCTTGATCATCTCCATCGGCAGCGCGGTGGGCCGGTTGCCGAGGCGTCGGTCGGCCTCTTGCAAAAGAACCACGTCGCCTTCCAGTCGGTTGACCACATCCAGAATGCGTTCCGGCGCGCGCTTTCTGTCCAGCCCCACGGCCTTCCGGATGTTGTAACTGACCAGGCGGAGAGGACGGCGCATCACAGGATCGGGGCAAACAAACGCGACACTGGCGCGCCGAACCGCACCATCCGCGGTTGCGCGGCCAATGGCTATTCCAGCTGGTAGGCGCGGGTGAAATCGGCGGCCAGCATCTGTTCCACCGCCGACGCTGCGCGCGGGTCGAAAAACGCGGCCATCGCTTCGAAATTCAGGCGGAAGGACCGGTTGTCCAGGTTGGTTGTGCCCACAGCGGCAAAAGCATCATCCACCACGATCGCCTTCTGGTGCATGAACCCATCGTTATAGCGCCACACCTGTACGCCCGCCTCGCGGATTTCGTCGAAAAACGCAAAAGCCGCCAGCCATGGCACCCGGTGGTCCGCCACCTCAGGCAACAGAATGCGCACATCCAGCCCCTCCAGCGCGGCATGTTTCAGGGCGGTCAGCACGTCCCGGTCCGGCACGAAATAGGGCGACGCGATCCAGATCCGTTTGGTCGCGTTGGCAATGGCGGAAAAGAAGAACAAGGCGCCAGTTTCCATGCTGTCGCCCGGGCCGGTAGCCACAATCAGGGCAGGCATGTCAGCTTCGGTCCGGCCTGAGTCCCAGTTGAGTTCGCCATTCAACGCCTTTTCTGTGGCCCAGTGCCAGTCTTCGGCAAAGATCGGCTGCAACTGCGACACGATCGGGCCCTGCAGCCTGACATGGGTATCGCGCCAATGGCCAAAGGCTGGGTCACGGCCCATATACTCTTCACCCACGTTCAGCCCGCCCGTAAAGCCCACCACCCCATCCACGATCACCGTCTTGCGGTGGTTCCGGAAATTCAGTTGGAACCGTGTTTTCGGCCCACGCATCTCGCTGGGATCGATGACCTGCACCCCGGCGGCGCGCAGGTCATCGAGGTATTGCGTGGACAGTTTCACGCTGCCCATCGGGTCACAGACAAAGCGCACCGTCACTCCGCGCCGGGCTGCAGCAACCAGCCGGTCCAGCAACGCCCGCCCGGTGGGGTCGTCGCGCACAATATAAAATTGTAACAGCACGTAATCCTGCGCCGCATCAACGGCGGCAAAGATCGCGTCGAACGTGGCGGGCCCATCGACCAGCAGCACCATATCGTTCCCGCCCACCACCGGCATGTCGGAAATGGCCTCGAACGCGCGGATTGGAAAGGCGGGTGGTGTGGTCGGCGCATGGCGCGCGCCGTAGTCGCGCACCCCGGTCATGACCTCCTCACTGTCTTGGCGGGCTTTCACGTAGTGGCGAAACCTGTGATGCCCGAAAAACAAGAACATCGGCACCGCCAGCCAAGGCACCGCCAGCAGAAAGATGACCCAGCCCAGCGCTCCCTCCGACGTGCGCGCGCCGGATATGGCTCGCCATGCGAACCAGATCGCGCTGAGCTGCAGCGCGGCGACAAAAAGGAAAATCAACTAGGCAATCATTGCGGGGCGGCCCCTTGCGGTTTCGCGTGCCTTATGGTCGCTGAAAACATGCGCCGCCTGCAAGCCCACGAATTGTCCTTGCACCGGGTCATGTCGTAATCGACCGGATCGAAGGGCCAACACAAGATCCAATCCTGCCGGGGCGGTTCGATCACGGTGACAAGTGATGAACTGACTGTCTGGAATGCCTGATAAGGCAGCGTGCGCGACACTTAACTTGGATGGTTCGCCTATCGGGTTGAATAGTCCGGCCCTGCCAGACCCACCCAGCGCCGCGCCCGTATCAGGCGCGCTCCGCGGGTGTGGCGTATGGGCAGGTAAACTGAGCCACCTACGCAACGTAGGGATTGACGGAGCCATGCCCTGAACAACACAACTTGTCCAACATGACGGTTTAGTCATTTTGGGAGGAAATGGCGTGGGAGGCACAATCCGTATCGGTGGGGCCAGCGGATTCTGGGGAGAAACTGCTCTGTCCGTGCCGCAACTGCTGACGGTCGAGGGGCTGGATTTTCTCGTTTTCGATTACCTCGCTGAAATCACCATGTCGATTCTGGCGCGAGCCCGGATGAAAGACGCGTCGCTGGGCTATGCTACCGATTTCGTTTCAGAGGCGATGGCGCGCAACCTTCCTGACATTGCCGCCAAGGGCGTCAAGGTCCTTTCCAATGCCGGAGGTGTGAACCCTGCAGCCTGCGCCGCCGCGTTGCGGGAAAAGATCGCCGCGCAGGGCCTGTCCTTGAGGGTCGCTGTGGTGGAAGGTGATGATTTGCTGTTGCGCGCGGGCGAATTCGGCGACGCGACCGAGATGTTCACCGGCGATCCCCTGCCACCGCAGGACAAACTGGCCTCGATGAACGCCTATATAGGGGCCGCGCCAATCGTGGCCGCGCTGCAGGCAGGCGCTGACATCGTCATCACGGGCCGCTGCGTGGACAGCGCGTTGACGCTTGCCGCCGCCATGTATCATTTTGGCTGGAAGACCGAGGATCATGACCTGCTGTCAGCCGGATCGCTGGCCGGGCACCTGCTGGAATGCGGCCCGCAATCGACAGGTGGCAATTTCACCGACTGGGAAGAGGCAGGCGACATCGCCAATATCGGCTACCCGGTGGCAGAGATGGCGGCGGACGGGACGTTCATTCTCACCAAACCGCCCGGCACCACGGGTATCGTCTCTCCTCCCGCTGCCATCGAACAGATGCTGTACGAAATCGGCGATCCGCGTGCCTATATCCTGCCTGACGTGGTCTGCGACTTTGCTGATGTCACGGTCGCCCAGGACGGACCGGATCGGGTGCGCGTCGCCGGCGCTAAGGGACGGCCCCCAACCGGATTGCTAAAGGTCTCGGCCACCTCGATGAACGGATACCGCGCTGGGTATGTGTTCCATTTCAACGGCACCGATGCTCGAACCAAGGCCACCAGCTATGCCCAGGTCGCGCTGGACCGCGCCCGCGCCACGCTGACCCGCACGGGTGTAGCAGATTACAGCGAAACCTGCGTGGAAACCTTTGGTGGCCGTCCGGGTGATGGCCCGTATGAGGAAATCACGCTCAAGGCGGCCGTGCGCCATGATGATGCCCGCGCGGTCGGACTGTTCCTGAAGGAATTCATTGGCGCGGCGCTGGCCACGCCCCCCGGCCTGCATGGCTTCACCGGCGCGGGCCGCCCGAAACCGTCGCCCGTAGTGGCGCTGTTTTCCTTCCTCGTGTCTGCCTCTGTCGTGCCGCTGACCGTCACGCTGGAGGAAACGCCAGTGGCCTACACACCCTGCACCCCATCTGTCCGAGACCTGTCTCAAGTCGACGCAATTACGCCGCCCCCCACCGATGCGCAAGGCATCGAGTTGACCACCCGCAGGCTTGAAGAGCTGGCTTTTGCCCGGTCCGGTGACAAGGGCGACAAGGCCAATATCGGCGTTATCGCCCGGCATGCGGCCTATATGCCGTGGATCTGGGCGAGCCTGACGCCGCAGGCGTTGGCCGATGCCTTTGGTGATCTGGTGCAGGGGCCAGTTGACCGTTTTTACCTGCCGGGTACCCAGTCTATGAACCTGCTGATGCATGCTGCACTCGGCGGTGGTGGTGTGGCCAGCTTGCGCAATGACGCGCAGGCCAAGGCCTATGCCCAACGCCTGCTGGCCCAGCCCGTGCAGATCCCGGCCGGGCTGATCGTGAATTCCGAAGAAGGGGGCCTGTGATGGCTTTTCAATCCCGCGTCGTGCCCGGCTCTGACCATTTTGCCCAGAACCGTGCCGACATGCTGGCGCTGGTGGACCGGCTCCGCAGCCTCGAAGCCCGGCCTGTTGCCATATCCGAACAACGCCGCGAACGGATGGAGGCGCGCGGCCAGATCACCCCGCGTGAACGGCTGGCGCGCCTTTTGGACCCTGGCATGCCATGGTTGCAGATGCACACGCTGGGCGGCTACATGGTCGACACCAAGACAGAAGAGAAATCCGTGCCCGGCTCTTCTGTGATTGCTGGGATCGGTTTTGTCTCGGGCACGCGCTGCGCTGTGTTGGTGGACGATTCCGGGATCAAGGCCGGGGCGATGGGTGCCAAGGCGCTCGACATCGTTCTGAGCCTTCAGGAAACCGCCATCCGGCACAAGCTGCCTTTCATTCATATGGTGGAAAGCGCGGGCGCGAACCTTGTGGAATACAAAGTCGAAGGCTGGGCGCGGGGCGGCGCGCTGTTTCGCAACTTCGCATTGATGAGCGCCGCGGGCATTCCCAATGTCGTGGTGTTGCACGGACCCTCAACCGCAGGCGGGGCCTATATGCCCGGCATGGCCGATTACGTGATTGGCGTGCGCAAAAACGGCATGGCAGCGTTGGCCGGGGCCGCGCTGGTGCATGCTGCGACGGGGGAGGTTGCCAATGACCGCGACCTTGGCGGCTCGGAGATGCACGCCACCACCTCGGGCCTTGTTGAGTACCTGGCCGACGATGATGCTCATGGGGCTGAGCTGGCGCGTGACGTGATCGCGCGGCTGGATTGGAACCGCCGTCTGCTGGACCGCACGGTGCCCGCCTTTGACCCGCCCGCTCTGCCGTCAGATGACATCGCCGGGGCGGTGCCCACCGATTACCGCACGCCTTACGATGTGAGGGAGGTTGTCGCGCGCGTGGTGGATGGCTCGGTCTTCGAAGATTTCAAACCGGATTTTGGCGCATCGACCATCTGCGCCCAGGCTGCGATTTGCGGCATTCCTGTGGGGTTGATTGGGAACAACGGCCCCATAGATCCGGCAGGTGCGAACAAGGCTGCGCAGTTCATCCAGCTCTGTGACCAGTCAGATACACCTTTAATATTCCTCAATAATACAACCGGTTACATGGTTGGTACGCAATACGAACACGCCGGGATGATCAAACACGGCGCCAAGATGATTCAGGCTGTCGCCAATGCCAAGGTGCCGCGTGTTTCGCTCTATATCGGGGCCAGTTTCGGGGCTGGGAATTACGGCATGTCGGGCTATGCCTACCGCCCCGATTTCCTGTTTGCCTGGCCCAATGCCCGCACCGGGGTGATGGGGGGCGACCAGGCCGCTGGTACGATGGAAATGGTCGCCCGCGTCGGTGCCAAGCGCAAAGGGCTGGAGCTGGACGAAGCCCAGCTTGCCCAGCAATCGGAGATGATCAAATCCGTCTTTGGCGGGCAGGAGGATGCGTTTTACACCTCGGGCCAATGCCTCGACCACGGGGTGATCGACCCGCGCGACACCCGCCGCGTGCTGGCCTTCTGCCTTGAAACCGCACTGGAAGGCCGCCGCCGCACCGTGCGCGAAAACAGCTACGGCGTGGCACGGTTCTGATGGCGTCTGTTCTTCCCACTCTCCACGCGCTCGACCTCGACCAGTCTGGCAGCTGGTTGACGGTCTGGTTCAACACACCCGAAAACCGCAACGCGCTGACCGATGCGCGGGTCACTGACTTGCTGAAGCTCTGCGCGGCGCTGCGCGAGGATCGCACGGTGCGAGGCGTGATCTTCCGGGGCCATGGCGGGGTGTTCTGCGCTGGGGGTGACCTCAAATCCTTCCGCGAAGGCTTCCAATCCGGCGGTACCGATCGGGCGGAGGTCGTGCGGATGAGCCTGCGCGCGGCCGACCTGTTCGACGCCGTAGCGAGCCTGCCGCAATACACGGTCATGGCCATCGAAGGCGCGGCTATGGCGGGCGGCATGGGGCTGGCTTGCTGCGGCGACCATGTGATTGCCACGGATGGCACGTTGTTTGGCCTCAGCGAAGTGCGCATCGGCCTGACACCGGCGCAGATTGCCCCCTTTGTGTTGCGCCGACTGGGCCTGCAAACCGCCCGCAAACTGATGATGACTGGTGCGCGACTGAAAGCGAATGAAGCGCTGCGGCTGGGGCTGTTGGATGAGGTTGCGGTAGATACCGACGCGCTGGACGCCGCCCTGCATGCACAACGCGAGCTCATTTCGGGCGTCGCGCCGGGTGCGCTGGCCTCGATCAAACAGCAGTTGGCTTGTATGCCGTTCCAGACCCGCGACGAACAGAGACAGCACGCGGCAGAGGCGTTTGCCGACCGCATGTTGTCGGACGAAGCGCGCGATGGCATTGGCGCCTTCTTTGACAAACGCAAGCCCAACTGGGCGGAGGATGAATGATGGCTTTTGACACGCTGTTGGTTGCGAACCGGGGTGAAATTGCCTGTCGCGTCATTCGCACCGCCAAGGCACTGGGCCTGAAAACATTGGCCGTGTGTTCGGAGGCCGACGCAGGCGCGCCGCACACGCTGCTGGCTGACGAAACCGTGCAGATCGGAGCTGGGCCGGTCGGCGAAAGCTATTTGCGCGGTGACCGGATTATCGCGGCAGCGCAACAGACTGGGGCAGGGGCCATTCACCCCGGCTATGGCTTCCTGTCCGAAAATGCCGACTTTGCCGAAGCCGTAGCCGCCGCTGGGCTGGTTTTCGTCGGTCCGCCCGCGCAGGCCATCCGCGCAATGGGCAGCAAGGCCGAAGCCAAGCGGCTGATGATCGCAGCGGGCGTGCCTTGCGTGCCTGGCTACGAAGGTGAAGACCAATCGCCCGATACTCTGACCCGCGCGGCCGCGGACATCGGCTATCCCGTCATGGTAAAGGCGTCTGCCGGGGGTGGCGGGCGCGGCATGCGGCTGGTCCCGCAGCCGGGCGATATGGCCGATGCGCTGGCGCTGGCCCGGTCGGAGGCAGAAAACGCCTTTGGCTCCGGCCACCTGATCCTGGAAAAAGCCATCCTGCGCCCGCGCCACGTGGAGTTTCAGGTTTTTGCCGATGCCCACGGCACTGTCGTCCACATGGGCGAACGCGACTGCTCCGTGCAGCGCCGTCATCAGAAAGTGGTGGAGGAAGCCCCCTGTCCGGTCATGACGCCGGACCTGCGCGCTCGCATGGGGCAGGCGGCAGTCGAAGCTGCACGCGCGGTGGATTACCGCGGGGCGGGCACGGTGGAATTCTTGCTCGACAGCGCGGGAGAATTCTACTTCCTCGAAATGAACACCCGCCTGCAGGTGGAACACCCGGTGACCGAACTGGTCACTGGTCTGGACCTTGTGGCGCTGCAGATTGCCGTGGCACAGGGCGACCCGCTGCCTTTGGCACAGGAGGATGTGCAACTGCAGGGCCACGCCATCGAGGTCCGGCTTTACGCCGAAGAACCGGCCAATGAATTCCTGCCTGCCACTGGCAATATCGCGCTGTGGCATCCGGCCGAAGGCACGGGCATACGCATCGATGGCGGGGTCCGCACCGGGCAGGACGTATCCCCGTTTTATGACCCGATGCTGGCAAAGATCATCGCCAGCGGCCCGACCCGCAGCGCCGCGCTCAGCCGGTTGCGCAAGGCCGTGCGTGATACGGTGCTGCTGGGCGTGCCCACAAACTCCGCCTTTCTTGACGACCTGCTGGGCCAGCCTGCCTTGGTCGCGGGACAGGCAACCACAGCCTTGCTGGAGGAAGCCTATCCAGACGGCGTCACCGCGCCGGAGGCCTCCGGCGCCGATCTGGCGCTGGCCGCTGCGCTGGGGGCCGAACGGGACCGCAACGCTGCCTGCGCGCAAGCCGTGTTTGTCGCGCCCGAACTGTTGCATTGGTCCAGTGCACCGTTGCTGCCCCGCCTGCAACGGCTGGCGTTGGGCGAGGCGGTCCATGAGTTGCGTGTCGTGGCAACGCCGGATGGCTGGATCGTAACGGTCGATGGCGCGGAAATTGCCGTGCATATCCTGCAAACTGGTGACCATACCGTGCGCGCCCGCGTTGATGGCGCAACGGTCGACGCGGTCTGGAGCCTTGCCGGTGCCACCCTGCATCTGGCGGTTGGCGCCAACCGCTTTGCCTTCGCTCGCCTGCGTGCCGGGCGGCAGGGCGAAGATGAGGCCGACGGCAGCCGCGTGGTTGCCCCCATGCCGGGTTTGGTACTGGAACTGATGGCCGAACCGGGGGCTGCGGTGACCAAGGGCCAGACGCTGGCCGTGCTGGAAGCCATGAAGATGCAACACCAGATTACCGCCGCCGTCGATGGGCGGATCGAAGCCGTGCACGTCAAAGCGGGCCAACAACTCGCCTCTGGCGACGTTATGGTCGAAATCGAAGAAACCAGCGCTTGAACGGCTGGAAACAGGAGAGACCACCATGCAGCAAGCCCACGATTTCAAAGCAGAATGTGATGCCCTAGCCGACCTGTTGCAGGACCTGCCCGAAGCCGACTGGGACCGCGCGACGCAGTTCAAAGGCTGGACAATCAATGACGTAATTGTGCACCTGCATTTCTGGAACCGCGCTGCGGACCTGTCCCTGACCGACCCCGACACCTTTGCTGACCTGCTGGCGCGTGCGATGAAAGGCATGCAGAGCGGCATGCGCCCGTTCGAGAATGCAGAGATCGAAGAACGCGGTCCAACCCTCTTCAAAGCCTGGCAAACGCTTTATCGTGACATGGGCACACGCTGGGCCCAGGCCGATCCGAAAACGCGCGTGAAATGGGCCGGACCGGACATGTCAGTGCGGTCCTCCATCACCGCACGGCAGATGGAAACCTGGGCGCATGGGCATGAGGTGTTCGACCAGCTCGGCGTCAACCGGCAGGACACCGATCGCATCCGAAACATTGTTATTCTTGGGGTGAATACGTTCGGCTGGTCGCACAAGGTGCAGGGGCTGGACATGCCCGAACAGATGCCGCTGCTCCGGTTGACTGCCCCGTCTGGCGAGTTGTGGGAGTTTGGTGAAGACGCGGACAACATGATCGAAGGTGCTGCCACTGCATTTGCGCAGGTCGTGACCCAGGTCCGCAACATTGCTGACACCGACCTGAAGGTTACCGGACCGGTCGCTGCCCGCTGGATGGCGACGGCGCAATGCTTTGCAGGCCCGCCTGAAACACCGCCAGCCAAAGGCGCACGTCACGTGGTGCAGGTCTGAGTTCTGTTTGATCGCGTGGGAACGTTGCGTGCAGATTTTCTTAGCGTGCGCTTAGTTGCGTGGCAAAGCATCCAAGCCGTCGCAAACCTGCCGAAAATGGGGTCTTCTGACCCACGGGCCCCGTCTGACCATAGGGTGAACCCCTTGGCAAATCACATCATTTGTATGGCGAGCGGCCCAAATGTGGCTTCAACTGACTGCAAGCCTACCCGATCCGACTGGGCCGATCCCGCTTTATTGATCTGAACCCTCCCTTCGCTCGTAAGCAAAACAGGAGGTTGTTCAATGTTCGTTAAATCTTTTTTCTTTCCCGGGGCTGTGGCGGCTGCGCTGCTGTGCAGCGGGTCCGCGCAGGCCGGAAATGAAAGTCGTTACCAGGCTTATCCCTTGGACAACAAATCGTTCGAGGTGATCGCAGAGTTCACCGAAAACGCTATTTACTGGTGTGGTGCGTCGATCTTCGCCCGCAGCCAGATGGGCCGCCCGGTAAGCCAGCGTATTTATGTGCTGCAGTCCCCCGGCCCCAGCCGCACCCGCCCTGGCCAGGTCGCTGTCCGGTTCGGCCTGACCCCACCATCGGGGGCAGAGAACGTGAACAGCTACACCAACAGCGTTGGTCTGGTCGGCAATTCCCTGACCGTATCGCAGGCCGCAGGCGGGTGTACGGAGCGGTCGTCGAGCGGCTAAGATCAGGCCGCAGGCAACGCCCGCTCTATCAACCCCTCCAGATCCGTGCCCTTGGGCAACGTCCCGAACGACCCCCGCCAGGCGGGACCGAGGCGACTGGCGCAGAAGGCTTCCGCCACCGCGCTTGGCGCATGATGGGTAAGCAAAGCCCCTTGCAGGGTCAGTGCGATCAACTCGGTGACAATGCGCATGCGCGCTTCGATCTCTTCCGGGTCGGACAGCTCATCGCGCAGGGCGTCGATGGCGGCATCCAGACGGGGGTCATTGCCCCGTGCGCGTTCGACCTCTGCCAAAACGGCGGTCATGCTGGCGGGTTCGCGGGACATCGCCCGCAGCACGTCCAGCCCCATGATGTTGCCAGAGCCTTCCCAGATCGAATTCACGGGTGCCTCGCGATAAAGCCGGGGCATCAGGCTTTCTTCAACATACCCCGGCCCCCCATGGCATTCGAGCGCCTCGACCACCAGCGACGGACAGCGTTTGCAGTTCCAGTATTTCGCCACCGCCGTGCCGATCCGGGCCAGCGCGTCCTCGGCGGGGTCGTCGGGCTGGTCCATCGCGTGGGCAATTCGCAGACCAAGGGCAAGGCAGGCTTCGGTTTCCACCGCCATATCGGCCAGAACGTTCTGCATCAGCGGTTGCTGAATCAATCGTTTCTGGAATGCGCTGCGGTGGGTCGTGTGGTGCAACGCCTGCACCAGCGCCTGCCGCATCATGCCCGCTGATGACATGGCGCAGAAGATGCGGTTGCCGATCACCATGTCGATGATCACGCGGATGCCGCGCCCTTCTTCGCCCAACATCTGGCCCCAAGTGTCGTGGAACTCCATCTCTGACGATGCGTTGGACCGGTTGCCCAGCTTGTCCTTCAGCCGTTGCAGGAACAGGGCGTTGCGCGTGCCGTCCGGACGCCAGCGCGGGACCAGGAAACAGGACTGCCCCCGGCCTTCGGTATGAGCCAGCACAAGGAAGGCATCGGACATTGGTGCGGAACACAAAAACTTGTGCCCGGTCAGCCGCCAGTGCCCATCATCCCCCGGCACGGCATAGGTGGTGTTCGCCCGCACATCCGACCCGCCCTGTTTTTCGGTCATGAACATGCCGAGCGTTGCGCCGGTTTTCTCTGATACGGGCAGATCGCGCGGGTCATAGTCCCGTGACAGGATGCGCGGCAGCCATTCCTGCGCAAGGTCTGGATCGGCGCGCAGTATGGGGATGGCGGAATAGATCATTGACATCGGGCACAGCACACCGCCTTCGGGCTAGGTGAACATATAGGTCAGCGCCGCCTGTCCCAGATGGCCATTGTTGCCTTCGTGATGCCATGCGTAGTTGTGGTGCATGTCACCGACCGCCTGTGCCATAAGGTCGTGATAGGCCGGGTGAAACTCTACCTGGTTCACGCGCATGCCGTAGCGGTCGAATGGTTTGGCCTCGGGTGGGAAGCGGTTGGCCTGGTCGGCCTTGGTGAACACGTCCTCGCGCCCGGCCCTGTGGCCCGCAGCTGACAGGTGTGGCATGGCGCTCGCCCCGCCCATTTTGCCGACCCAGAATTGCAACGCGGTGTCATCGGCCCAAAGGTCCTGATCACCCAGATAGGGCGGCATGT